>NZ_CABPRH010000391.1:0-128 GCF_902410085.1 Haloferax sp. KTX1 | reverse complement strand
GGGGGGGGGGGGGGGGGGGGGGGGGGGGGGGGGGGGGGGGGGGGGGGGGGGGGGGGGGGGGGGGGGGGGGGGGGGGGGGGGGGGGGGGGGGGGGGGGGGGGGGGGGGGGGGGGGGGGGGGGGGGGGGG
>NZ_CABPRH010000390.1:0-134 GCF_902410085.1 Haloferax sp. KTX1 | reverse complement strand
CTCGCTTCGCTCGTGCGGACGGTCCCCGCTACTCCACGTATTCGTACTTCCGAAGCACCTCACCGGCGCTTCGTCTCCGCACTCGCTTCGCTCGTGCGGACGGTCCCCGCTACTCCACGTATTCGTACTTCCGA
>NZ_CABPRH010000389.1:0-240 GCF_902410085.1 Haloferax sp. KTX1 | reverse complement strand
ACCGTCGATTCGACGGTATCTCCCGCCTTCCGAGAGGGCGCGAGACTCACGCGGACCACCCCGAGCAGTGGCTGGAAAGTGTAAGAAAATGCGGGAAAAGGGGTATATACAGTATGGGCCGGCTCAGCGTACACCTAATCCCCAGACGGCGAGGGTGAGTAGCACTCTCACCAGAATTCAAAAATCCGGTCAGAGCGCCGCTCATAGATCGATTACTAGGTTGTCGATGTACTGGCGACG
>NZ_CABPRH010000388.1:0-247 GCF_902410085.1 Haloferax sp. KTX1 | reverse complement strand
GTGAGTTGAGCCGAGCATGCAGGCCTCCCAGCAACGACTCCGCGAGGACATCGAAGCGAACGCCCGCTTCGGCGACATCGACGCGCCGGCGGGACGCGGCCGCACCGTCCTGACCGGGAGCGACGCCATCACCGGCATCACGACCTGCGCGGCCGACATCGTCGGCGAGGCCGACCACGCCGGCGCGACGCCGATGGACGAGCGCCGCGACGCGCTGGTCGCCGCGAGCGAGTTCGTCGTGGAGTTT
>NZ_CABPRH010000387.1:0-274 GCF_902410085.1 Haloferax sp. KTX1 | reverse complement strand
CGGCGTAATGTGGTCTGCACGCGCTCATAATCTCTTCCGCTAACGGTTGCGCTCGGCAATATCGACAAAGGGCCACAGTTCTCCGCCAAGTGGACACAGCGGCGTTCGGAGAATGAACTCGCCGGGAGTCCCGCGAGCGCAGCGAGTGGGACGTCGGCGAGTCCACGAACGACTGAAGGGAACGAAGTGACCGAAAGGAAGTGAGTGGACTCGCCGGGATTTGAACCCGGGGCCTCTCCCATGCCAAGGGAGTGATCTACCCCTGATCTACGAG
>NZ_CABPRH010000386.1:0-305 GCF_902410085.1 Haloferax sp. KTX1 | reverse complement strand
GCCTCTCAAGTGCGAGTCCGTCACGGTACGTGACGAAATCGACTGGCGGAGAAATATACCAAATCAGCGGCTACAGCGCTTGCTCTTTGGTTCTAAAGCGTTCCAGAACTGTACGGACCCGACGGGACTCACGCGAGCGAAAGCGAGTGTGAGTACGTCGGGGGAGTGAGCGAAGCGAACGGACCCGACGGGATTTGAACCCGCGACATCTTGGTCCGGAACCAAGCACTCTGTCCACTGAGCTACGGGCCCTCAGCGGAGAGAGCTACACGGCACCGACGTAAAACCGTTGTGGAACCCGCGCC
>NZ_CABPRH010000385.1:0-379 GCF_902410085.1 Haloferax sp. KTX1 | reverse complement strand
CGCACGACCTCACTGCCCTGGTTCGGAACCGTATTCAGCCAGAGGTCGAACCCTTCTGGTTCGTCGCTCGTCTGGTCTCCCCCGACGGCGTCCGGGGCAACGTCGAGTATCGACGGTAACCCGCGCTCGGGTGCCCCGAAGGCGACGGTCATGCCGCCCTCGGCGTCGCGCCGCTCGGCCAACTGGCCGAGACGGGTCGACGTTACCGGCTCGCCGTATCGCGAGGACGCGATAGTGAGCCCGGCATCGTCGCGCGAGAGTGCCGCATCGAGGTCCGCGGCGACAACGTCGAATCCCGTTGTGGGGGCGTCGACGAGTTTCGCCCGGACCGGCCGTCGCGAAGAGACCCTGACGGTCACGCGCTCCCCCTGTTCCACGT
>NZ_CABPRH010000384.1:0-379 GCF_902410085.1 Haloferax sp. KTX1 | reverse complement strand
TAGTGGAAGCATCCAGTTACGGGTGCTTATGTCCAACAACGAGGGCACGTCGGAATCTCCGGCGGATCGAGTTCTTCCAGGGCACACTGGATTCCACGTCTGAGATAACAGACGCACGGATTTTCGACACCACGCTGCGCGATGGTGAGCAGTCACCACGCACGTCGTTCAACTACGAGGACAAACGCGAGATAGCCGCGCTGCTCGACGAGATGGGCACCCACGTCATCGAGGCCGGGTTCCCCGTCAACTCCGACGCGGAGTTCGAGGCAGTGCGCGACATCGCCGAGTCCACGCGAGTGACGACCTGCGGACTGGCGCGTGTGGTCGAGAAAGACATCGAGGCGGCTCTGGATTCCGGTGTGGACATGGTCCACAC
>NZ_CABPRH010000383.1:0-379 GCF_902410085.1 Haloferax sp. KTX1 | reverse complement strand
TGAGAGCCGAACCGGCCGTCTTTTCAAGGAGTAGCCGTTCAGATACTGTCGATCGTTCAAGTCCACTGAGAGGAACATATGCTGGATAATAAGTATCTGTTGGAATTGCTGAGAGCTATCGCTGAATCGCCCTATCAAGGCATAAGCAACCTTCAGCTCGTAGAGAAATTTATTGGTCCCGCAGCTTCTGTGCCGGACAACGATCCGGATTCTGCCTACAAGTTTCGCTACCACATGGAAGAGATATGGAGAGCTGGCCTCATCAGAAACAGAGATACCAATTCGGAGAGCTGGGGATTAAGCCTAAGCGCCAGCGGAAGCTGGATGATTATGCAGATGCATTTGGTTTTATCTCCATCCGGAGGGGCATTGCTGGAGG
>NZ_CABPRH010000382.1:0-379 GCF_902410085.1 Haloferax sp. KTX1 | reverse complement strand
TATTGATGATAGTCATTTAAATGAATTGAGTGAGCAAAAACAACAATTAAATAAAGAGCTTCAAAAGCAAATAAATATTCAGGCGAGTAGGAATACCCAGATAGATGATGTTAAACAACGGTGGAGGGACGCGGAGGCAGAGCGGCTCAAAGTACGCAATAGGCTAGGGAAAACCAATACGTCTGCAGAGAACTGGGATATTGCTGCAACAGTTAAGAATATATTTGGCGATATCATGAATATTCTAAAGGAGGAAGAGTTAGAAAAAGTAAGTTGGGAAATGAAGCGCATATTCCTCGCTATGATTGGCGCAGATAGCGCTTCAGAACGTATGTCAGGAATTAAAAGTGCTGAGCTTACCAAGCAATTTGATATTAAA
>NZ_CABPRH010000381.1:0-379 GCF_902410085.1 Haloferax sp. KTX1 | reverse complement strand
ATGTCATATGGTGCCCTGAAGCGTCTGGAACTCGCGCGTGCGCTTGCAGTCGATCCAAAGGTGATTCTCCTTGATGAGCCAGCTGCAGGGCTGAACGCTACCGAGACTGCCGCACTGGAGGAGCTGATCCGGAAAATTGCCGAGCAGGGTGTGACGGTGATTCTGGTTGAGCACGATATGAAGCTTGTGATGGGCATATCCGACCAGCTGTTGGTGCTTAACTACGGTCGGGTTCTGGCTGAGGGTACGCCAGAGCAGATCAGTCAAAATCCGGACGTCATCGCAGCCTACCTCGGTGGTTGAACAAAAAGGTATTCGATATGAGCGAACATAAAACTGAGCCGGGCGCCAGCCATCCACCCAGTGAGCAGGCAATACG
>NZ_CABPRH010000380.1:0-380 GCF_902410085.1 Haloferax sp. KTX1 | reverse complement strand
GGTCAAGCGCGAAGTCCGCGACCTGCAATCGCGACGGTTGATCCCCGCGCATGCGGGGAACGGTTCCATTTTGACCAGGAAGGGCGGGTTATCCGCGGTTGATCCCCGCGCATGCGGGGAACGGTCAATGATTTCCCGGCGAATCTCAGCCTTTTCCGGTTGATCCCCGCGCATGCGGGGAACGGATAGAAAGAATTACGCTCAAAGCCTCGGCAACCGGTTGATCCCCGCGCATGCGGGGAACGGCGTCATCCCATGACATCTCTTCTACAGTGTAACGGTTGATCCCCGCGCATGCGGGGAACGGACAAATCCCTCAAATCAGCGGCTTAGTGCCACTGGTTGATCCCCGCGCATGCGGGGAACGGGCAGGCCCACAC
>NZ_CABPRH010000379.1:0-380 GCF_902410085.1 Haloferax sp. KTX1 | reverse complement strand
GCGTAATCAAGCAGTCGGGAGCGGGGCGCGATGGAGTTAGGTTCACCAGTGCAGACGAGTGCCTAATAACCGACTCAACCATTCAGGTTCCCGGCGAGCCGCTGTCTCTTATCGACTCATCCGTGCGGAAGGTTCGGCTTACTGTCTGAATCTGTTCCTGCCAACTGAATCGTAACTGGTAGTTACTTGGCCTCGAAAGATGCGGTAGTCGTAATTACGCTTTATTCCATTATTAGTAATGTACTCCTGAATGGTCGAAAAGGATTACATACTACCCCACAGTTATGATGGGGCCAGTTCTAGTGCGGACTCCACCAAAGAGGGACGGTCACTACTGACACGAAGGCAGCTACTGGGAGGCATACTGGCTGCAAGTACAG
>NZ_CABPRH010000378.1:0-380 GCF_902410085.1 Haloferax sp. KTX1 | reverse complement strand
GTGGAGATCACGCCAGAACACTTCGGTGAAGCGCTGGAGCGGGAACGGACGCGGTAGCTCGCGTGGCTCGCTGGGAATCTTGGTCGGACTATCCGCTGAGCGGGAGCGCTTCGTCGGTAGTATCCGAAAGACGAGGAGAGGCGAAAGGGTCGACTCCGGGAGAGGAGTGAAAAGGCTGTCCGGACAGCCTTGGCGGACGAGCGACGCCGAGTGGCCGAGCAGCGAGACGGGCGTTAGCGCCGGCATCGACGTGAAAAGCGCCTTGCCGGCAGCTACTCGTAGCGAGTGCACACGCAAAAAAGGCCCGGTGTTCGGTTCCGGCTACGCGTCCCTGTCTGGCGACTCCATGTCCGATTCCTCAGTGGATTCCTGCTGTAGGG
>NZ_CABPRH010000377.1:0-380 GCF_902410085.1 Haloferax sp. KTX1 | reverse complement strand
GTGAGGCGTGATCCCTGGTGTCTGCGGATTTTACAGCACCTAGCACACAGAACATATGTACATAATCACTGTCGGAGCAGGCGATATCGGAACGCCGCTCATCGAGATTGCAACGGGAACCGGAAACGAAGTCGTCGTCATCGAGCGGGACGCGGCGAGGGCGGACGAAGTCGCCAGCGAGTTCGACTGTATGGTCCTCAACGCGGATGCGACCGTCAAAGAGACGCTTGAGGATGCCGGTGCCGACCGCGCGGATGCCATCATCACGACGACGGACCAGGATGCGACCAACGTCATGGTGTCCCTCCTGGCACAGGAACTGGACATCCCCGCAATCGTCTCGGTCGTCCACAATCCGGAGCACATGAACCTCTTTAAGC
>NZ_CABPRH010000376.1:0-380 GCF_902410085.1 Haloferax sp. KTX1 | reverse complement strand
ATACTTCAATGACCGGGTCCAGGTCTTCGGGCTGGATGGCGAGTCGAAGCGACGGATCGGTGAAGCCGGCCAGGGCGAAGGCCAGTTCAATGGGCCGGGCGGCGTAGCAGTGGCGGAGAACGGAAGCCTGTTCGTGGCCGATTTTTACAACCAGCGCGTCCAGAAGCTGAAAGCGGACGGCACCTTTGTCCGGCAGTGGGGGACAACGGGTGAGCCCGGACGGGGCGCCGGCGAATTCATCTACCCGACCGATGTGGCGCTTTCCAGAGACAAAACCCTCTATGTGGCGGATGGCTATGCCAACCGGGTCCAAGCATTCGACGCCAGGGGTGAGTTTGTGCGCAAGTGGGGTGGCCCGTTCGCCATCGGGCTTTATGGTC
>NZ_CABPRH010000375.1:0-381 GCF_902410085.1 Haloferax sp. KTX1 | reverse complement strand
CGGCCGCGCGGTCGGCGAGCGCTGGAACGGGGCCGGTCGTAGTCATCGTACCGAGGATAGGTGCGCTCCGGCATAAAAACGTTCAGACGCGCAGTCAGTCGTCCCGGAGCGGCCTTCCCCGTCAGGCGACCTTCCGCTGGTCGCTGAACGTGACTGTCCGGTCGGCCGTCTCGACAGTCGTCCGGATGGTTATCCAGCCGTCCGCCTGTTCGATAGCGTAGGCGTCGCGGAACGACAGGTCGACGCGCCGGGTCGTGGTGTAGGACTCGTCAGCTTCGAGCGTCCCCACGTCCTCGGAGCCCTCCCAGACCACGTCACCGTCGTCGGTGGAGTTCCCGGCGTAAATCCGCGTGTAGACGGTGATTTCCGCCGCCGTACTGT
>NZ_CABPRH010000374.1:0-381 GCF_902410085.1 Haloferax sp. KTX1 | reverse complement strand
GCTCTGATCGTGCCCGGCCTCCTGGGCTTCCTGGTATCACTGAGCGGCAAAGGCGATCTGATACTGGCCATGGCCGTGGTCGGCGCAACCATGTCCTACGGGCTTATGGCACTCAGTCATATCCTGCTGCGCGTTCAACGGCCTGATCTCGAACGGCCCTACAGGACACCTGGCGGTGTCTTTACCTCAGGGGTCGCGCTGGCGCTGTCGCTGGTGGCGTTTACCGGCGTCTACGCCTTCGACCCGAAAGCGTTCTACTACACGATGGTGCTGTACGCACTCGGGGCGCTGTACTACTTCCTCCACAGCAGAAATCACCTGGTGGCCAACACCGCTCAGGAAGAGTTCGAGCTGCTTGAGCATGCAGAGCATGACCTGGCT
>NZ_CABPRH010000373.1:0-381 GCF_902410085.1 Haloferax sp. KTX1 | reverse complement strand
CTTCGAGATGGACGAGGGGTACTGTGTCTACTTCGCGACGACGATGGTGACGATGCTCCGGACACAAGGCATTCCAGCGCGCATGACCGTCGGCTACACGTCCGGCCAGCGAATCGACGAGAACCAGTGGGTTGTGCGCGGGCTCAACTCCCACGCCTGGGTCGAGGTGTACTTCCCCGACCAGGGCTGGGTGCAGTTCGACCCGACGCCGTCCGGGCCGCGCGAGGCGGTCAGGCAGCAGCGTATCGAGGAGGCGAGTTCGGACGATTCGTCACCCACTGTCGGCGACGACACCCCGGTCGAACAGTACACGCCATCCGACACGTCGACACCCGCCCCGCTGACCGAGACCGACGAAACCGAGGCCGAGCCGACTGAGAC
>NZ_CABPRH010000372.1:0-382 GCF_902410085.1 Haloferax sp. KTX1 | reverse complement strand
GACTATTACTGATCAACACCGTTCCGGTGCGCAGTAATGGCGTTATCATCGGTGCCATTTCAACCTTCAGGGACAAAACTGAAGTACGTAAACTGATGCAGCGACTCGACGGTCTGGTCAACTATGCTGACGCACTTCGTGAACGATCCCACGAATTTATGAATAAATTGCATGTGATTCTCGGATTATTGCATCTGAAGAGTTATAAGCAGTTGGAAGATTACATTCTCAAAACAGCCAATAACTATCAGGAAGAGATTGGCTCTCTGCTGGGTAAGATCAAATCTCCGGTTATCGCTGGTTTTTTAATCAGCAAGATTAACCGCGCGACCGATTTAGGCCATACGCTGATTTTAAACAGTGAAAGCCAGCTGCCAGACAG
>NZ_CABPRH010000371.1:0-382 GCF_902410085.1 Haloferax sp. KTX1 | reverse complement strand
GCTCGGCCGATGCCGCTCGATGCGCCCGTGATAATCGCCCGCTGACCCTTCAGGCTAAACCGCTCCGTGTGTGGCTTTGACATCGCTTCTGACATCTCGGGCATCCCCAATAAAGCTACGTCCTGAGCCCCCTCTGCGGGATTCCGTTGAATATAGTTGAACAGCCAGAACAGGCTGAGGTGCTTCGTATCTTTGCGGTGGTGGTGAGAACGACCGGAGAACCCCGGTACCATTAACACCGGCGCGGGACACGGTGACGACGTGTATGTCCAGCAACAGTAGCAGACCGCAGTCCCGGAACCGGCAGATGCGGACGCGGCAGTGGCGACCAGACCAGAAACCGAAGCGTCGTTCCGCAGTCGCTTGCGAGGGACGGTACGAT
>NZ_CABPRH010000370.1:0-382 GCF_902410085.1 Haloferax sp. KTX1 | reverse complement strand
ACACCCGTGAGCGCGCCCACCATCCCAGCCATGGTCGGGATGGTGGCCTTGGATATGCCGGAGGCCATGGCCCGGGCGCTGCCGGTACCCATGACCGCCATGACGTCGAAGACCTCGATCATGCCGGTCACGGTGCCCAGCAGCCCCAGAAGCGGGCAGATGGTCACCAGCGCCTTGATCAGACCCAGGGAGCGCTGCAACTCCTGGCGCACGCTGGTGACCATGTCCTGGCGCACCTGGTGGGCGTACCAGGACTGGCGCTCGGAGCGTGTCTCCCACTGGTTCCGCACCCGGTCGGCCAGGCGGTGGAACGTCAGCGCGAAGAACAGCCCCCGCTCGATGATGAGCAGCCACATCACGAAGATGACGACCATGATGAAGC
>NZ_CABPRH010000369.1:0-382 GCF_902410085.1 Haloferax sp. KTX1 | reverse complement strand
CTCTACTCCTACGCCAGTGAGGCCGACACCACACAGACGGCGTTCGCGCTTTCGTATGTTGCGACGAGCTTCGGGGCCGTGTTCGCCGGCGACTGGCTCACACTCATCTTCTTCTGGGAGCTGATGGCCGTCACCAGCACGCTGCTGGTGTGGCACTACGGCGGCAAGGCAGTCCGGGCCGGCTTCCGGTACGCACTGCTGCACGGCCTGGGCGGCACGCTGTTGATGGCCGCCATCCTCCGGCACTACGTCGAGGTGGAGACGTTCCTGTTCGCGTCGGTGCCGGGCGGCCCGGAGACGGCCGGCATCACGTCCGGGCTGGCCGCCGCGCTGGCCGCGATCGGTATCGGCGTCAACGTCGGCTTCATCGGCCTGCATGCGT
>NZ_CABPRH010000368.1:0-383 GCF_902410085.1 Haloferax sp. KTX1 | reverse complement strand
TCAGTGCCATCACCGGTGTCGGCAGAGAAGGCTGGGCCGTCAGCCGATCAAGTGCTTCCTTGCGCAGCGGGCCGACGACCAGGTCCGTATCCGTCTCCAGAACTCCGGCATAGATACTGCTGAACGTGCTGGCTCCGGTGTCGTGAAGGGTGACGGCAGGAGTCGCCCGTTCGGGGTTGCTCAGGTCCTGGTAGTAGGCCGCCATGAAACCTTCCCTTACCGCCTCGCCCGCACCGGCCAGTGGGCCGCTCAACGGCAGGGCCAAAGCCACGGACTCCGGGCGCAGTTCCGACAGCTCCCGAAGCAGCGCGAGCTCGTCGGGCAGGGGCGACGCTGCGTCATGGTCAGGCCATGCGCGCTGCCAGTTGCGTATGGCCCTGGAT
>NZ_CABPRH010000367.1:0-383 GCF_902410085.1 Haloferax sp. KTX1 | reverse complement strand
TCGCTATCCCCCTCGTCTTCCTCGCGATTCTGGTCCCGGCAATCGAAGACGCAGCGACCGGCAGCGCCGCTGTCGTCGGTGGAACCGTCGCCGTCGTCGGCGCTGGCCTCCCGCTCAATCTCGGACTGCTCGTCGCGGCCGGGGTTGGCATCACGGCTGGCGTTCTCACGGAATCCGTCACAGGAGGGACCGATGGCGACTAATTACGGCCCGGTTGAGATAGCCGGTGTCGTCGCTGTCATCGGCGTGTTGACCTACGCCTGTCGCCTCTCGTTCATCGCGCTGTTCGGTCGGCTGGACGAAATTCCGCCGGTCGTCGAGCGGGTGTTGCGGTTCGTCCCCGCCGCCGTCCTCGCCGCGCTTGTCCTCCCCTCGTTCATGAC
>NZ_CABPRH010000366.1:0-383 GCF_902410085.1 Haloferax sp. KTX1 | reverse complement strand
AGCAGAGCCAGATTCTGGAAGCCCAGGGTGACGCAATCTCGACCGTCCTCCGCGCGAAATCCGCCGAATCGATGGGCGAGCGCGCCGTCATCGACAAGGGGATGGAGACGCTGGCCGAGATCGGCCAGGGCGAGTCGACGAAGTTCATCCTCCCGCAGGAGCTCACCTCGCTGGTGGGCCGCTACGGCAAGCACCTTCAGGGCTCGGACGTGAAGGAGAACGGGCACGCGCTGGAAGCGCTCGACTTCGACGACGAGACCCGCGAGATGCTCGGTCTGGACGACATCGAGGAAATCCTCGGCCAGATCGACGAGGAAGCGCAGGTCGACGTCGAAGCGATGGAAGAGGAAGCCCAGAAGATCAAGGAGGGCCAGGACAGTGGC
>NZ_CABPRH010000365.1:0-384 GCF_902410085.1 Haloferax sp. KTX1 | reverse complement strand
GGGCTCGCTCGGTGTTGCAGGAGACACTTGGGGAGGAGTACGTGGCCGCCCTGAGTCTTGCTGCCACCACGCCGGAGTGGCTCCGGGCGATCGGGGCAAAGCCGATGAACCTGGGGCTGGATCTGCGTGGTGGTGTTCACTTCCTGATGGAGGTGGATATGGAGGCGGCGGTGGCGCGTCGCCTGGACGTCTATGCCAGCGAGATCAAGCGCCAGCTGCGGGAGGAGCGGATCCGGTACCGCGGGGGTGAATCCGAGAACGGTCGCCTGCGGTTTGTTTTCCCGGGCGAAACCGCGCGCGAGGAAGCGGCTTCCCTGATCGGTTCCGAGTACGACCAGTTCCGCACTAGCAGCCGTCCTGAGGGCGAGGACTACCTCCTTGAAC
>NZ_CABPRH010000364.1:0-384 GCF_902410085.1 Haloferax sp. KTX1 | reverse complement strand
CAGCGTTGGTGGCTGCATGGGGTTGCCGGCGAACCGGTTGGGAATCTCCGTGGCGATGGTGTCATCGCTGATCGAGCTGGTGCCCTGCTGGTTGTCGGACATGCTCATGGGCATGTAGCGATAGGACACCATCCATTCGCCCGCGCTGTGGCGGTGGTCGCCCATCACGCCCATGGGCGCGTGGCTGTCGGGGCGTGGTCCCGCCCATTCGCCTTCGGTATAGGGACCGTGGGCAAACGCGGGAACGAGTGAACTCAGGCCAAGCGCGCAGGCGCCGGCAATAAGGGAACGATGACGCATCGTGGCCTCCGGTATTGAGGGTCGGTTAGAACCGACGATTAATGATCTGGTTCGGGCTATTGAACGGAGGGATCAGACCGGAGG
>NZ_CABPRH010000363.1:0-385 GCF_902410085.1 Haloferax sp. KTX1 | reverse complement strand
GTGTTGGTTAGTGGCATGGTCCCTTCTCTGATGTAGCGTGCTGGCGCGTCCCGAGAGTTGATACCCCATCGGAATTTTCCAAAGCGTATGGACCGCACCGACTGGCCGACGCCCGGACCGAACGAACCCGTTCCGGCGTGGGACGAGTATCGCCAGCTGCGCGAGGCCGTCCACGACTACCTTGACCACCAACCGGAGGACCCGGCGTGGGACGACATCTGGCGAGCGCTCGCCGCGATCATGGGTGAGTACCAGCGGGATGCATTCGTTGAAGCGTTCGGAGTCGACGAGCCTGCCGAGACAGCCTGTATCCGGCGTCTCATCACGGGCGACGACTGCCCGCACTCGCCGCTTGACGCCGACAGCGACCCGAACGAACCGCCTC
>NZ_CABPRH010000362.1:0-385 GCF_902410085.1 Haloferax sp. KTX1 | reverse complement strand
GTCGACATCCGAATCGAAGTCCCCGTCAACGACACTGAAGTGACCGACCGGGTCGCTGACGCGGTCCGGAATCTCTTCCCTGAGGCTGACCCGACTCACCAGCAGGGTGCACTCGTCGCCGAAGTCCACACGATGGACGGGTTCTCCGAGCTGCTCCACCGGCGGGAAATCCTGGATACAGCCCGGTCGGTCTTCTTCGATAATCTAGAGGGCGACACCTTCGCGTTCGACGTGAAGAAGCAAGCGGCGTTCGAAGGCCGAATCAACTTCGCGGTCGGTGACCCCTCTGAACTGGGCGACATCCATGTGAACGTGACCGTCCACGAACCGACGGCCGAGGAGTACATCGACTACGTCGCACCGCCGACCGAGGACGGCCAGCCGG
>NZ_CABPRH010000361.1:0-385 GCF_902410085.1 Haloferax sp. KTX1 | reverse complement strand
GGATAGCGTTCGCGCATATTCTCGGTGGCAACGGGGTCGTAGGCGACGATTTCCGCGCCACGTTCTTTGAGTCCCTCGATGACCGGAACCGCGCGCGTGTTCCGGATATCGTCCGTTCCGGGTTTGAACGCCAGGCCGAGAACGGCGATGCGTTTGCCGGACACGTCGACGTGGTCGTCGAGTAGAGAGAGGAGGCGCTCGGGTTGGGCGTCGTTCAGTTCCACGGCCGCGGAAAGGACGGCGGGGTCGTAGCCCTGTTCCCGTGCCGCGGCGATGATGGCATCCGTGTCCTTCGGGAAGCAACTGCCGCCCCAGCCAACGCCGCTCCGGAGGAACTGCTCGCCGATGCGGTCGTCGAGTCCGATGGCATCGGCGACCTCGGAGG
>NZ_CABPRH010000360.1:0-385 GCF_902410085.1 Haloferax sp. KTX1 | reverse complement strand
TTCCAGTACCGTGACGTTAACGCCTTTTTTGGTGGCACTGGCTGCCACTTCAAGGCCAATGTAACCACCACCCACGATGACCAGGCGCTTCCCCGGAAGTAATTCTTCATGCAGGGCATCCGAGTCAGCTATGTCGTGCAGATAATGAATGCCCTTCAGGTCGGCTCCGGGTGCGTTCAGCCTTCGGACGTGTGACCCCGTGGCCAGGACCAGTCGATCGTATTTCAACGTGCTCTGGTCCGACAAACTGATGGTCTTGTTGTCCCGGTCAATTTGTTCGGCACGTACACCGAGCCGCAACTGATGGTCGGCATTCTCGTACACCGAGCGCGGCTTCAGGTACAGCGACGCCTGATCAACTTCTCCTGCCAGGTAGTTCTTGGAC
>NZ_CABPRH010000359.1:0-385 GCF_902410085.1 Haloferax sp. KTX1 | reverse complement strand
TCGTAGTGCACGGGACCTATCCGGATCGGGAGGCGGCTCGCACAGCTATTGAGTCCCTGCCTGAGCGGGTTCGCGCCCTGAATCCATGGCCCCGGGCCTACAAGGATATCTAGGCTTAAAAGTTATAAAAACCTGCCCTTGTATTTCTTTTTGGGCTCATTGATTTGAGCGTATTTCCGCGCGCGTGTAGACTACGTAGCCCTTTTGTAATAACCGAGGACTTAAAAATGCTCAAGGGTATTGTTTAAGTCTTTGTATTAGAAGAATCTCCAAGAGAGACCACTATGATGACAGGTTTGTACCAGCCCGGTGAATACAGGGATAACTGCGGGTTCGGCCTGATCGCCCACAAGCAGGGCGAGGCCAGCCACAGGCTCCTGAATAC
>NZ_CABPRH010000358.1:0-385 GCF_902410085.1 Haloferax sp. KTX1 | reverse complement strand
CAAGTGGTTTCTGACCCTCAGGTGTTCTGATTACGACTGCGATCACACCAAGAAGCGACACCCCAATCAACGCCAGAGTAGCCACCAGCGGAATTTGGTCTATGAACAGGCTGGGAAATACCATTACAAGCGGTACTGAGCCAAGTATGACTAACTCATCAAATGTCAGTCCCATGAAAACGTCTGTCCGGAGAATCTCTCCCGGAATCGGTACCGCTTTCATCTATACTTCTTTACAAAGTTCCTAAATTAATAAATTTTCCCGTTCAAATTTATCTTCATTCATCCCGTAGGATTACTCACTAACTCGGTGGAGGACACTACCCCGCTGCCATCGTACTCTTCACGCTCCATCGCCCACTTGTACTCACCACCATGCGTCGGC
>NZ_CABPRH010000357.1:0-386 GCF_902410085.1 Haloferax sp. KTX1 | reverse complement strand
ATACCGAGCGCGTCGATGAACTCGGACAGAGTCTCGAGATAGTAATCGGTCGTGTACGCGCGGTCAGGCTTGTCGCTGTCGCCGTGGCCCGGCAGATCGAGTGCGTACACCGTCCGTTCCGGCGCGAGTGCGGGGAGTGCGTGACGCCACGAAACTGTCGCGGCGTCCAGCCCAATGCCGTGGAGAAACACCAAAGGCGGCCCCTCGCCGCCGGTCCGGTAGTGAATATCGACGTCCTCACCGTCGACGGACAGTTCGACGCGCTCGGACGAAATCCCTGTCGTCATCGGCGTTCGTTCGGGACCGAGGGCGTATGAGCCTTTGTATCCGCCCAGTTATCACGGCGGGAGCGTCCGAAATCGATCACTCGGGTCGCTCGTACGCAC
>NZ_CABPRH010000356.1:0-386 GCF_902410085.1 Haloferax sp. KTX1 | reverse complement strand
GTCTCGAACAGAGCGGGGTCGATATCGAATCGGTGATGGACGACTTTATCTCCCACCAGACGGTGTATCGCTATCTCAAGAACGACCGTGGGGCGGCCCGACCCGAGCGGACGCCCGCAGAACGGAAAGAAAACGCCATCGACTCAATACAGCGGCTTCGGGGCCGAACCACCGCTGTAACGAGGCAGACTATCGAGAGCCTCGAAAAGAACGACGCCATCTCGGCAGGCGATTTCAACGTCATCAACGAGGTGCAGGTGCTGTGTGAGGACTGCGGCCATAGCTACGATATTGTAGCGTTTCTGGAACAGGGTGGCTGCGACTGTCAATCCGCGTGAGGACTCGAACCGTATTATCGAACCGACGCCAAAACCCCAGTATGGTCC
>NZ_CABPRH010000355.1:0-386 GCF_902410085.1 Haloferax sp. KTX1 | reverse complement strand
ACCATGCGGGCGATGGAAGGGGCGGTTGCCGCGCTTGCGCCTCCCGCTGAATACGTGCTCGGTGACGGTCACCGCTGCCCGGAATGGCAGTGGCCATCAACGGCTGTGGTGAAGGGGGATGGGCGCGTGGATGCCATCGCAGCCGCCAGTATCCTGGCCAAGGTGAGCCGGGACCGGGAAATGGTCGCGCTGGATGACCAATATCCGGGGTATGGGCTGGCCGGTCACAAGGGGTACCCCACGAAGGGTCATCTTGAGGCCCTGAAAACACAGGGCGCGAGCCCGGTGCATCGGCGTTCCTTTTCCCCCGTGCGCGATTACCCGCCGACCAGCTGATCGAAGATCCGGAAGCCGGCGATATAGGTACCGGCCGCCGACCCCACCGA
>NZ_CABPRH010000354.1:0-386 GCF_902410085.1 Haloferax sp. KTX1 | reverse complement strand
CTGTAACGCTAGGGCCTCTCGTTAGGGAAGTTCAGACCACTACCACACGGTCAGTCTGCCAGCAGCCTCGGAACTTGCCGACGGACTGCACTGATAGACCGAACTCGTACGTGGTCGTTCGTCCATCCGGCCCCGTAATCGTCACCCGCTGTTCAGCGTAGTTCTCGTTTCGCTCGACAGGGCCTCGCACAGCCTCTCCGAAGTCGATCATCGGACGGTACTGCGGTGACTCGACTATGGCTATAAATCGGTCCAGTGGCCCAGTCGAGCGGCGGTTGGCTGGGGAGGCGAAATTGTACGCCGTCATGATACCCGCGTTTTCAAACGGGTCGTCGTTCGTTTCCAGCGCTTCGAGTTGGAGAGCTACAGCATCACTGGGACCGTAC
>NZ_CABPRH010000353.1:0-386 GCF_902410085.1 Haloferax sp. KTX1 | reverse complement strand
CCCCCACGAGGTCTTCGACGCCGACGGCGCTGACGTGCCCGTCGCTCGCCAGCACGTTCCCGTCGGCGTCGATGGTGACCGCCTCCCCCAGCACCGCGTTTCCGTCTTGTTTGTCGAGGATGCGCTCGAAGGCGTCCCACGAGCCCAGGTCGTCCCAGTCCAGCGCCGCCGGGACGACGAAGGCGTTCTCGGCGTTTTCGAGCACAGCGTAGTCGATGCTCACCGGGTCAACAGCGGCAAAGGCGGCGTCATGGTCCCCGTCGTCGAGTCGCTCGACCATGGGTGCAAGCGGCGACGACGCCGCGGCGGACAGGAGGGCCGTCGGCGTCCACGCGAACAGGCCGGCGTTCCAGTAGAACCCCTCCCGGACGTACCGCTCTGCGGTC
>NZ_CABPRH010000352.1:0-387 GCF_902410085.1 Haloferax sp. KTX1 | reverse complement strand
GTGTCGGTGCTCGCAGTACTTTCACGGGTCAGCCTGTTCCTCGTCGGACTGATGGCGTTTACCGTGGCAACGACGTTAGGATCGTACGCTGTCGTGACTGTCTTTACGGGTGATCCCGTTGCGGCGATTCGAGCGTTAGTTCCGTACACGCTGAAGTTAACGATTATCTCCGTGTCGAGTTTGGCGGTGTTCTCGAGCATGGGTCCGAAGACCCTCTCTCAGGGTCTCAGAAGTCTCGGGATTCCACGACAGTTCACGTTCCTCATCACGTACGGCTACCGGATGCTCCCAGTGTTGTTTGAGGAGTACCACGATCTGGTGAACTCGTTCCGGTTACGGAGTACGGCTCCTGACTCACCCGGGCGATTCCGCTGGCGGCACTACGTC
>NZ_CABPRH010000351.1:0-387 GCF_902410085.1 Haloferax sp. KTX1 | reverse complement strand
GGTGGGGACGGTCACGATGAACACATTGCAGTTGCGGATGCTCTCCAGTTCAGAAGAAAAGCTCAGCTGGCTGGAAGCCGCAAGCTCCGCGGGTTCCACCTCGCGGGTGTCGTCAAAGCCGTCCTTGAGCTGCGCGATCCGGTGACTGTCAATGTCGAATCCCAGGGTGGGGTAATGCTTGCCGAACTCAACGGCAAGGGGAAGCCCAACGTACCCAAGGCCGATGACACCGATCCGGACATCCTCAACTGTTGCCATGATGCTGTAATCCCTTGGTTATGACGATGCCGTATTGTGCCTCAAGCTTAGGAAATTGACGAGATGGTGTTAGCTGTGGATGACCGGCGCCACGGCGGGCTGCCCATGGAGGGTCTCCTGGAGTGCCGT
>NZ_CABPRH010000350.1:0-387 GCF_902410085.1 Haloferax sp. KTX1 | reverse complement strand
GTGGCTGATGTGCTCGATATTGGTGTAGCCGGCCGCGTTCAGCGTATCCACGGCCGATTGGTGAACGCCCTCCAGCAGGAGGAAGCGAATCTTACTCTTGTCGAGGGATGTCTTAGCCATGACAGAAAATCCAGTCTGAGTCAGAGTTTTCGAAAAAAGTTAATTTAAATCAGAGAGTTGCGGTCTTCGCCGCATTGTTGGAGCAGCTATGGTAGCATAGCTGACTAACTTTTCCCGGTTTTTGATCGGATTTTGAACAGTTCTGGAGGAAACCCGACTCTATGAGTAGCACGGCGACGGCGTTTGATCCGCAGGTTCTAGAGGGACTTCTCACCGACGGGGGTAAGGTCCTGACCGCCCCGGACGACCTGGCCACTTACGGCTGCG
>NZ_CABPRH010000349.1:0-388 GCF_902410085.1 Haloferax sp. KTX1 | reverse complement strand
TAACGAGGCTGGCCGACGCACGAAGATCCGTGGCCATAACGGGCGCGGCCGTGAGGCGATCGACGCCGCGAACAATCGCCGTATTGCCCTCCAGGCCAATATCCGCGCCCATGCGGATCAGCTCCTGAACGTGCATAAAGCGGTTCTCGAAAACGGTTTCCGTAACCGACCCGGTGCCTTCGGCAACCGCGTTCATGGCCACGAACTGGGCCTGCATGTCCGTGGGGAAAGCCGGATAGGGCGCGGTCCTGAGATTGACCGCGTGTGGCCGCTGCCCGTGCATATTGAGCTCAATCCAGTCGGCCCCGGTGGTCACATCGGCGCCGGCTTCCCGGAGCTTGAGCAGAACCGCTTCCAGAATGTCCTCACGGGTATCCTTGAGAAGGAC
>NZ_CABPRH010000348.1:0-389 GCF_902410085.1 Haloferax sp. KTX1 | reverse complement strand
ATACGGAGGAACGCATCATGAAACGCCTGAAATCCATCTCGCTGAAAGCGCTGGCGCTGGCCTTTATGGGCTCGATCGCGCTGGGCGCCCAAGCAGACGACCATAAGTCCATGCCCGGTGAGGGCGTGAGCGTCCAGCCGGCTGTTGCAACCTGGACATCCGCCATCCCGGTCAGCTGGGTCTACGTTGAGCTCCTCACTGAACTGGGTTATGACGTTCAGGATCCGATTTCCCTGCAGAACCCGGTGGCCTACCTCGCCATGAGCGAAGGCGACGTGGACTACTGGCCGAACGGCTGGTTCCCGCTGCACAACCCGCAGCTGCCGGATAACTTCAACGAAAAGGCCACCAAATTTGAACCGCTGTGCGCGGGCTGCGGCCTCCAGGGC
>NZ_CABPRH010000347.1:0-390 GCF_902410085.1 Haloferax sp. KTX1 | reverse complement strand
GGCCCAGTAGCCCAGTGCGATCAGATTTCCAAGGATGATGGCGACCGAAAGCGCGAAAGCAGCACCCACAAACGGCTGTTCACCGGCGAACGGGGCGAATTGCACAGATTCAAGTTGTTCTTAGACACGCATAGACTTTCTGTGAAAAGATAGACACCGTCCGCTGGCCAAATAGCAACATCTGTCCGTTAGCAGCGGTTGCCGACGACAACAGCGACGAGAACACCGGTTTCTCGTCGGCCGGGCACAAACGATTATTACGCATTGTGTTGTAATGCTATCACATGTCAACCACGTACCTCGCTAGCATGGCACTGATGGGTGCGTTAGTGGTGGCGGTGGTCACATGGATGGTCCGCGGGCGAGGGTGGTATCACTACAGCCCGGGGT
>NZ_CABPRH010000346.1:0-391 GCF_902410085.1 Haloferax sp. KTX1 | reverse complement strand
CCCCAGCACCGTGTTGACCTGGCCGATCGTGTCGTCACGAGCCGGATCGGTGTTATAGATCACATGCAGCAGGAGCGTGGCCTCCACGGTCTCCTCAAGCGTTGCCCGGAACGCCTCCACCAGCGTGTGGGGCAGGTGACGAATGAACCCGACCGTGTCCGCCAGCACCACCGGCCCCACATCCGGCACACTGACCCGGCGGACCGTTGGATCCAGTGTTGCGAAAAGCTGATCCGCCTCGAACACCGTGGATTCGGTCAAATGATTGAACAGGGAGGATTTGCCCGCGTTGGTGTATCCCACCAACGACACGACCGGTATTTCCGCCCGCTTGCGCGACCGCCTGGCCTGCTCGCGCTGACGGCGGACTTTTTCAAGGCGGCGATTGATC
>NZ_CABPRH010000345.1:0-391 GCF_902410085.1 Haloferax sp. KTX1 | reverse complement strand
GTGTTGAATGAGTGGTTTGATGACTGGCGGATCGCCGGAATGTTCCTTGCCCTGACGGGGCTCGGTGCACTCGCGGCTGGCATCGCGGCCGGGCGTGATCGTCTGGTTGGCTCTCACGCCGCAGCGAACGCCAGCGCGTGAGGCCTATCCAGCCTGATTTTGAATATGGAGTTCACGCACCTGCTGAGCGAACTCAGGGACCGGACCTTGAACGGTCACGTGCGGGGCAATCTCCTGAACCGCCAGTAGACGCACAGGCGGTGCGGCTGCACCGAGCTCAACCAGCCAGTCGCTCAGCTGCTGGCCAGAACTGGCGTAAACAATACGCCCCAAGCCGGCCCAGGCATGAGCAGCCGAGCACATAGGACAATGTTCACCCGAGGTATAAACG
>NZ_CABPRH010000344.1:0-391 GCF_902410085.1 Haloferax sp. KTX1 | reverse complement strand
GTCCGGGGGACCGCCACCGTTGCCCGGGCCACCACCATTATCAGGGCCGCCGCCCGGACTCACTGCCACCGTGCCGGTATCCGAGTTGAGAGTCCCGGTTTCGTTACCGACTGCGACGTGGACGTACTGATACGCACCGTTTGGCCAAGAATCCAGGGTCTGGACCGTCACGTTGGCGTCAGCGTCACCGCTGACAATCGTTGCAGAGGCATGGATAACGTCCCCGCTAGCGTCCGATTCGGCCTCGGAAACCACCGTGCCGAACAGCCCCTGCAACCCGATTGCAGGTATCGACTGGTTCTCGGAGAGGGTGAAACTCCCCAGTCCAGTGTTGCTCTCAACCGTCCCAACACCGCTGATGTTATCGAAAGAATTCTCGACGGTGATCTGG
>NZ_CABPRH010000343.1:0-391 GCF_902410085.1 Haloferax sp. KTX1 | reverse complement strand
GTACTCAGTGTCCCCACGAACGGACGTGGCTCCCGCTGACAACGTCAGCGGCATATCGATATTCCCGCTCTGGAGGAGTGCCTGTGTTTCAGTAGAGAAGTCCTTCTGATCCCACTGTCTGACGACGGTACTTGTCGGGACGGTCCGCTGGTAGCCCTGCTGGACCCCACTCGCAGAGCCTGTTGTCTCGGCGGCGACAAAGTAGACTGTGCCAGCGGCTGCGCCTGTGGCTGCGCCTGTTCCAATTGCACCGACAGCAACGACTCCCGCCGGGCTGAGGCTAATGCCACTTACTGCTGCACCGCCCGTTGTAGGGATCGTTCCACCAGCTGTGGAACCGAAAATGGTGACCGGAACAGTCGCTTTTGCAGCTGAGACACCAGCCCCGATA
>NZ_CABPRH010000342.1:0-392 GCF_902410085.1 Haloferax sp. KTX1 | reverse complement strand
ATCTACGCATGGACAAGATGAAGCGTGCCGAAAGGCACGTGGAAGTCTGTTAGAGTTGGTGTCCTACAATACCCTCTCGTGATCTATGTGTAGGGGTGAAAGGCCCATCGAGTCCGGCAACAGCTGGTTCCAATCGAAACATGTCGAAGCATGACCTCCGCCGAGGTAGTCTGTGGGGTAGAGCGACCGATTGGTGTGTCCGCCTCCGAGAGGAGTCGGCACACCTGTCAAACTCCAAACCTACAGACGCTGTTTGACGCGGGGATTCCGGTGCGCGGGGTAAGCCTGTGTACCAGGAGGGGAACAACCCAGAGATAGGTTAAGGTCCCCAAGTGTGGATTAAGTGTAATCCTCTGAAGGTGGTCTCGAGCCCTAGACAGCCGGGAGGTGAG
>NZ_CABPRH010000341.1:0-392 GCF_902410085.1 Haloferax sp. KTX1 | reverse complement strand
GTCCTTATCAGCGCGAGTGTTGTCCCATCTACCAGGCGTTCCGGGACGGCGCCGTGCACCGCGTCAGTGATGACTTCTTTTGGCGCCAGGACGGCTCCGGGTTTCCCGTGGAATACACCAGCACCCCCATCGTGGATAACGGCCAGTTGGTGGGCGCCGTGGTGGTTTTCCGCGACATAACCGACCACCGCCGAACCGAGCACAGTCTCAAGGAAGCGCTCGAGGAGGTGGAAAGCCTCAAGCACCGCCTGGAGATGGAAAATGCCTACCTTCAGGAAGAGATCAGCGCCTCGCATAACGCCCATGAGATTGTTGGGCGCAGCGAGGCGGTGACGTCCATGATACAGCGCATTGACCTGGTCGCGCCGACTGGTGCCAACGTGCTTGTGACC
>NZ_CABPRH010000340.1:0-392 GCF_902410085.1 Haloferax sp. KTX1 | reverse complement strand
GACCTGGGGCGTGGCTCCGGCGTCCAGTTCGTCCTCGATGGCCTCGTAGACGGCCGGCTGAATCGTGTCCGGGACGAGCATCACGACGCGGTCCGCCTCGCCGGCGGCCACGTCGGGCGTCTCGACGCGGAGACCCGCGTCCTCGGCGTCCGCCCAAGACGACGAGTCCTCGCGGAGGCCGACAATTACGTCGACGCCGGACTCGTGGAGGTTCAGCGCGTGGGCATGGCCCTGTGAGCCGTAGCCCAGCACGGCTACGGTCTCATTGTCGATAGTCGATACGTCAGCGTCCTCGTCGTAGTAGACTGTTGTGGTAAGTTCGTCAGACATCTTTCTCTAGTGTTTTCGGGCCGCGTTCCAGTGCGGCGGCCCCGGTTCGCACGATCTCCTGC
>NZ_CABPRH010000339.1:0-392 GCF_902410085.1 Haloferax sp. KTX1 | reverse complement strand
CAACGGTGCTGGGCACACTGATCTTTACCCGCCTGTCCGCGGATCTGGTCCTGATGACAGCACTCGCCGCCATGCTGATTCTGGGCATTCTCACGCCGGCCGAGGCGCTGGCCGGCTTCTCCAACCCCGGCGTAATCACCATCGCCACGCTCTACGTTGTGGCTGCGGGGCTCAAGGAGACCGGCGCGATCCAATGGCTGGCACGTCATCTCCTCGGCCACCCGAAAGGCACCTGGCGGGCCCAGGCGCGGCTGGTGGCACCGACCGGTCTGATGAGCGCCTTCATGAACAACACCGCCGTGGTTGCGATGTTCATCCCGGCAGTCCAGGACTGGGCCCAACGGCTGGGCATTCCCGCGTCACGGTTGCTGCTGCCACTGAGCTATGCCTGT
>NZ_CABPRH010000338.1:0-392 GCF_902410085.1 Haloferax sp. KTX1 | reverse complement strand
GCACCAATCACTACAACATCAAAATGTTGATCCGACATCCGCTCAATCACTCCTCTGTCCCAATTTCGTCTTTAAGCCGGTGCGGTCACGCGTTCCGGTCGCTGGCTGCGTTGTAGGTGAGCGTTTCCGCGTCACCGGCATCAGGGCCCTGCTCGTCATCCTCACAGCTCCCCGACTCCCGACCGCAGACCGAGCAGCCACTGCCGCCCCCCAGCTGATTACCGACACCGCCGCAGGAGCCGCTGATCGGCTTGCGACCGAACATCACACCAATGGACATGCCCGCAATCAGCACCATCACAAGCACGACAGCCAGTATGAATGTCTCGAACATTACAGCCTCCTCATGTCAGGCATCTTTTACCATGGTGAGCCCCGGCGCACCTTGCCTG
>NZ_CABPRH010000337.1:0-392 GCF_902410085.1 Haloferax sp. KTX1 | reverse complement strand
TTCGATCGCCATACGAGCATTCAGGAGTAATAATCATTAAAGTCTGTGGCATGCGGTCACAATTCGCTTTACGTAGCCCGCCAGCTATTTGACGCAGGGCACTGGAAGCGATGTATGGGCAATGCAAGCATCCTTCATATGTGCCTGAACGTGGCCGACGCCACAGCATCGATCGCGTTCTACGAGCAGTTCGGCTTCGAGGAGTCCTGGCAGTTCACCACGCCCGACGGCGAGACGACGAACTACTACGTGGCCGACGACAGCGGCGTCGAACTGCAACTGGCAGAAACGGACGGGGAGACGAGCTTCGAGATGGGGTCCGGCTGGGACCACCTCGCGCTCGGCGTGGACGATGTCGACGCGACTGTCGAGCGTATCGACCACCGCGGCGT
>NZ_CABPRH010000336.1:0-393 GCF_902410085.1 Haloferax sp. KTX1 | reverse complement strand
ATGCCGGCGAGCGCATACAGCGGTGTCGGGGACCAGTCGCCGTCGGTCCGCCGGAGCTGTCGACTGTCGAGAAAGAGGCCGACCGTGAGAAGCAGGCTGAACAGCACACTCGCCCAACTGGCGAGGACGGTCAGAGCAAACGCGCCGAGGAACGTTCCGAGACTCGCTTCACCGGCCGACCCTGACGATATGAACAGGTCCATCGACAGCCGGGAGAGGGCCATACACCCCGGCGGCAAGACGAACAGCGCGGCTAATCCGTACCAGATCCATGTGTCTCTCGTGGAGGGCATCACCAGCCCTGTCGTTCCAGTGACCCGTTTCGGTTTCGATTGCGAACCCGAGCGGCTACTCTAACAGGAGTCGCGTCGGGTCCGCCAGGTACTCCTTGAG
>NZ_CABPRH010000335.1:0-393 GCF_902410085.1 Haloferax sp. KTX1 | reverse complement strand
CCACCACTCTCACCATGGCCCCGCTGATCGATGCTGATCACGGTGTAGCCGGCCTCAACCAGCGGCTTGATGGGGGCCAGCGGATCGTTGCCCGCCTCGGTGGAACGACTGCCGCTGAAACCGTGCCCCTGAAGAATCAACGGATGCTTCTCCCGGCAGTCAAAGAGACGGGGCTCAAAGACCTGGAAAACGATGGCTGCACCGTCCACGCGGGACGGCATTTCAACCCGATAACTGCGGCCACCGCTGAGGTTTTCCTCCTCCCGGCAGGAGGCTGCGGCCATGGCGGCATCGGCCTCGGGCAATGGACGCTCGGGCTCAGGATCCCCGGAGCGCTCGTTGGGCGGAGCGCTTTCCCCACCGTCAGGCGCTGTAGCGGAACGGGAGTCACTC
>NZ_CABPRH010000334.1:0-394 GCF_902410085.1 Haloferax sp. KTX1 | reverse complement strand
GTCGTCAGCCTCCTCGTCCATTTCGTCCATCAGCTCTTCGGCTTCCGCCTCGACGTCCTCGTCGAGTTCCTCGTCGACAGCGTCTTCGAGTTCGTCGACGTCGACGTCCTCGACATCGTCGTCAGTCGGGACCTCGACGTCTTCCTCGACGATTTCCTCGTCGACGAACTCCTCGTCAGCCTCGGAGTCGTCGTCGGCCCCGGTGGCCACGTCTTCGTCGAGTTCCTCGGCCGTCTCGCTGTCTTCAGGCTCGCCTTCGAGGAGTTCCTCGACGGACTCGCCGTCGGTGTCGGCCACGTAGTCCTCGACGTCGACATCCTCGTAGATCTCGAAGTCGTCGGGGAGCTCCGCGTCCGGCGGGATGATCTTGACTCGGACCCCGATGGTACCGAGC
>NZ_CABPRH010000333.1:0-394 GCF_902410085.1 Haloferax sp. KTX1 | reverse complement strand
CATCGAGCTGTACGTTCGGTCGATGCTGCCCGACGGCGCACACGAACGACAGGAGGCGGTCATCGACCGTCTCCAGACGCTCGACGAGAACGACCACATCGACGGGTTCAACGTCATCGTCTGGGGCAAGCAGATCGCACCCCAGTCGGCCGCCGCACGGACGGAGGAAGGCACGTACATCCTGAACCGCGTCGCCGAGTTCAAGCAGTGGGCGCTGACCAACAACGTCTCGCTGGAATCCTTCTATCAGGACACGACCGTTGACTCAGAAGTGGCGGAATCGGCGTACGACACCATGGCGCTACCAGTCATGGGGCTGGCTGAGTACGACGGCAACGAACTCGTCCACGTCGCACCCTGTACGAAAGGCGATGTCGTCCACACGATTACGGAC
>NZ_CABPRH010000332.1:0-394 GCF_902410085.1 Haloferax sp. KTX1 | reverse complement strand
TTTCACAACCGACTCGCTCGGCTTGTGCGTGCAAAAGTTTCTGGAATGTTGGCGTATCGATTCCGCCAGGGAAGCCAGGAAAGTTCTCCAGATGTGCGATCCGGCCCAGTGATGACCGACCACGATCTAGGATTAGTGTGGAGAGTCCGTATCGACTCGTAAAAACACCAACTGTAATCCCTCCGACTCCTCCGCCAACAATAACAACGTCGTATTCTCCAGCCACGACCTTTCGAGACTTCTTCGACATGAGTGGATTAGGCTGGCCTAAAAGTAAAATTCTTCGATTTGCTATTTATTATCTGTCAAGAGGGTTTTCCGGAGCCAGTACTTCTGTGAGGGGTTCAACTTAGTATTGGGAGTTGTGGGCCACGTCGAGCTGTCGCTGTAGAAG
>NZ_CABPRH010000331.1:0-395 GCF_902410085.1 Haloferax sp. KTX1 | reverse complement strand
GGTGAGTTCAGATCGTTTTTCCATGCGCCGTCTTTATAGAACGGTGCTTTTACCACGCCAGTAAAGGTGAAGCTGGCAGATTCATTGGTAGAGCTATTGCCCTTGATATAAATCAGGCCACCGTAAGGCACCTTGAACTTCACCGTACCGCTAGCGTCCAGAGAGTACGTTTTAGTCACTCTTGGCGGACGGTTCAGCGCAACTTCATGCTTCTCACGTCCGGTCAGGTCGTCAGCCAGCGCCACGGTGACGGTCACAGGAACGTTCGCATTGGACTTAATGGTGACCTCTTTCTGAGCCGGTGCCCACAGGCCAGTTGACTGCATGTTACCTGCAAACCATTTGGTCGGATTCGAGTACAGGCTGATGGTTTCAGTAACGTTCTGTCCCTCTTC
>NZ_CABPRH010000330.1:0-395 GCF_902410085.1 Haloferax sp. KTX1 | reverse complement strand
TTCGCCACCGTCTCGTAGCGCCAGGGTTCCGTTGCATCATTCATGGCAGTTATCGCCCCTTTCAATCGGTACAGTTCGTTTAAATGCAAAACTGTACCGATACATCAGTCTTCCATTGAATCTGTAATGATAACCGGATCACCGCCAGACTACACCTCGTTGACGGACGGACCGTCGAAACCAACGGAGGTAAGATGACTATTCAGAATCTCGGAACCGGCAATCAATACGGCCAGTACACACCCGACTTCGTCGATTACTGGGACGACCTTGTGGGCTGGGAAGGCCGTGCGGCATCCGAGGGCGGCTTCTACGAGAAGCTACTCAAGGAAGCCGGCGCGAGCGACGTAGTGGATGTCGCCAGCGGCACCGGCTTCAACAGCATCAACCTGGCC
>NZ_CABPRH010000329.1:0-396 GCF_902410085.1 Haloferax sp. KTX1 | reverse complement strand
CCACTGGGCGCCGGCCACAAACCCGGAATGGGTCAGCAGCCGCATCGGGGCTTTCATCCGTAGCCTCCCATAAAATGAAAAACCCCCGCTCGGGGATCCCGAACGGGGGTTGAAGCGCGCCCTGTGACAGGGCACGCGGACCCGGCATTACGCCTTGTTGAGCTGCTCTTCAGCGTACTCGTAGTTGGCCAGGTTGTTCAGGAAGTTCATGACATAGTCCGGACGGCGGTTGCGGAAGTCCAGATAGTAACTGTGCTCCCACACGTCCAGCGCCAACAGAACCTTGCCTTCGCCGGTGGCGAGCGGGTTGGCGGCATTCGGCGTCTTGGTGACCTTCAGCTTGCCATCGTTGCCCAGCACCAGCCAGCCCCAGCCGGAACCGAACTGACCCACAGC
>NZ_CABPRH010000328.1:0-397 GCF_902410085.1 Haloferax sp. KTX1 | reverse complement strand
GTATTAACAGCCTCATGAGACTGAGAAACTAACAGTATGTTGTTTACCTTTTCACGGCTAACCAGGTAATGGCAAAACGCTGCGATAAAATTCGTTTTCCCGGTACCTGGCGGGCCCTGCACAAGGCCCAGGGGACCATAAGCAATCAGCTTTTTGAACGCCTCTTTTTGTGCTTCGTTCAAACCGATTGTTTTTCCGGTTTCTCGATCTTTTTGCTGGTATAGCTCAAAGTCTTTTTCGTTCGGCTCATCTGAAAGCTTCAGGGGCTCCCTACCAGAGTTCTCTTCAAAGTAGTCCGTGAGATGAGGAATTATTGATAACTGATCAAGTACCCGTGAAATAGCTTTTTTCCGCCTATCAAGCGATGTTTTGTTCTGGTTGCTCATCAGATACAGCG
>NZ_CABPRH010000327.1:0-397 GCF_902410085.1 Haloferax sp. KTX1 | reverse complement strand
ACCACTGTTATCTTTCCGCCGGTCGAGAGCCACCACATGGAAGATGCGACAGTGACGCTGTCTGTCGACGACGGGATTGCCACAGTGACGCTGAACCAGCCGGAGTCGCGAAACGCTCTGTCGGCGGAGTTGGCCGAAGCACTCACTGCCCAGTTCGAATCGGTGACCGACAGCGACGCCCGGTGTGTCGTACTGGAGGGCGCGGGACCGGCGTTCTGTGCCGGCGGGGACATCAATGCAATGCTACAGGGAGTGAAGCACGACCGACCACCGGCCGCACAAGTCGAACTGGTGGTCTCGTCGCTCCACGAAGCGATCCGGACCGTCCACAGCTGCCCCCTCCCGGTCGTCGCAAAAATCGACGGCCCCGCCTTCGGTGCCGGTGCCGGTCTCGCGC
>NZ_CABPRH010000326.1:0-397 GCF_902410085.1 Haloferax sp. KTX1 | reverse complement strand
GCCCTTGATGGTGCCCTCCCACACCCTGGCGAAGGCCTCCGGCGTGGGCTGGTAATCGAAGAGCTGCTGGAAGTCCGGTCCCTGCGCTTCCTGCCGGTACCAGTCCTCCAGGGCCTCGCGCACCAGGGCGCTGCTGTCCACTTCCATGGCAGCCTGGAAGCTGATGCCGCTGGTGAAGGCTTCCTGGGTGAGCGCCCGCCGGCAGAAGCTGTGGATCGTGTAGATGGCCGCCTCGTCCATGTGCAGGGCGGCATTGCGCAGGCGGGCCTTCACCCTGGCGGTATCCGGGAAGCGTTCCCGGAGCGCCGCGTAGAAGGGCTCCTCAAGCTCTTCCCACTGGTCATGGGCATGCTGGATCTCAACCGCAAGACGCCCCTTCAGTTCCGCCGTCGCGGCC
>NZ_CABPRH010000325.1:0-397 GCF_902410085.1 Haloferax sp. KTX1 | reverse complement strand
CTTTGGGACACCCCGGTAGCAACGACCCCCGTTCCTGTGGCGGAGGCTGTGTAAAAGGGAAAGCGCCAGAGGGAGCACAAAGGATTTAAAAACAGGCGGTCAGGTACGCTGTATGGGTGAGTTCGTACTCCAACTAGATGGGTTGGGCCTCCAGCAGATGGGCCTCGAATTCGGTGGTGGCGGCCTTATCGGCGGGATCATCGGGTTCGCCGCCAAGAAGGTCGCAAAGCTCATTGCCGTCATCATCGGCATCGAGCTGGCACTGTTCAAGTTCCTCGAGACGCGTGGCATCCTCCAGGTGAACTGGGACGCGATAGGCGGGGCCGCACAGAACGCGACCGGCACCGCCGGGAACGCGGCGTCGGCGCAACCGCCGTCCTGGGTCACGTCGCTGCTC
>NZ_CABPRH010000324.1:0-398 GCF_902410085.1 Haloferax sp. KTX1 | reverse complement strand
GACCGGACTCTCGGGATGTTTTTCGGTCTTGCCCGAGGGCTCGTGGTTGTGCTTGTGGCGCTGGCGCTGCTTCGGATGACGCCCGTTACCGGTGATACCTGGTGGCAGCAATCCGTGACAGTGCAGGAGCTGGCCCGGGTGGAAGCCTGGACACGCGATGTATTCGGCGATGAGATCGACGCGCTTCTGCCGGAAGCGGAAGCGGCCAGTGACGCCTCCGGCGAGGCGATGCAGGAAGGCGCGCGGCGTCTCATGGAAATGCAGGACGGCGCGCCTCAAGCTCTCAGGGAAGATCGTTCCCAATCCCCAGCAACCTCGGAGTAAAACAACCCGATGTGTGGAATCGTTGGCATCGTTGGCACGACCAACGTCAACCAGTCGCTCTATGACGCTCTGAC
>NZ_CABPRH010000323.1:0-399 GCF_902410085.1 Haloferax sp. KTX1 | reverse complement strand
ATTCAGAGGGGAAGTCGTGCGAGAGGGTTACGAATACAAACGGGTTAGGGCGTGATGAGAGCGGTAACGTTTATATAGCTGTAGCGTGCAGCAATGGCGGGAAGCATGTCATCCAGGTCGGAAGTGGCAATAACATGGAGTATCACGCCTCATGTGCAATTTGGCGCGGCGAAACAGACATTGATTGTTTTTGACTTCTGCTGATCAGACACAAAACCCCGCTCGCTGGCGGGGTTCTGTGCAACACCATGACCGGCTAGAATTGAAGCCGGAAGCCGCCTGCAAAGGTCGTTTGCTCATCCACGGTTGATACCCCTAGCGATAGACGCGCCTCATCCGGACTGAACCACCAGCCAACATCGAAGCTCACAGACGTATCAGCGTCATCCAGGGTAGTGC
>NZ_CABPRH010000322.1:0-399 GCF_902410085.1 Haloferax sp. KTX1 | reverse complement strand
CCCACTTGCGTGAGCAATCCACAAAGAGCCACTGCGTTTACAAAGCCCACAGTATCCTGCTCGGGGAGACCCAGGCGCTCACTCGCTTCCTGAACCGAGGTGCCCGCATGACCGCTGAACAATGCGGAAAGATTCATGAATGCGGGGTTGCCTTTCATGAGCGATAAAGGCGGCCAGCGATTCAGCTTGAGCCGCTCGTCCTTTCCGAGATGATCCAGTAATTGGCCGCAGGACGTTCGCACGCCAAGCCAGCACAGGATGGCGCGGTCGCTTTGCCATGGCTGGTCCGACGTCAGGCCCTCAGGCTCGTTAAGACTGTGCGCAACCGTTACCTCCGACCCTCGAGCGCCCAGAACCTCCGCCATTTGTGCCACCGAATGGGTCATCACACAGGTGCTG
>NZ_CABPRH010000321.1:0-399 GCF_902410085.1 Haloferax sp. KTX1 | reverse complement strand
TTCTAGCTTCGTGCCGTACCATATCTGGGAAGATAGCAGATTACCTAAAAAAACCCCTGATGGTGTTTTCAGCCGGTAGGAACGACCCGTTTCTTTTTATAATCCCTCTAACGTACGGCCAGATATGTCTGCGTCAAGCCCTCGGCTCGTGACGTTGCTGGCGCTGCTCGGTCTCGCGCCGGTCGCGTACTACATGCAGGGAACCGGACGCTCCATCGTCGCGCTCTCGCTGGTCAGCGTCGTCATCATCGCCGGCAGCCTGTTCTGGATGACACAACCAACCGAGTCGAGTACCGTCTGATATGCAGTTCGGGACGGCGGGGCTGAGTTCCGGTGAGACGGCCGGCCTCGCGGCGTTCGTCGGGCTGGGACTCGTCGGGAGTGTCCACTGCCTCGGGA
>NZ_CABPRH010000320.1:0-399 GCF_902410085.1 Haloferax sp. KTX1 | reverse complement strand
CTGCTACCCCTTTATTCTTGGCTTTGCGGGGTAAGTTCGAGCTCGATCTGATTGCCGGGGCCGGCCATGAACTTGTTCAGAACCTCGGTCAGCAGCCCGCAATTCTCGAGCCTGGGCAGCTCATAGGTGCCCACAAGGGTGCCTCCGGACAGCGGGAGGAAGTTGTCACCCTCGTTCTCGAGCGTGATCTCGGCAGGCGCTTCGGTGCGGCACTCGGTGCCACCGCCGATCTTGATGTCCTTACCGAACAGGTTCACGCTTGCTTCCTTCACGTGCACGTTGAGCTTGCTCTGGGTGGTCAGCTGACCGTTCTTGAGCGTGCCCGTTGTCTCGCCGACCGGCTCAAACTCGATCTCGGCACTGCCGTCGATGGAGTACCACAGCAGCGGGATCTCGAAA
>NZ_CABPRH010000319.1:0-399 GCF_902410085.1 Haloferax sp. KTX1 | reverse complement strand
ACCTTGCAGAGTGTGGCGTTGATTACGTGCTGTGCGTGCGTTTCGACAGGCGTTTCGCGGCGTTAACCGCGCAAAATTTCATCAGCGATCTTCTGGTGAAGCATTTGCGCGTAAAATTTCTTGCCGTAGGTGATGATTTCCGCTTTGGCGCTGGTCGTGAAGGCGATTTCTTGTTATTACAGAAAGCTGGCATGGAATACGGCTTCGATATCACCAGTACGCAAACTTTTTGCGAAGGTGGCGTGCGCATCAGCAGCACCGCCGTGCGTCAGGCCCTTGCGGATGACAATCTGGCTCTGGCAGAGAGTTTACTGGGGCACCCGTTTGCCATCTCCGGGCGTGTAGTCCACGGTGATGAATTAGGGCGCACTATAGGTTTCCCGACGGCGAATGTACCGC
>NZ_CABPRH010000318.1:0-399 GCF_902410085.1 Haloferax sp. KTX1 | reverse complement strand
CCGATGTGCGTCGACAGCGTTTCTGATCCGGTTTGCGAGCAGTGTGTACTGCTCGGCGCCCGAACCCTTCTGGAGGTAGTCGGTCACACCCGCAGAGATCGCATCGCTCGCGATTTCCTCGGACCCTTTCCCGGTGTAGAGAATGAACGGGAGCTCCGGGTAGCGCTGGCGGACGGCTTCGAGGAACTCGATCCCGTTCTGGTCAGGCATGTCGTAGTCCGAGACGACGCAGTCGTACTGGACCGTAGAGAGTGTCTCTAGCGCTTGTTCGGCACTCGCCGCCGTCTCGACGCACAACCGGTCGTCCTCGTGTTCGAGCAACGCCGCAGTCGTGTCGGCGAAGTTCGAGTTGTCATCAACGTGGATAATACGGACCGAATCACCAGAATGGTCCATTAT
>NZ_CABPRH010000317.1:0-400 GCF_902410085.1 Haloferax sp. KTX1 | reverse complement strand
GTGTAGGTGGGTCAGGGCAAGGCCCTGATCCCGGTCAGTAGGAGGTGATCCAGCCGCAGATTCCTCTACGGCTACCTTGTTACGACTTAAGCCCCCTTGCGGAGCCCAGATTCGACCGTCGCATGACGGCCTCATCCGGACCCCACTCGGGTGCTTTGACGGGCGGTGTGTGCAAGGAGCAGGGACGTATTCACCGCGCGCTTCTGACACGCGATTACTACCGAATCCAGCTTCATGCGGGCGGGTTTCAGCCCGCAATCCGAACTACGACTCCGTTTGGAGATTAGCGTCGCCTCTCGGCGTTGCATCCCACTGTCAGAGCCATTGTAGCCCGCGTGTTGCCCGGTCCATTCGGGGCATACTGACCTACCGTTGCCCGTTCCTTCCTCCGCTTTAGCAG
>NZ_CABPRH010000316.1:0-400 GCF_902410085.1 Haloferax sp. KTX1 | reverse complement strand
GTCACAGACAGCCTGGACTACGGGATGGTGATGGTCAACGAGACGCCCAACACCTGGCCACAGACACCCTTTGGCGGCACGAAACAGAGCGGCCACGGCCGCGCACAGGGCGAGCAGGCTATCGAGGCCTACACCGAGGTGAAAAACGTCCACATCAACCTCGGCTGAAACTTCCCCCGACGAGTCGTGCCCAGGCAGCCAGCAACAGTTCCACCGCTCTGCCTCACGCTGTGAAACTCCGAAGGCAGAACTAGCGAGTAATAACTGCTTACTCGAACTTTTTGAACTGCTGCAGGCACTCGTTGCAGTAATGAATCGACTGGCACCGCGACGGCCCGCGTGGGTGTTTCCGCTCGGTGTCGGTCGAGCCACAGTACGGGCACTCCGCGCCCGTCTGTTC
>NZ_CABPRH010000315.1:0-400 GCF_902410085.1 Haloferax sp. KTX1 | reverse complement strand
GTATAGTCGTCAATCTGTTTGCGGGTCAGCTCGCCACCGCCCGGCACCCGCAGGGCTGCAACGCGCCCTTTCGGGTCCTTCGCCGGGCCGGAGAAGACCTTGAAGTCCACGTTCTGGACCAGGTCCTCCACATCCACCAGCTCCAGCGGAATCCGCAGGTCGGGCTTGTCGCTGCCGAAGCGGCGGATGGCATCGGCATAGGGCAGACGCGGGAATTCCGGCAGGTTCACGCCGAGCAGGTCGCTGAAGAGGTTGCGCACCATGCGCTCCATGGCGTTCATGATGTCCTCTTCCGTGACGAAGGAAGCCTCCACGTCCACCTGAGTGAACTCGGGCTGACGATCCGCCCTCAGGTCCTCGTCCCGGAAGCACTTGGCAATCTGGTAATAGCGGTCAATGC
>NZ_CABPRH010000314.1:0-400 GCF_902410085.1 Haloferax sp. KTX1 | reverse complement strand
ATCTGGGACATCGGCAGCGTCGCCGCCTTCTTCAACCTCTCGAACCGGCTGGCACAGCTCGCCGACATCCGTCCGAACGACGAGTTCTACGATCTGGGCCGCTGACTCGGGGCTTAGTGGCACCCCAACCTCACGCTGCTTCGGCCGGCCGCACCGCCCCAGCGCCACACTCCGGACAGGTCAGGTCCTCGACTGTCGCCACGCGCTGTGCGAACTCGGTCCCGCAGTCGTCACAGCGGAACCGGTAGTGCTGGTCCCCGGAGCCGAACAGCTCGGAGACCGTGTCAAGAACACCCATACTATGTACTCACTATCCGGAGCCCCCAAAATCTTCCGGCTGAGATACATCTCCGCCGGGATTTGATACATATAGCATACATCACAGCGCGTATCTATACAC
>NZ_CABPRH010000313.1:0-400 GCF_902410085.1 Haloferax sp. KTX1 | reverse complement strand
CAATGGGCCTTTTCAGGCCCATTGTTACTTAGCTCTAGTATTCTCCTGCCCTGATTGACGGTGTTCTTGTTACTTCGGAGTTAATGATTGAAGAGGGATTGCTTCTCACTTTAACCGCGGATTCTTTCACACTGTTTAACCACTCATCCCCTGATCCTCCCCGCTCATCGGAGTCCGGCTGACATTCCCGTAAGTCGAGCTATCCTGAAAAAGAGTGTTAAATCGTGTCCATTGATTGGACGAGGCCTTATGAAACGTATCGGACAGAAATTGTCTTCCCGTGCCTCACGGCGTCCTCAGGGCGGTTTCACGCTGATTGAGTTTATGATCGTGGTTATCCTGCTGGCGGTCGTTGCAGCCGTTGCTGTACCGGGATTCCAGGCTCTGGTGGAGAATAGTC
>NZ_CABPRH010000312.1:0-402 GCF_902410085.1 Haloferax sp. KTX1 | reverse complement strand
TCTCCATGTGCTGATTGAGCACCAGCGCGTGCCAACTCTCGGTCCGATGGGTTCTGACCACGCCCTTCGGGTCCCCCGTCGTGCCGGACGTGTAGTTGATGCTGGCGTCGTCGTCCTCGGCCATGTCCGGCCGGTCCGGTTCGGCTGTCGGCTGCCCGTCGAGGATACCGCTGTAGGCTTCCCATTCCCCGTCGATACGGTCGGGCTCGTAGCCGATGAACGTCTCCGCAGGAATGTCGTCCCGTACCGGCTGGACCTTTTCGGCGAAGTCGTAGTCGGCGATGACTGTCGCGGCTTCACAGTCGTTCAGAATATACTCGATTTTCGCGGGATCGAGCCGGTAGTTCAGCGGGACGAACACCGCGCCGAGTTTGTTCGTCGCGTACAGCGTCTCGATGAAGT
>NZ_CABPRH010000311.1:0-402 GCF_902410085.1 Haloferax sp. KTX1 | reverse complement strand
GCCTCAATTGTCTCGCGAAGCTCTGTAGTGAATCGTTCGTGCCAGCTTCGCCATAGCGTCGACTGGTCTGGGACCGTCTCTATGTCTAGTTGTTCATGGAGTTCAGGATGGTGAGTGAGGTACGTGAGGAGTGCCGTCTCGTGGGCCCAGCCGTGAAGTTCTTTGAGTAGAAATAATCGGAACAGTTGAGCCATCTCGTACTGAATAGCTCCAGAATACCGGACATGTGGCCCAAACTCGACGTACGCTACTGGGTAGTGAGATACGAACTCGTCGACGGAGTGGTGAGCCTGGTGGTCGAACCATGTGGACGCAACGGTCCAGATGTCTTCTTTCAGGCCGGCGAGAGAACTCCGGTCGTAGAGTGAAGTCGAATCATATGCTGGCCACTCAGCGTATGAC
>NZ_CABPRH010000310.1:0-403 GCF_902410085.1 Haloferax sp. KTX1 | reverse complement strand
TGGCCGTCTTGCGGGGCTCATCCAGAAACCCTTCGACGCGAAGACAGTGGCCAGCACCTACGAAGCCATCCAGAGCTGGCAACCCACCGGAAACTGATCTCCTGACCGCCGAGTCTCCCATTGCTTGCCGGCCGTGACTTCTGGTCATACAATGACCGTTGGTCATGAACAGGGTGTTATACGGGTGCGCTACCAGGACGAATTTTTCCAGCAGCGTGAAACGCTGTTGCTCGACACCGCGCTGGCCCTTTTCCGGAACAGTGGCTGGGAGCGCGTAACCATTGCCCAGGTCGCCGCTCAGGCCGGTGTTGCCAAGGGAACCGTCTACAAGCATTTCAGCAGCAAGGACACGATCTACGCTCGTCTTGCTCTGCGCTTCTCTCGCGATTGCCTGACCCACTAC
>NZ_CABPRH010000309.1:0-403 GCF_902410085.1 Haloferax sp. KTX1 | reverse complement strand
GTCTACAACCTCGCCGTGCGCGATGGCTTCCAGAACCTGGATCGGAATCGGGTTGAAACGCTCAACAACGAGGTCCGTGCGGGGCTGGCGCCCACAGTGGCGGATCTGTACTCGGGGGCCGGGGCGCTCTCCGAACTCCCGCAGGATGGCGCCACCCTTTCCACCAGTGACCCGGAGAAAATCCTGCTGTACCGGCTTGGCCTCGAGGCCGTCGCTGCTGACGAGGGCGATACCGCGGAATCCGTGACCCGCGACCCGCAGTCCCGTGAACAGTCCCGGCTGAGCGCGCTGCTCGATGACCTCGGCTCCGGCGTGGTCAGCGGCTTCGGGCGCAACGGCTTTGAACTCAACGCACTGCCTTACCAGCCGCTGTCGTTCATCGGCCGGTATGAAACCTCACTGG
>NZ_CABPRH010000308.1:0-403 GCF_902410085.1 Haloferax sp. KTX1 | reverse complement strand
CGTCAAGCTCGGCGCGAACACGCTCATCGGCGGCGTCCTCGAACCGGTCGAGAACGCCCCAGTCATCGTTGAGGACGAGGTATCGCTGGGCGCTGGCTGTCGCGTCACCAGCGGCTTCGTCGTTGGCGAAGGCTCGATTGTCGGTGAGAACACGCTCCTGACGCCGCGGATTCCCGTCTACGATCTCGTCAAGGACGAGGTACTGTACGGCGAACTGCCGCCGGAACGGCGCGCCTTCCAGCGCTTCGTCGACTCTTCAGTCGGCGAGAACGACCTGATTCCCGGCGGGGCGTACAAGCCCGCTGTGGTGGCGACCGATGTCGAGGAGGAGACGCTGGAAGCGACGGAGAGAGAAGACGCGCTTCGGGAGTAGCGAGGGCGCGCGAAGCGCGGCCCTCGGTAA
>NZ_CABPRH010000307.1:0-403 GCF_902410085.1 Haloferax sp. KTX1 | reverse complement strand
AGTCTCGTCCGCGACGGCGAGGCCGAACGGACCACGGAGGGCGTCATCAACGAGCGGCCGATCAAGACGCCGATGGTCGATGTCGAAACAGTCGGAGCCGGCGGCGGGTCCATCGCCTGGGTCGACGCCGGGGGGGCACTCCGGATCGGACCACGTTCCGCCGGGGCCGACCCCGGCCCCGCCTGCTACGGGAAGGGCGGGACTGAGCCGACCGTCACCGACGCCAACCTCGTGCTGGGCTACATCGGTGCAAGCACCAGCCTGGGTGGGGAACTATCGCTCGACGAGGACGCGGCATACGATGCACTCGCGGACCTTGCCGACGAGGCAGGACTCGGCGGTCCACTGGAAGCCGCCCGGGGCATCTATCGCGTCGCGAACGCGAACATGACCAGGGCCATCC
>NZ_CABPRH010000306.1:0-404 GCF_902410085.1 Haloferax sp. KTX1 | reverse complement strand
GTCCGGCAGCGACGACGTGCTGGCTGACATGCGCCGCCAGCACGCCGTCTCGGAGTACCTGGAGGTCGTCGAGACGCTGGACGACCATCTGGACTACTGGACGCTGTCGACGGACTTCATCGTCGGCTTCCCGACCGAGGAGCCGGCCGACCACGAGGAGTCGATGGCGCTGCTGCGCGAGACCCGGCCCGAGAAGATCAACGTCACGCGCTTCTCCAAGCGGCCCGGCACCGACGCCGCCGACATGAAAGGCCTGGGCGGCCAGACGAAGAAGGACCGCTCGAAGGAGATGAGCGAGGCGAAGATGGAGCTGATGGCCGAGGCCTACGAGGAGATGGTCGGCCACACGTCCTCGGTGTTGCTCGTCGAGGACGGTACCGACGAGTCGCTGGTGGGCTACGACG
>NZ_CABPRH010000305.1:0-404 GCF_902410085.1 Haloferax sp. KTX1 | reverse complement strand
GTGCCGGTGTTACCCTCAGATTTCAGAATATGGGTAACAAGTGGACAAGTGTGAACACAAATACTGTACTACTCTCTCCAGAATTAACTATTTAGTACTACCAGATGATACTGACGCCCGTACCGAAATTAAACCCGGGCCAGCTCGTCGCTGTCCACTCTTTCGAGAAGCGCGTCAACAAGTGCGCTCTTCCGGTGTGAGACAAGCAGATGGCAGTAAATGTCGTCTTCGCTGTCCGCACCACAGTTACACAGCGGGCATCCGTATGTGTGGCTCTTTGCCCCCTCGGTCGCTCGCTGCGGGATGCTGGCTTGCATATGCGGATGTAAGGGCCTTGCCGAACATAGCGGTTTCTAGGACCGCTATGTTGCTCTCAATGTGCATATAGAGACTCTCCCCGTGTC
>NZ_CABPRH010000304.1:0-404 GCF_902410085.1 Haloferax sp. KTX1 | reverse complement strand
GAACAGCGGTAGCACGTCGAGGCGGACGTTCCACTCCCGCGGGACCCGTATCTCGGTCCCGCCGAAGATGGTCGTCGTGCTGACGTGGGCCGGCGCGTCGCTGCTCCTCACGTCCCGGAGGTCAAGTTCGATCCCGCCGAACAGCGCGGTCAGGTCCGCGCTCCGGAAGGCGTCGGCCGTGATGCGTCGCTCCGCGCCCCCGAAGAACGCGAATAGCAGGACGTGATCGCTCCGCTCGGATCGTCTTTCGCCCGGTACTGTCCGAGGAGGAGCGATAGTCCAAACAGGATGATTAACAGCGGCCAGAACTGCACCACGTCACGGGCGGCGAGCACGCCCAGCGTGACCAGTTGCCACGCGCCAGCGACGAGGATGACCAGCAGCGGACCCACGAGGTTCCGTAG
>NZ_CABPRH010000303.1:0-404 GCF_902410085.1 Haloferax sp. KTX1 | reverse complement strand
GTGACTGCACACCACGTAGAAAGAACAGCAACCATTCTTCCCACTCACCCCGCTGACTGACTGCCAGTAGGTGATCGACGTAGTCCGAACGTCGTGCATTGAAATACGAACTCAGGTAGAGATACGGCTCGGGCAAAAGACCGTCACGTTGTAGGAGGAGACTGATCAATAGCCGCCCGAGTCGTCCGTTCCCATCGAGAAACGGATGAATCGTCTCGAATTGGTAATGAATCAATCCGATTCGGAGGAGTGGATGTAAATTCGTCTCTTGGTTCGCATACTCGAGCAAGTCTTCGAGAAGGTCAGGGATTTCGTTCGGTGGTGGCGGCACGTACCTGGCGTCTTGGATGTATGGCGTACTGCCGATGAAATTCTGGGTTGTACGAAGTTCACCTGGGTCAGCC
>NZ_CABPRH010000302.1:0-404 GCF_902410085.1 Haloferax sp. KTX1 | reverse complement strand
CTGGTACCTGGGTCATGATATCGTGCGCGACTGGCAGGAATCGAATCCACAGGGACCATCCGCTCCTCACGTCCGTTCGTCGCAGGATGGGTCCGGGCGTCCTCGTGAGCGAAGCGAACGAGGGCTCGGGAGAGCAGTGCTCTCCCGGCGGATTCGAACCACGGTCACTCCGCGCTGCTTCGTTCCCTGATTCGAACCGCCCGGCCGAATCACACATGCGGCGCTCGGAGGTGAGCGCCGCGAGAAGTTCAGTGGGTCCGGGCGGATTCGAACCGAAGCCAGACGTGCTCACTGCGTTGCGCGCGACTGGCAGGAATCGAATCCACAGGGACCATCCGCTCCTCACGTCCGTTCGTCGCAGGATGGGTCCGGGCGGATTCGAACCACCGGCCTCGGCCTTGTAA
>NZ_CABPRH010000301.1:0-405 GCF_902410085.1 Haloferax sp. KTX1 | reverse complement strand
TGGTAGTACCGATGGTACTAGGAGCGTTATCCGTGACTTGGCAGAACACAATGAGAACGTTCTCGGATTATTACTGTCCCGCAACTTTGGACAAAGTGCAGCCTTGAACGCGGGTATCAAACAAGCAACTGGCGAATTTATCGTAACTCTTGATGCTGATCGACAGAACGACCCACAAGACATTCCGGACCTCCTCAATATGTTGATAAGTGGGGACAGCGAATCCGATAGCTATGATTGCGTCAGTGGCTGGCGGCGAGACCGGAACGACCCGTTGACAAAGACGATACCATCCGCGATACAGACACGGATGGCACGCTGGACCGGGCCAGATATCCACGATTTCGGTTGTACTCTGAAGGCATATCGGTCAGATGCTCTTAACGAAATAGAGTTGTATGGAGA
>NZ_CABPRH010000300.1:0-405 GCF_902410085.1 Haloferax sp. KTX1 | reverse complement strand
ACCGTAGGAGAAATGAGACGCAGTCTAACGACCGGCGTGTCGGCCGGTCACTCTGGATGGGAGAGCACCGGCGTGGGCAGACAACGCTGGACTTCGCGATCGGTATGAGCCTGTTTCTGAGTGTCCTGATATTCATTTTCCTGTTCATTCCGGGGTTGTTGTCGCCGTTTTCTGCGGGGGTTCAGGAGGAGACAGTCACGACCGACAGAGTCGCCGATGGGCTCACAATGGGGATGCTCGGTTCGCCACAGCAGCCGTACGTCCTAGACGAACACTGTACTCGGGAGTTCTTCGCTGGGAACGCACCACCGTCAGGATGTGGCTACGAGTCAGGCGGGAGTGCGGAGGAACGGGTCGGGCTCGACCCGGCTCGGGAGAACGTGAACGTCACAATCCGGGGGAACG
>NZ_CABPRH010000299.1:0-405 GCF_902410085.1 Haloferax sp. KTX1 | reverse complement strand
CCGGAACGGACAATTGCGCCGACAGTTATTGGAAGGCAGCGGGAAAACCTCCCCATCGATCGATGAGTGGTCTTCTCAGGAGCAGGTTGCCGGTATCGTTTTGATCCTGGTCGGTTGGGGGCAGGGCCAGCGTCTGAGTGAGACGCTCAACAGCATTCAGGGTCGTGTCACTCAAAGTCAGGAATGGCCACTGCTGGCGAGTAAAGCGGAATGTCTGGATCCAGCCGCAGAACGTCTGGAAAGCGCCCGGGAAAATGCTGCCGATCCCCAAGCCGGTGATCCCCGTTTGTTCATGGCGGCACTTGCGAGTGCGCTGGAAGAATCCGGCGATCAGCAGACAACGGCAGAAGCCATCCTCCAGGCTGACGAGTTGGCCCTGGCTCTAGGTGAACGAACGGAATTGCA
>NZ_CABPRH010000298.1:0-406 GCF_902410085.1 Haloferax sp. KTX1 | reverse complement strand
GCTCGACCAATCCAGGGACACTGCAGTTCGAACAGACAGCGACCGGGCCACGCTGTGCTGCGGCGTCCAGCGCTTCGATGGCTCCCTCGCGGACCGTCACCGGGCTGTCGAAGGCATCGAGGACGACCTCGGTCGCCGTCTCCTCGGCAACCTCGACTCCGCGGCTGGCAAGCGCCAGTCGAACGTGTTCGTCCAGCGGCGCTTCCCGGCCGCGGTCGTACTCGCGGTGGGCCGAGCGATAGGCGTCCTCCCAGTCGTCCGGCACCCGAACCGACTGGGCCGAAAGCGTCTCCGCAATGGCGTCCCACGGCTCTGACGGCCGGTCTGCCGCTACGAGCGTCCCGAACAGGTCGAACGAGAGTGCCACATCTGTGTGGTTAGTGCAAGCTCACTTGAACTGTGGGGG
>NZ_CABPRH010000297.1:0-406 GCF_902410085.1 Haloferax sp. KTX1 | reverse complement strand
GTGAGCGACGACCTACGTACGCGTCTCGGCGTTCCGGAATTCAACTCCGCCCCGATCGCGTCAGAGGACTCAGTCCTCGGACGAATGCTCGCGTTTCCTGCACAGGTGAGCCAGTACGCTCCAACGGTGATCGTCTTGGGCTTGCTCCTGTCAGGTGGTCTGATGGGCGCGTATGGGTCGGGTGTCGGCACCTCATTCGAGAATGAAGATTTTCTTCCCCCCGAGGAGATTCCAGCCTACCTCACAGAGTTGCCTGAGTCGCTCAGTCCAGGTGAATATACGATAACGTCGACGATTAACTTGCTGGATGACAAATTCGGGAGCAGTCAGGGTAGTACTGTGAAAATATATGTCCAGGGGAACCTCAAGCAAGATCACGCTCTCGAAGCCCTCGCCGCTCCGAACG
>NZ_CABPRH010000296.1:0-406 GCF_902410085.1 Haloferax sp. KTX1 | reverse complement strand
CACCAAAACCTTGAAAAAGGCCTTGTAGAATTTGTTCTTTATTCAGATGTCGTATCTTGCCCAAATTGTGGTTCTCAGCAGCCCTTCTACTCTATTGCGGTTGATGAAATAACGGACTCTCTTCGCTCGGAGCTCAGCTGTCCCTATTGTGGAGTAACTGCAAAAGCGGCAAGCTGGGAAGCATGCTACGAGAATCACGTTGATCCATTACTTGGAACTCAACACGAAGAAATAAAGACTGTTCCCGTTTTGATTAATTACTCCGTCGGCACTAGTCGGTACGAAAAAATACCTGATCAGGACGATTTATCGACAGTACATGAAGCCGAGAAAAATATAGATACTAGTAATTTTCCGACAGTACAACTGATCCCAGGAAAGGAAACTCAAAGAAATTCTTCAAGAG
>NZ_CABPRH010000295.1:0-406 GCF_902410085.1 Haloferax sp. KTX1 | reverse complement strand
CTCATGACGTGACTCAAAATCCAGAAGGCATGCGCCACAGTCCGCCAGAACGGCATTGCCCTGTTCCCGCCCCCGGCGCTCATTGAAGGACTGAAAACCGAGAGGGCGGAGTATGGCGATCACGCCGCCAGGCACGGCCTCGCGCGAGTGGAGTGCCGCACCGAGTGCCTGGTCAAACGCCTCACGGGTCCGCAGACCAGTAACCGGATCCCGGTTCACGCGGTGCTCCAGCTCGCTGATCAGGCCCAGCTGGCGCTCAAAGGTTTCACCCAACCGCTGAGCCATACCGTTGAGTGCCCGCGCAACCCTGGCCAGCTCCCGGGAACGTGGCGGCTCCGTGCGAGTTCCAAAGTCGCCATCTTCCAGGGCATGGGCCTGGACCTCCATCTGCCGCAGCGGTGCCAGC
>NZ_CABPRH010000294.1:0-407 GCF_902410085.1 Haloferax sp. KTX1 | reverse complement strand
GCTGTAGAGCCCGCCGTGAATGCTCAGGTTCTGTAGCTGACCTGGCTGCCGCACCTCGTGTTTCTCATTGAGCTTTTTGAGAATGCGCTGTGTTTCCGGATCGTCGCTGTTGTCATCATAAATAACGATGGTTGAGTGGCTGGCACAGTGCTCGACTGACTCCACGCAGTTCTTCAGGTGTGGCCCACGATTGAATGAAAAGATAAAGGTGATCATCAGGCGTCAATCCGATTCCGATTTGAGGTTGGTGCGTTTGCCAACGATATCCGTCAAGCCAGGGCTCGGTTCAAGCTCAAAATGAGCAAGCATGGCCTCGATTTTTCCCTGATCATTAAGTTCACTGATATCAATGCTGTAATACCGGATTCGGGGGTGTTTCTCTCTGAAAAGATTGGACCGCGCCATTG
>NZ_CABPRH010000293.1:0-407 GCF_902410085.1 Haloferax sp. KTX1 | reverse complement strand
CATCAGGAATATGCACCTGTTTTCCAATAGCACGATTGACTAAAAGGGTAACAGGTGGAAGTTATCGCTTTAACCCATTTACGACCTGTTTATTATGGGTTTTACCGATAACGAATAATGGCTTACCGGGTGAACACAGAAAGCGACGACTGCGCTCACTGGATATCCGCCCCGACCCGGACAATTTTCATCGTGTTCGTGCCACCCTGAGCATTCACGTAGTCGCCCTTGGTGATCACGACCCGGTTACCCTCCTCCACCACGCCCCGACGCACCAGTTCCGAGACTGCCAAAGCGTTCGTCTGCTCATTGGGGATCTCAAGAGTATCAAAGGGGACCGTCTGGACACCGCGAAACAGGACCACACGATGCTGGGTGGCATGGTGTCTGGAAAAAGCGAAGATGGG
>NZ_CABPRH010000292.1:0-408 GCF_902410085.1 Haloferax sp. KTX1 | reverse complement strand
TTCGATCACGCTGTCAGGACCGGTTGAAATCGACGAAGTGTACGTGTCTGCGGGCCTCAAAGGCCGCGAGCGCGACCGAGAGTCGCGCTCGCGTGGCCTGTCCACGCGTGGACGAGGATCGTACGACGGCGACAAACTGCCGGTGTTCACGCTGGTCGATCGTGGCTCGGACGATCGGTACGTCGTGCCAGCGAAATCCGCCGACGAGTCGACAATTCGACTCCTGCTCGAAAATCACGACGAGGAGTCACTGACTGTCTACACAGACGGATTTCGGGCGTACGAACCGCTCGAAGAAGACGACGCATTCACCCGCAAATACGTCGTCCACGGCGACGGAGAATACGCTGACGGCGACATCCACGTCAACACCTGCGAGAGCCACACGTCGCTGACGCGACGGTGGCT
>NZ_CABPRH010000291.1:0-408 GCF_902410085.1 Haloferax sp. KTX1 | reverse complement strand
ATTCGAAGTGGACCCGAAGCTTACCGTTTGGGTACCCCGACGTCACCGGATACCCGAACAGCCCGCCGTATTCGAGCACCTGCGCCAGGTCGGCGACGGTCGCGCCGCCGTAGCGGAGCTTCAGGTCCCGCTCGAAGGACTGGGCGATGTCGTTGAACGCGTCGCTTCGCTCGCCAGTCTTGCCCGCTAACCCGTCAACAGTCGCCTCTGCTGGCAGTTCGAACTGGCCCCAGCGCTCGCTGTGCCCGTCCCGGAGGAGGTGCTCCTGAACGACATCGCGGTCGGACCGGGCGATTGTCAGCGTCGTGTATGGGCCGTACAGCACCATCAGCGATGCGACCATTTCCCGGCCTGCCGCGGGCAGTTCAGCGTCGTAGACCCCGATTATCGTCCCCACGGAGTTGTTCG
>NZ_CABPRH010000290.1:0-409 GCF_902410085.1 Haloferax sp. KTX1 | reverse complement strand
GCCTCACGCGCCGCGTCGGCCTCGCCCTTCAGCTCATCCGGAATTTCGGTCTGCTCATAGGTCATGCCCTGGTCAGCCTCATTCCAGTAGATCGCCTTCATACGCATGAGGTCGATCACACCCTGGAAATTGTCTTCGGCGCCAATCGGCAGCTGGATCGGAACGGTGGTCGACCCCAGACGCTGACGGATCTGGTCCACGACGCGGGAAAAGTTCGCGCCGGCCCGATCCATCTTGTTCACAAACACCAGCCTGGGGACGTGGTACTTATCAGCCTGGCGCCATACCGTCTCAGACTGGGGCTCGACCCCGGAGGTACCGCAGAAAACAACCACGGCGCCGTCCAGAACACGCAGGGAGCGCTCCACTTCGATCGTGAAATCCACGTGTCCCGGGGTATCAATAATGT
>NZ_CABPRH010000289.1:0-409 GCF_902410085.1 Haloferax sp. KTX1 | reverse complement strand
CGCCGCGAAGGAAACGGAGCAGGCCTGGCAGTCTAACCAGCACCAGCTGAACCAGCTGCGCGAATCCCTCCAGGAAAGCGGTATTAGCACCCGCAACCTGGCGGGTGAGCAGCAACGCATCCAGGGCGATATCGCCGGCGTTGAAGGGGAGGTTTCAAGCCTCAATGGCCGGCTGGCGAAAATGCGGGATCGCCTGAGGGATGGTGCCAGTGGGGCCGGCGGCTTCCGGCAACGCCTGGCTAAGATGGTGCCAACACTGTCATCGGTACGCAGCGGGATCAATGCTGCGGGCAGAGCGGTAGCAGGCCTCACTGCCGCTGCCGGGGCATCCATCGCCACGATGACGGTGTTCAACCAGCGGCAGGCATGGGCAGCGACGGAGATCAACAACACCGCCGAAGCCCTCGAC
>NZ_CABPRH010000288.1:0-409 GCF_902410085.1 Haloferax sp. KTX1 | reverse complement strand
CTCTACTACGGGACCCATGACTGCGCTCCTGAGTGGGTCGAACCGCTAGAGCAATCCTAGTCTGACGGTGGGGGACTCTCACCTAATTTTGTGGGCCTCTGGCAGGTGAGAGGCGTTCCGGAGAGAGCGTCTTGACCACCAACTATGTCATATAAACACGCGATCCAGACCAAGTTGAAGGGCTATGTCGTCATGAGCCAGAGTGGGCCAGACAGCCTCAGCTTTGGCACGTACACACGCAACCATCCAGAATACCTGAAAGAGCGCACTGAGGCGCATCAGTCTCCAGCAGCCGGCGTCGTCGTCAACGTCAAGCGAGCGCGTCATGTCGCTCGCGAATACCACGGCTGGGACCTCCCAAGCGAAGACGAGCTCCGTCAACAAGCGATGGAGGGCGAGAGATGATCTC
>NZ_CABPRH010000287.1:0-410 GCF_902410085.1 Haloferax sp. KTX1 | reverse complement strand
GAACTACAGCATGGAGGAGTACGCGCGCCAGGTAGTGCAGACTTTCCACGAGTCCTGCAGCCGGCATGATCTGCCCCACCCGCACCTGATCACCGAGTCCGGCCGGGCCATGACGGCCCACCACGCGGTACTGGTAACCAACATCATCGACCGGGAAGCACCGGAGACGGTCACGCCTGACCCCATCGCCGGGAGCGCTCCGGCGGCGCTGCGCAGTCTCTGGGCAGATTACCAGGCGCTGAGTGGTGACGGACCGGAACGGTCGGCCGTCGAGATCCACCACGATGCCGCCCAGGCCATGGCGGATGTTCAGACGGAATTCGCCCATGGACTGCTGTCGCTGCAGCAGCGCGCCCATGCCGAACAGATCCACCGGCAGGTGGCAATGCGGTTGCGTTCCAGACTCAATC
>NZ_CABPRH010000286.1:0-411 GCF_902410085.1 Haloferax sp. KTX1 | reverse complement strand
AATTAGGATCGGCCCCGTAAAGAAAGCGAATAGATGATGAATCCGATGCCGATGATTTTGATGGTATTACTCACTAGCGGTGAGTAAAACGTGTACACAATCAGTTCGAGTCTGAACTGTAATGCGACGGCCGAAATTGCCAGCGAGATTATCGGTGAAATAACGGTGATAAGTGCGAGCCCGACCGCGATAAACAGCATCTGTCGTCTTTCATTTCTACGGTACCCTTGGTAGGCCTGGTAGGCAATAAATAGTCCCATCGTAACGGCGAGTAGCGTAATCAAGAGGAGAATAAGATAGTGGGGCGGAATCAGCGACGGATCAACCTGCATTGATTGCATTAGAGTTCCCCCCACATCTCGGTGAAGCGGTCCGCCATATTTTCCGTCGGTTGCTCTTCGATTTCGATCG
>NZ_CABPRH010000285.1:0-411 GCF_902410085.1 Haloferax sp. KTX1 | reverse complement strand
CCACCGAACTCAAGACGATGACCAGCGACCTCGAACGGCGCTCCCAGGCGTTGAACGACCTCGTCGTCGCCTTCGGTGACGCCGCCGAACGGGCGAAAGACGGGGACCTGACGGCCACTATCGACGAGGACTTCGAGGCCGACGACGAGCAGTTCGACGCCGTTGTCCAGAACTACAACGACCTCGTGACGACGCTGGGGGAGACGGTTGCCACCGTCGCCGCGTTCGCAGAGGACGTCGACGAGACGAGCGATCACGTCACCCGGAGCGTCGAAGAGATCGACGATGCGAGCGACGAGATTTCCCGGTCGGTTCAGGAGATCTCGGCGGGAGCCAGTCAGCAGGCGTCGCGCCACGACGACGTCGCCTCGGAGATGAACAGGCTGTCTGCCACCGTCGAAGAGATCGCCG
>NZ_CABPRH010000284.1:0-412 GCF_902410085.1 Haloferax sp. KTX1 | reverse complement strand
GACACTGAACGGCGAGGTAGCCACCACTGACATGGAGAAGACCGTTGTCGTCGAGCGCGAGTACGACGTGAAGGTGCCGAAATACGACCGCTTTATGAAGCGGCGGAGCCGCGTTCCGGCTCACGCACCGGACTGTCTCGACCTCGCGGTCGGTGACACGGTCACGATAGCAGAGTGTCGACCGCTCTCGAAAACGAAAAGCCACGTCGTCGTTAGCGCGGGCTCGGACGAGGCCGCGAACGACGAACAGGACGGTGATGCCTGATGGAAGCACTCGGTGCTGACGTCACGCAAGGCCTCGAGAAGGGCTCGCTCATTACGTGTGCGGACAACACGGGAGCGCGCGAACTCAAGGTCATTTCCGTCCACGGCTACTCGGGAACGAAGAACCGCCACCCCAAAGCTGGGCTGG
>NZ_CABPRH010000283.1:0-412 GCF_902410085.1 Haloferax sp. KTX1 | reverse complement strand
ACGGACACGTGACGGACACTTTCCCCGGCCAGAAGACCGATTCAGAAAAACGCAGCATGATTGCTGATGAATGGAAGGGGCTGCCTGACGACGTCGCGCTGTGACGATGGCCGTAATGGCCAGGCCCGGTCGTGGGGCGGCATGAATTTGAGGACCAGCCAACAGACTGAGGGAGGTCTGACTGATGACCGATAAGTACGACAGCGAAGCCGTTAACACGGCCCGCGAATACTACAACAGTACCGACGCGGATAACTTCTATTTCCACGTATGGGGCGGCGAGGACCTGCACGTCGGCCTGTACAAGGATGATCAGGAACCGATTCTGGACGCCAGCCGCCGGATTGTTGAGCACATGGGCGAGCTCATGAAGCCCCACGTACAGGCCGGCCAGAAGCTGCTGGATCTGGGC
>NZ_CABPRH010000282.1:0-412 GCF_902410085.1 Haloferax sp. KTX1 | reverse complement strand
TCGTGGTACTGGTGGTCGGTATCTGCGCCACAATCGTCTGTGCCGTCGCCGCTGCCGTCAGGCTGCCCTGGGTGCTCGTCCGTGTCGTTGCCGGCTTCTCGGTCCAGCCGCTCGTGGGCTTCGTGACGCTACAGGCTGGTGTCCTCCTCACCCTGTTGTTGCTGGACCGGGTCACGGAGACGCTCGAATCGTGGATTCCGGCACCCACGGCGACGACCGACCGGACGCTCGGGCGACTGGACCTGCTGGGGACGAGCTGGTGGGACGTCGACCGCTACGTCAAAGCCGCCGTGGGCCTGCAGTTGCTCGTAGCGTTTGTCCCGACAGCACAGGGACTGTTCGACCGCTTCCTCGATAGCCTCCCGGTGCTCGGCTCGGCCCTGCGGGTCGTTCTCAGTGGTCCGCTCCACCT
>NZ_CABPRH010000281.1:0-412 GCF_902410085.1 Haloferax sp. KTX1 | reverse complement strand
CTAAGATGGTTCAGCCCAACCATCCGATATGGACTACTGTTACACGGGCGACACACACGAGAAACTCTTCGCGGCGTACCGGGCCGATGAAGAGCCGTTCCCGACCCAGACGCAGATGGAGTTCCCGCGGCGGGAACACCGACGGCCGGAAGTCGACATCCTCAAGCGACTGTTCTTCCCGACCTGCTGGAACGCCGCTGAACTGGTCCGGGACGAACTCGCCGTGCTGGACCGTCTCGACACCCTTTGTGGCCTCTTCTTTGCCGGTATCAGACCGTACGCCGGATCTGACCCCGCCGAGACAGTCGACGCCGTCATCGATCAGCTCCCAGCGGTTCGCGCGCGACTCAAAAAAGACGTCGAGGCCGCGTTCAAAGGCGATCCGGCGGCGAAGACGTACATGGAGATAATC
>NZ_CABPRH010000280.1:0-412 GCF_902410085.1 Haloferax sp. KTX1 | reverse complement strand
AGATTGAACGCGTCGCGCGCCACGTCCTCTGCGACCCCTTCCATCTCATAGAGCATCTTGCCGGGCTGGATTTCAGCGACCCAGTACTCAACGGCACCCTTACCTTTACCCATACGGACTTCAAGGGGCTTCTCTGTAATCGGCTTATCCGGGAACACGCGGATCCAGATCTTACCACCCCGCTTAATGCGACGGGTCATGGTCCGACGGGCTGCCTCAATCTGACGTGCTGTAACACGCCCACGGCCGGTCGCTTTCAGACTGTACTCGCCAAAGCTGACCTTATTACCGGTATGGGCCATGCCGCGATTGCGGCCCTTCTGTACCTTGCGGAACTTCGTTCGTTTCGGTTGCAGCATTTGGAGCCCCCCTTACTTCTGAGCTTTCTTCTGAGCAGCGGCCTCTTTCTCAG
>NZ_CABPRH010000279.1:0-413 GCF_902410085.1 Haloferax sp. KTX1 | reverse complement strand
TCTCCCCCCTATCAGCCGGCTGTAACCCTGAGATCGTCATAAGCAGGGTTGATTTGCCAGCACCATTGGCTCCCACGAGCGAGACAATCTCACCGCTATTGACGCGAATATCCAGGTCATGGAGAACCTCAATCTGACCATAGGACGATACCAGCCCATTGATGGACAGGATTTCGTGTGAGGCCTCAGGTGCCGTCATCCGGCTTGAGTGCTTGAGACCCAGCCCCCCCAGGTTTTCCGGCGTTAGACTGATGATCTGATGGCGCAGCTCACGGAACTCATCCCGGACCCGCTCGCCAAACAGCGGGTCATCGTCCACATCCCGCGATTCAATGATCTGTCGCCAGTCTTCCTCGTCAAGGAATTTCCTGGCTTTCGGAATCACCACGCCTTCTTCTTTGCGGATGTGTTTC
>NZ_CABPRH010000278.1:0-413 GCF_902410085.1 Haloferax sp. KTX1 | reverse complement strand
ATCCAGCTCAAGCTCGCGTTCGCCTTGCTGTCGCCACTGCTGAAGCAGCTCGTACAAGCGGATGCCGTGTGTGCTGCGCATCTGAGCGATGTTGCGAAACTCGTAGCGGGTAAACTCCCGCTGTAGCAGTGAGAGATAGGGCAAAACACGGCTGGCGAACTGGATTTCGATGCGCCCTTCCTCGGGCACGTAGTCGATGGCCTGCACCCAGCGGGTCATCGTGATCCGCTTGCTCTCCGGGCCGTGCGTCTCTCCGTTCGGCCCGCCCTCGATCCGCACCTGGCGCTCATAGAGCCGGTGCGCTGCTTCTGCCAGCTCCTGGTAGGCGCGCCGAGCGGTGCTCTCGGTCAGATCGTTGAGAGCGTTTGCAGTGATCGTGTAGGTCGCGTCAGCTGATGGCGCCTCATCGCGAC
>NZ_CABPRH010000277.1:0-414 GCF_902410085.1 Haloferax sp. KTX1 | reverse complement strand
TGTTACTTGAGGATTTGTTCAAACCGTGTCTCGTTGCTAGCGACACTCCGTCTCGGAATTCTTCGTTTGTGAGTAGCCATTTGGTGGTGTTGACTAAACGTTCAATCACATATAGTGCTTTCGTATCTTTCGGGGCCAGAGGGAAAACTGGTGTTCAGTCAAAGCCACCATTACCTCGCCATCCACCGATGTCAACACAGGGTCTACAGATCTTATGGGGTGTTAGAAGGTGAGGCAGCGGAGGAATGTATGTACGAGTACAGTGAGCTTGAGGACAGTCCAGTGCGCTCCGTTGAGACAGCGGACCACAATACGCTTAAGGTTATTGAATATATAGTCAATCATATAGTTATCTACAACCGTACCCGTTACTCAGTTCAATGATAGAAAATACAACCCAGATTGGTCTAGTAC
>NZ_CABPRH010000276.1:0-414 GCF_902410085.1 Haloferax sp. KTX1 | reverse complement strand
GTCCGGGCCTCGACGGCTTCGTGCAACGCGGTCAGTTCCGCGCCACCCTGTCCGTCGCGGACACCGACCCAGACGACACTGATGTAGGACAGCGCCGGGAACACGCCGAGACCGCCGAACTCGGCTTCGAACGGCTCGACGCCGCTGTCTTCGACCGCCCCTTCGAGAGCAGTGACGATGTCGTCAACGCGGTCCGGGTCGGTGTCGCCGAGGAACTTCAGCGTGATGTGGGCCTGTGCGGGGTCGGTCAGCCGAAGCCCAGAGACGCCGTCGAAGCGTTCCTGTACGCTCTCGATAGCGTCTTTGAGCCCGTCCAGATCGACGCTGACGAACAGGCGGTTGGCCATAGCTAGCGGTTCCGGTCGTGTCCGCAAGAAAGCTACGACGGGGTCAGTGACTGCTGTGATCTGGGGC
>NZ_CABPRH010000275.1:0-415 GCF_902410085.1 Haloferax sp. KTX1 | reverse complement strand
GTACTGGACCGGCCGCTCCCTGTTCTCCGAACTGCTGCCGGACGACCTGAACCTGGAGTTCACGTCCTCTGCTGGCGACACTGTCGTCGTCGAGGACGGCCAGATGACTGGCGGCACCATCGACGAGGACGCCGTCGGGGCCTTCGGGGGCGAAATCGTCGACACCATCGCCAAGGACTACTCGCGGACCCGCGCCCGGATTCTCGTCAACGAGGTCTCGGCGCTGGCGATGCGGTCGATCATGCACTTCGGGTTCTCCATCAGCATCGACGACGAGTCTATCCCACGAGAAGCGGAAGAGCAGATCAACGACGCCATCGACAGCGCCTACGACCGCGTCGAGGAACTCATCGAGACCTACGACCGCGGCGAACTCGAATCGCTGCCCGGTCGGACCGTCGACGAGACGCTGGAG
>NZ_CABPRH010000274.1:0-415 GCF_902410085.1 Haloferax sp. KTX1 | reverse complement strand
GTCCCACGTGGCAAGCCCGGCCGCCGTCGAGCTCGCGGAGTCTGTCGACGGTATCGACGTCATCGTCGGCGACCACGCCGCGACGTTCTCCGAGGAGCCCCAAGTCGTGAACGACACGGTGCTTTCGTTTGTTGACGACGAGTACGACTACCTCGGCGAACTGACGCTCACTGTCGAAGACGGGGAGCGAACCGACCACAGCCTGACGGTGTACGACACCGCTGCCGCGGTTGATGAGGGCCGCGTCGAACCGCACCCAGGTGTGTTCGAAGTCGCGGAAAGCTACGAAAGCAAGCTCAGCGACGAGCTCGACGTCGTCATCGGAGAGACAACCGTCCCACTCGATGCCCGCGAGGACACTGTGCGTTCCGAGGAGTCAAACTTCGGGAATTACATCGCCGATGCGCTCCGCAGC
>NZ_CABPRH010000273.1:0-415 GCF_902410085.1 Haloferax sp. KTX1 | reverse complement strand
GTTTAGTAATGTCTCTAGCTGGTTTTTCTCCTAATATCTTGGTTAGACAGTATTGTGCCCTCGATTGTGTGGTTTATTATAGAATCTGCCGGGCTACATCCCAAATCAGCCTACCTGTGTCGTCGATCTCTCATCCACGACGGTAAAATAAGGATGGACTCGCCGGGATTTGAACCCGGGGCCTCTCCCATGCCAAGGGAGTGATCTACCCCTGATCTACGAGCCCTTGCGTGCATTGTTTGCTTCCCGATGGGATTGCTTAAACCCATCGAAGCACCGGGACATAGAGAACCGGCCCCACGGTCTCGGTTAGGCCAGTACTACATCGGCCTCGTGGAGTGCATAGAAATCTGGTAATTGGAGTTACAGTACGGCCATAATGGCTATAACGACTGAGGCCATCCCTACAGTAATC
>NZ_CABPRH010000272.1:0-415 GCF_902410085.1 Haloferax sp. KTX1 | reverse complement strand
GCCAGGTTCGATGCCGTGCTCTTCGACCGGCTGCGGGAAATCATCGCGGCCGGCGTCGAAACCGGGGAGTTCGATAGCAGGGTCGAGCCGGCCGTCGCAGCGGAGTTTCTCGTGACGGCGATTACAGGTGCCCATACCCGACACGTCGCCACAGACCGTTCGATAGACAGATTCAAAGAGACGATTACGCGATACGCTGAGACCCATCTCCTGACGGACACGCCAGCGGAGGCGACCCGCTGATGGGGATTCGAAGTCGCGTTAGTGCGCTGTTCAAGGGGCCCGAGGAGTTCGACCTCACGTCGGGTGGCATCGGGAAGCCGCTGTTTTTCCTCTCGATGCCGATCGTCATCACGAATCTCTTCCAGACCGCGTACAACCTCGCGGACACGTTCTGGCTCGGCCAGTACAGCAC
>NZ_CABPRH010000271.1:0-416 GCF_902410085.1 Haloferax sp. KTX1 | reverse complement strand
GCCGAGGCCTACGACGTGGCGATGGCCCCGCACTGCCCGCTCGGCCCGGTCGCGCTGGCGTCCTGTGTTCAGGTCGACGCCTGCTCGCCCAACGCTCTCATCCAGGAGCAGAGCATCGACATCCACTACAACGAAACCACCGACGTGCTGGACTACCTTGCCGACCCGTCGGTGTTCGACTACGAGGACGGGTTCGTCACTGTCCCCACCGACCCCGGACTGGGTATCGACATCGACGAGGCGTTCCTCCGGGAGCAGTCCCAGCAGGACGTCGACTGGCACAACCCCGTCTGGCGACACGACGACGGCAGCGTCGCCGAGTGGTAGCTCGGCGGCTCCTCATCGGTAACTGGCTATCCTCTCGCACTCTCTCACCGGACAACTGTGAGACCGGCAGCACGGACACGCACCAAAGG
>NZ_CABPRH010000270.1:0-416 GCF_902410085.1 Haloferax sp. KTX1 | reverse complement strand
TGCTGGACGGGGCGATCGAGCGCATCAATATGGCCAAGGGGCGCATTGAGGCCAAGGACTACGCCGGCAAGGGCAACCTGATCAACAAGACCATGGAGATTGTTGGGACGCTTAAGGGATCCCTCAATTTCGAGCAGGGTGGCGAGCTGGCCGGCAATCTTGAAGCGCTTTACGATTACATGGAGCGGGGTCTCCTGGAAGCCAGCGTCCGCAATGATATTGAGAAGCTGGATGAAATCGCAGACCTGCTCCGCACCGTGAAAGACGGCTGGGAAGGCATCCGCGAGGAAGCCCTGGACTTTCTGCGCCAGCGCGACGCTGGCTGAGGGGTGACGGTTTTCGGTCCCTGTGCTTTAATTAAGAGCACCATGAGGACCGGAGACGTTAATGTTGCGTGCCCTGCTGTACCCCCTGTT
>NZ_CABPRH010000269.1:0-416 GCF_902410085.1 Haloferax sp. KTX1 | reverse complement strand
GCATGAATCCGAGACCCAGGGCACCCTCACCCGACGGCTCGCTAACCTGGCCCCAAAGGTTATGCAGCAACTTCACAACCTTCTGACCGCTGGACCAATTCCAGAAGGCGAAAACCAGGGTGAGGGCACGCTCTACCCGCCTCTCCGGGAAGCGGATCTCTGGATCGATTGCAATGAGCCTGCGGAATCCATCCGCAATCACGTGCGCGCCTGCACGCCCTACCATCCAGCCCGGGCCCATTTCCGTGGGCAAACCGTGGTCATCCATGAAATCGGGTCCCTGACCCATCCGTTGCCCTCGAGCCGATCGCCGGGTGAGCTGGTTGTGGATAATGGGCTCTGGCTGGCCTGCGGCGATGGTCTGGCACCCATAACGGTTCTGGACGTTCCCGGCGAAGGCGTATTCAGTGGTGAAT
>NZ_CABPRH010000268.1:0-417 GCF_902410085.1 Haloferax sp. KTX1 | reverse complement strand
TGGCAAACCCCTTTGCCGATATGGCGGTGGGTTCCAAGGTGAATGCCGCGGCATTGAGTAATGACGCTCCCTCCTTAATGATCGCCTGCGGTCTGGCGATGAGGAGTTTTGACTGATGGCCCGTATTAACCTCAGACCCTGGCGCGAAGAACTACGCGCTGAGAAACAACGTCAGTTCCTGGTCATGCTTGCCGGCGCACTGGTAGTGGGTGCCGGACTGGTGTTCCTGTGGCAGAGCCATGTCCAGGGGCTCATCGATCACCAGGAGTCACGTAGCAACTATATCGAAAATGCGATGAAGGACCTTGAGAAGCAGATTGCGGAGATCGAGGACCTCAAGGAACGGCGAGAGGAACTGCTTTCCCGTATGGAGGTTATCCAGGACCTTCAGGGGCAGCGCCCCGTGATCGTCAGAGC
>NZ_CABPRH010000267.1:0-417 GCF_902410085.1 Haloferax sp. KTX1 | reverse complement strand
ATCTCCGAGCCAGCGCCCGTCGCGCGGCTGTTCACAACCGAATCGCGCGTGGCCGCGCTCTATCGCGTCGACACGCTCGTGACCGTGCTGGATACCCGACTGTTCCTCGACGCATTCGCCGGCGAGACGCCGGCGCGTCGCGGTACTGTAGAAGCGAACGCCGACGGAGATGGCGACGGCGCAGCGGCCGACGACGCCGACCGCCCCCTCTCTGATCTCATGGTCGAACAGGTCGAACTGTCGAACGTCGTCCTCCTGAACAAGGCCGACCTCTGCTCCGACGCGGAACTCGACGAGGCCGAAGGATTGGTGCGGGCGCTCCAGCCAGACGCCGAGACTATCCGAACGACCTTCTCACAGGTCGACCCCGACCGGCTGTTCGACCGCGGGCTGTTCGACCAGCACGAAATCAACGAC
>NZ_CABPRH010000266.1:0-417 GCF_902410085.1 Haloferax sp. KTX1 | reverse complement strand
GTTACTGCGCCGTCGGCGAGGTGTCGTCGCCCATCACTTGCTTGACCTGCAGGGCGGCGGAGGCGGCGATGCCCTGCGCGAGGTCGTCGCGTTCGGCGTCGGAGATGCTCGCACTCTCCGGGTCCTCGGGCGTGTAGTCGGCGCTGACGACCGATCCGACGGGCGGCTGGACCGCGATTGTGGCCCGCGGTCCAGTCGTGCTGTTGCTGATCTCCGAGCCGACGACGAACTCGCCGGGCAGGAGTTCGCGGGTCCGTGCGGCGACGCTCGAGAGGTCCCGGCGGAGCTCCTCGCGCTGTTCCGCGGTCAGCGTCACTTCTTCCGTCTCCCCACCAAACGACGTATTACCGTACATGAACGTTCTCTGTCTCTATGGGGGGGAAGACTAAAAACCCAGGGTCGAACACAGTTCGGACC
>NZ_CABPRH010000265.1:0-418 GCF_902410085.1 Haloferax sp. KTX1 | reverse complement strand
ACTCAGGGCGGTTTCCCAGGGAGCAGTGACGAAGTGACCGCTCTCACGGACCAGTGGCTCGGTCAGTCGGTCCTCGTGTTCGACTACGTCGAACGCGGCTCCGCCCTTGGGACAGATCTCTCCTTTCGTGTTCACTGGCCCCGCTGTGCCGGTCGCCTTCCCGTTGCCTGCATATTCTATCGTACAGCCGACGCCACAGTACGGACAGACTGTCTGCTCGGCCCGGGGGTTTTGATCCTGACTGTCACTCATTACTCTTTCGAACAAACGGAACGCAGATACAAGTAGCCGACCGGTAAAACCTGTGCGAGTTTATTAGTGTGTCAATAACTTCACTTTAGGAACAGTGCCAGACCTGTTTTCGGGCTGTCGCGGCTGACCGTGCTTGCGGGTGCGCCACCAGTTTCGAGAGCCACAC
>NZ_CABPRH010000264.1:0-419 GCF_902410085.1 Haloferax sp. KTX1 | reverse complement strand
GTCTCACCCGAGGACATCCACGGCGACGAGCCAGACTTCCAGGAGCAGGAGTTCCAAGAGCAGATCAGTGCCTATCGCGAGCGGAATGGCTTCTTCCCGTGGGAGCGGTAACTGCCGTGTCGGCAGAGTGTAACGGTGTTTAGGGTGCCATAGAACAATTCATAGCTCACATTGTGATTCTCGATGAGTGGTCAGTATAGAGGTCGCATTCAGCAACGACACATCTGTATTGATGTTTTTGAACATGAAACCATAGCCGGATTACTTTAGGAATCGGACCCTTTCCTGACACATAATGTCCCTGACGGACTCCCTGCTTGGCACCAGCCCCGTCCGTCGTGCCGCCTATGCCGTGGGGCTGATCGCGCTGTTCGGTATCGTGTTCGGTTTCACTTGGTCGCAGGCCATCATCGTCGCAG
>NZ_CABPRH010000263.1:0-419 GCF_902410085.1 Haloferax sp. KTX1 | reverse complement strand
GTGCTATGTAACATAGTTACCGACTCACTACGGTTGGGCAGTACGGGAGCGAAGGGAGCGTCTACCACCTGTCTGGGTTGTGACGGCGACGAAAAGAGGCCATAACAAATAGTGCGAGTATCCCTGGAGTCCTCATATGGTCGCGATAGATTCTGGATCGACTGTCGTCGCAACTGATAACTGTGTGACCACGACTATCGACGGCGAGATCGTGCTGCTCAACAACGAGACGGGGCGGTACCAGGGCCTGTCGGGCGTCGGCCCGGACATCTGGGACCGAATCCAGGAACCGACGGAACCAGCGGCTATCGTTTCAACGCTAGTCGAGGAGTACGATGTCGACAGAGACCGAGTGGCAACTGACGTGGAACGATTCCTGGAAACGCTTGCCGCGGAGCAACTCGTCAAGATCGATGCGA
>NZ_CABPRH010000262.1:0-419 GCF_902410085.1 Haloferax sp. KTX1 | reverse complement strand
TTGTACGCCTGGCCTGATTATGGCTACCACGGCAATGCTGGCGAAACCACGCGAGAAGCCATTAACCATTACGGAAATTCGTCGCGGACTGGCGGGAAATCTTTGTCGCTGCACGGGGTATCAGATGATTGTAAATACAGTTCAGGATTGCGAGAAAACGAAGTAAAAGGATATCCGGCCTGAATTCAGGCCGGATTCACTGAGGTTATGTGTTTAACAACTCATATTTCTTAATCTTGCGATAGAGCGTAGCAATGCCGATGCCCAGTTCATCAGCAACTTGCTTCTTGCTGTTATGACGTGAAAGCGCCTCGCGGATCATTTGCTTTTCCATCTCCTCCAGCGCCGTGCCGCCCGCATCATCGAGTGACAGGTGTGCCTCAGTGACCTCTGTTACATCACTTTGCTCCGTTGTGACA
>NZ_CABPRH010000261.1:0-419 GCF_902410085.1 Haloferax sp. KTX1 | reverse complement strand
CATCACATCCTTGCCCGTAATGCCCGGCTTCAGCTCACCGTCCACCTGCACCAGCATGTTCTTCGACTTCTGCTGCACCAGGCACTGGGTCGCCAGCACATGCTCCACCTCGGAAGTACCGATGCCGTGCGCCAACGCCCCGAAAGCCCCGTGAGTGGACGTGTGCGAATCCCCGCACACCACCGTCATCCCCGGCAGGGTCGCCCCCTGCTCCGGCCCGAAAACGTGCACGATCCCCTGGCGCTGATCGCTCATGCCGTATTCCACGATGCCGAACTCATTGCAGTTGGCATCCAGCGTCTGGACCTGGGTCCGCGAGATCGGATCCTCGATCCCCTCAACCCCGTTCTCACGCCCCGTGGTTGGCACGTTGTGATCCACCGTCGCCAGGTTGGCATCAATCCGCCACGGCTTACGCC
>NZ_CABPRH010000260.1:0-419 GCF_902410085.1 Haloferax sp. KTX1 | reverse complement strand
GAGCAACAGGGCGGCCACGGAGGAGTCCACACCGCCGGACATGCCGACGATGACGCGGGGGGCGGAGTCGTTACCGGAATTCTGCACTTCGGTCATAGGGCGCCTATTGTAGGGGATTGGCGCCGATGCGTCACTGCACGCCGGTCTCGCGGATAACGTCGAGCGGGAAGTGGCGGCCATTGAGATAGTCGTGGATGCAGTTGGCCACCAAGGGGCTTCGCAACTGGTCCCGGCGGGTCTCAAGCTCGTCCGGTGTAAGCCAGTGGGCGGCAATGATGCCGTCATCCAGTTTCTCAGTCTCCCGAGCACCGGCTTCCCCGGTGAAGGCATAGCGGTGATAGGTGAGTCCGTTGTGAGGCGAACGGAATACGTAGATGCCAAGAAAGGCGGTGAGTGTCACCGGGTAGCCTGTCTCTTCC
>NZ_CABPRH010000259.1:0-419 GCF_902410085.1 Haloferax sp. KTX1 | reverse complement strand
CCCTGTTGGTTTGGTCTCAAGCTTGTGTCCAGCTTACCTCCGGCGGGCTGTCAGCGCCGATTACAGAGTGTGAGCATCGTCACCATCCCTGTGACGGAATGTAGCGCGGAGATCAGCGGCTGGTTCAGGCGCCGGGATGGCGCAGCAGATCATGCAGGACCAGTCCGGCATCAATGCCGTCGTCGCCGAACTCGATGCCGTCATCCATATCCAGGAGCGTGCCGGCGCGCTGGCGGCGTAACAGGTCATGGGCCCAGGCCGGCGTGCGTGGGTCGTCCTCCTCTCGGCGCAGATCCTCCATCAGCATCTCCGAGTTTTCGGGCGGCAGCCAGTGGAGCACCGGGCGCTGCTGTTCGCAGACCAGCCGGTAGACTGCGGGCCCGGCGATCCTGTCCCAGCGCACCGGCTCAATACGTACC
>NZ_CABPRH010000258.1:0-419 GCF_902410085.1 Haloferax sp. KTX1 | reverse complement strand
AGGCACATGTCTCAAGAAATGCGATGAAAGAGGCCAGACCTATGGTGAACACCGGGAATATGGCGTGGAATGACACCACGAAAGCAAACTGTATGCGTGACAGAAGAACAGGATCGAGATCCATAAAGCCTCCGGAAGGACGGGATCACAGTGGTTATCGGTTTCAATTCTGGGGATGGCGCAGCCTGGAAAAAAGGTTAACCGGTCGTCTCAGTTGCGCCCTCACCCCCCAGGGCCTGCCAGGCCTCATAGGTGCTCAGGAAAATCCGTCCGCTGAGCGCTTCAGGCAGATCGGAGCTCTTGAGCTGGTCCATCACCGGCCCCTTGACCTCCGCCAGATGGAGACGCACACCGGCATCGCTGAGCCTGCTGTTGATCGCCTCCAGACTCTCCAGCGCTGAGGCGTCAATGATATTGAC
>NZ_CABPRH010000257.1:0-420 GCF_902410085.1 Haloferax sp. KTX1 | reverse complement strand
CGCCAACGCGATCAGTTTCGGAACATAGTGCCGGGTTTCGGTGGGCAGCCGGAGATTCCAGTAGTCCGTTGGCTCACCGCGGCGTTCGTTGCGGCGCTGTGCCCGGAGTACGCGACCGGCACCCGCATTGTAGGCGGCCAGTGCCAGCTCGTAGTCCCCGCCAAACCGGCCGGCGAGCTTCTCGAGGTAGCTGAGCGCCCCCTGGGTGGAGCTGATAATGTCGCGGCGACCGTCGTACCACCAGTTCTGGTCCATCCCGAAGGCTCGGCCCGTGGCGGGTATGAACTGCCAGATGCCGGAAGCCCGCCCATGGGAATAGGCAAAGGGATCGTAGGCGCTTTCGACCAGTGGCAGCAGGGCCAGTTCGCCGGGCATGTCCCGCTTCTCGATCTCCCGGATAATGTAGGGCAGGTACCGTTT
>NZ_CABPRH010000256.1:0-420 GCF_902410085.1 Haloferax sp. KTX1 | reverse complement strand
GTGCCGAGAATGACGCTGCCGATGTCAAGCGTTGCCAGAACGACAACTGGTGCAACGACGTTCGGGAGTAGGTGGCGAGTTGCGATGTGCGTTCGTGACCGGCCGAGCAATCGTGCGGCGCTTACAAACTCACGCTCTCGAAGCGAGAGTACGCTACTCCGAACTAACCGTGCGTACGATGCCCAACCAACGACCGCCAGTGCAAGCATCACGTTCACCAGACTCGGCCCCAGAATCCCGGCGATGACAAGTGCGAGGACGATTCCAGGGAACGCAAGCAGTGTATCGACAAGTCGCATCAGCGTCTCATCAATCCAGCCACCGGCGTAGCCGGCGAGGAGGCCGACTGCCGTCCCCATAATAAGTCGTACAGTGGTTACAGCGACGGCGATACCGAGCGAGAATCGCGCACCATGAAGG
>NZ_CABPRH010000255.1:0-420 GCF_902410085.1 Haloferax sp. KTX1 | reverse complement strand
ATCCATTACTGTACTCGGGAATATGACGATCTCAGAGAACGCCACGTACCCCGACAGTGTGGCTGCCCTGGATAACGTGACTATCGCAGCAAACGTAACGAAACCGGCGGTCAATAACACCACTATCGAGACGAATCCCGACGAGAGGTGTATTCGGATGGCATCTCTCAGTGCGCCGCCGCGGGGGACAGGGCGGTTCCACTCGCTCAGACAGCCAACCGGAGCCCCTGCTCTACAGTCGGCGGACCCACGGGAACCTACGAACTTCAATTCGACTCAAGATGCTATTAACGCTTCTGAGCCGGGCGATATCATTTACGTCAACAGGACGGGGTCGGGCTCGCTCACTATAGATAAGCCGCTGACGATAGTCGGTCGCGGGCCCGAAACGTACGGCACGACCGCGACACGGTTCTCCTC
>NZ_CABPRH010000254.1:0-421 GCF_902410085.1 Haloferax sp. KTX1 | reverse complement strand
GGACCGTCTCGGCCCAGTCCATCGGCGAACCGGGAACGCAGATGACGATGAACACGTTCCACTACGCGGGGGTCGCCGAGATCGACGTGACCCAGGGCCTGCCACGGCTCATCGAGCTGGTGGACGCCCGGAAGACGCCGGACACGCCGATGATGACGGTCCACCTTGATGAGGAGTACGCGACGGACCGCGAGAGCGCACACGAGGTCGTCTGGAAGATCGAGGCGACGCGCATCCTCGCGCTGGGTGACATCTCGACGAACGTCGCGGACATGCTCGTTGAGATCGACCTCAACGAGGACACGCTGCTGGAGCGGTGGCCGACGGTCAACGACACGGACGCCATCGCCGAGGAGATCGCCGAGACCATCGAATCGAATCTCGGCGTCTCGACCCGGCAGGCCGGCACGGTCATCGAGTT
>NZ_CABPRH010000253.1:0-422 GCF_902410085.1 Haloferax sp. KTX1 | reverse complement strand
TAGAACGCCCGGTCGAACTCGGACCACTCCGTCTCCTCCTCGTTACGGGTGACGACGCCGTACATACACGCTGGTACGGCGGTTCGCCGGGTAAGAGTTCGGAAAGCGACGGCGCTGTCGCTGACAGCGCAGAGACCGAGAGAATACTGCCGGCCATCGGGATACCCCACCCCATACGACGCCGTTGAGGACCAGTAGGCAGGGCGGCCGACAGTAGATTCAGAGGGCGATACAGTCGATTCGCGCAGCCTTACCGCTTGACGTAGTACGCGAGGGCAAGTGCCATGACCGCGACGAGGGCGATGACTTTCTTTGACATCGTTTCAATAAACGAACACCGATTATAAAGAACTACCGCCGTGCTAATCGTCAGCACTCCCCTCTGTATCAGCGGGCATATCGGCGTCAGAGCCGGGGATATC
>NZ_CABPRH010000252.1:0-423 GCF_902410085.1 Haloferax sp. KTX1 | reverse complement strand
GTTTCGTGGTCATGATCAAGGACCCGGATGTGCCCAGCGAGGCCGGCGACGTGAACCAGGAAGGCAAGACTGTCTCGAAGAAGATTCCACGTGTGGACTTCTACCACTGGCTGCTGGTGGACGTGCCGCCGACGGTGGCCCGGATCGAGGAAGGCCAGGAATCCAACGGCGTGGTGCCCAAGGGCAAGGCGCCCACGAAGGATTCCCTGGGTAAGCGCGGCATCAACGACTACACGGATTTCCTGGCGGGCGATCCCGAGCTCGCCGGCACCTATGCCGGCTACGACGGGCCCTGCCCGCCCTGGAACGACGAGATCGTACATCGGTACATCTTCTCCGTTTTCGCGCTCGACGTGGACCACCTGGACCTCGGGGATGAATTCCGCGGCGCCGATGTGGAGAAGGCGATGGAGGGGCATATAC
>NZ_CABPRH010000251.1:0-423 GCF_902410085.1 Haloferax sp. KTX1 | reverse complement strand
GTTCAGGCTCCTCATCGCAATCCTTAAAAATGTTCAGAAAGCACTCAAGATCCTCCAGGAAGTTGCTGCCATCCCGCAGCCAGTTGGCCAGCGCGCTCTGACTGCGGAACTCGCTCATCCGCTGATCCGAGAACGGGTCCAGCCGGGGATCGCCGGGATCCGCCTGCGGCATCTGATGACGCCCCCCGCTGACCGGGTAGGGCCAGGGCTGGTAGTCCACGTTGGGGTCGTAGAACTGCGGGTTCCAGGCCGAGGAACGCAGGAAGGCGTAGGTCGTCAGCGGCGGCACCACGTCGAATCGCGGGTTGATGCGGCGCCCGTCATAACCATTGTGCAGCCCCGGCTCGAACAGGTAACCGTAACGGACATCCGTCAGCAGCGTGCTCTTCAGTGACTGCAGCAGGGTATCGTCGGAAAGAAGCT
>NZ_CABPRH010000250.1:0-424 GCF_902410085.1 Haloferax sp. KTX1 | reverse complement strand
GGTTGCGCAGCAGTGTGAACGGGGCATCCAAGGGTGAGGCGGCAGGGGTGATCAGCCATTGACCGAGCAACGTGAAGGCGGCGGTATCGACCAGGACCAGAATCGTAATGGCCATGGAGGCCAGAGGGATGCCCAGCCCCTCGAGCCACCCCCGGAGCGTACAGATGACGCCGGCGGCGGTCAGTGTGACCCACTGGGCCAGCAGCGAGGCCAGTCCCAGGTAATGCCAGTCCAGAAACCCGTTGGAAGGCCGGGCCAGCGCAAACAGCACCACCACCAGCTCGGTGATCAGCACCAGCAGGAAGACCGCGCGGACCCGGCAGAGATCCGGGATGAAGCCGCTGTCGGGTTGTGGTTGGGCGTTAGGGGTCATGGTGACATAGGGCGCCGGTTTGGAAGGCTGTTATAATGCACCGCCTGCGGG
>NZ_CABPRH010000249.1:0-424 GCF_902410085.1 Haloferax sp. KTX1 | reverse complement strand
GGTGCTTTTCGCCATATTGGCAGTGAACCCGGTTTATGCCCAGCAAAGCAACAAACATGGTCATGATGAGATCAAGCATGGTCATGATGGCATGAAACAGGGTGGCATGATGGGCAATGGCTCGAGCATGGGCATGATGCATGGCGAGCAGATGCAGGAGCGCATGCAGAGAATGCACGAAAAGATGAACCAGATCAGGCAGACGGACGATCCACAGGACCGTCGCAAGCTCATGCGTGAACACATGAAAAGCATGCAGAGCACCATGCAGATGATGAATGGCGGAATGGGGTCTGATGATGGTCAGTCAGAGATGGCCATGGAGAAGCGCATGAAACGCATGGAACAGCACATGCAGATGATGCAGGGAATGATGAGGCAGATGATGGAGCGGGAGTCACTCGACGACTAAGGGATATGAGGG
>NZ_CABPRH010000248.1:0-424 GCF_902410085.1 Haloferax sp. KTX1 | reverse complement strand
GTATTGCCATCGGGCTTCATTCCTCCCAGACGCAGTGCATTCATCACCACAGCCACCGAGCTGGCGGACATGCCCGCCGCCGCGATCCATGGGATGACCAGCCCCGCCATCGCCAGTGGCAGGATGGCGGCATTGTACAGCAGCGACAGGGTCAGGTTCTGGCGGATGACCCGGCGGGCCATGGGCGCAACCCTGAGTGCTTCCTTCAGCGGCCAGAGCCGCTCCCCCAACACCACGGCGTCCGCCTGCAGGCGGGCAATGTCGCTGCTGCCGGCCATGGCCACGGACAGCCGGGCTCCCGCCAGGCCGGGCAGGTCGTTGAGCCCGTCGCCCACCATCATAACCCTGTGCCCCTCGGTCTCCAGGGCACGGATGCGTTCCAGTTTGGCCTCCGGTGACAGCCGCCCTTCGTAACGGTCAATAC
>NZ_CABPRH010000247.1:0-424 GCF_902410085.1 Haloferax sp. KTX1 | reverse complement strand
TGCGGGGAGTGCGACAGCTGTCGTGAGATCATGGAGGGTCGTTTCGTTGACCTTGTCGAGATTGACGCGGCATCGCAGACCCGCGTCGAGGACATGCGGGAACTGCTGGACAACGTCCAGTATTCGCCGACCCGCGGGCGTTTCCGTATCTACCTCATCGACGAGGTCCACATGCTCTCCAGTCACAGCTTCAATGCGCTGCTGAAAACGCTGGAAGAGCCGCCGGATCACGTGAAATTCCTGCTGGCGACCACGGACCCCCAGAAACTGCCGGTTACGATTCTTTCACGCTGCCTGCAGTTCAACCTCAAGCGGCTCGGGCCGGAACTGATCGTCTCCCACCTGGAGCATATCCTGGCCCAGGAAGGCATTGAGCATGACAACAGTGCGCTCTGGCTGCTGGCGAGGGCCGCCGATGGCAGCA
>NZ_CABPRH010000246.1:0-424 GCF_902410085.1 Haloferax sp. KTX1 | reverse complement strand
CGTGCCCGCCAGAAGAACCACTGTTGCGGACAGCTTGAACATCTCACCGGCCATCATGGCCGCGAAAACCGCCCCGGCCCGCTGCGCTCCGCGATGGCGGAAATAGCGCAGGGCAAAAAGGCTGTTCGGAATCCAGTAAGAAAGCCCCCCGAACAGGGCGGAGCGGGCTCCGAGTTCCGACTCAAGCAGGAAAAGGCCGCTGACCAGCAGCAGTATTCCCAGCTGTAACGTGATGAGTCGGCCTACCGGAGGCCGCCTGATGTTCAAAGTGCCAACCCTTGTCGGCCGTTGTTAAAGCGGGGCAGATTATAGGGCCTTGGGTGGTCTGGATCAATAAATTTGGATGAAAATTCGAACGATTACCAGCACCGCTCTACTGGATATGGTCAAGAATACCGTCCAGTTCATCCAGGCTGTTGTACTC
>NZ_CABPRH010000245.1:0-424 GCF_902410085.1 Haloferax sp. KTX1 | reverse complement strand
GGCCTGTTCATCGGCAGTAGCCGTTTCGTCAGCCGCGTCATCGCTGGCGGCCGCTGAGTCCGTGGTGGCTACCTCGGTTGCTGTCTCCTCGGTTTCGCCCTCGTCGGTGGGCTGCTCACCGGAGCCGTCCGCGGAGGCGTCGTTTGTCTCCTCAGTGTCGTCGGTAGTTTCTGCCTTGTTCCCCTCGCGCATCTGCCGGATGCGCTCCGCCCTGTCCATACGTTCGTCGTCACTCATGCTGGTACCTCTGTGTCGGTAAAGCCGAACTGCTCGTCGAGTTCAGCGGCGATGTCCTCGAAGACAGCCGCCATGTCACACGATTCCTCGGTCGCGAAGATAGACTGACCGGCGCTGAACGCCCGCTGAAGCGCCACCCGTTTGCGGACCTCCCAGACGGGACTGTCCGGGAACGCCATGTTGAACC
>NZ_CABPRH010000244.1:0-425 GCF_902410085.1 Haloferax sp. KTX1 | reverse complement strand
ATCCAGACATCATCTTCAAGCACCAGAATCGACCGGGGGTCACCCATGACAAGGTCTCTTTTCCATAAAACAGCAAACGCGGGGCGCGCACACTATTCAAGTGTAGCACCAGTCCACAGGGTGCGGACTGGCACAAGTGGTACCGCGCTATTTGAGCTGAGACACCAGCTTTTCGGCACCGTTGCGACTCAGACTGTGGAGAATGCCCAGATTGACCTCGTTGGACACAATAACACTCAGCACCAGTTTTTCCTTCAGCCGCAGCGTGAGGATGTAGCCGTTACTGTTTTCGACGATGACAAACTGGCAGTTGTTCTGGCGAGCTTCCACAGCGATATTCTCCCCCAGTGCGAGCATCGACCCCATCATCGCGGAGAGCTTTTCACTGGGAAGCTCTGATTTGAAGCTGTGGACCACATCATGGC
>NZ_CABPRH010000243.1:0-425 GCF_902410085.1 Haloferax sp. KTX1 | reverse complement strand
CAATATAACTGCCAATAGAAGCCAGAGAATCCCTGAAAAAATGATTCCTAGTAGCCCAGCAACTGTCGCTCTATTGAGGTATGACGGTGGAGAGTAATCGATCTCAGAAATACTGTCTACTCTGATATCTGTGATTGACTTAGCCGTGTCAAAGACTAATCGAGAATCTGTACAAATGAGTTTCCCAGTTCCTGTCAATGGAGGTGTTGGCGTTGTCTGGTCAACATCTGCAGATGCCAGACGTGCCTCATTATTTTTCACATACTCATCTGCATTCATATTATAGCGTCAAATACATTCATCAGTGTCTACTTTAATTTACGTATTGCTTTCCAGTTCGATACTAGTGACCCTCTTTAGCTATGAATACGATAGGAATTTGATAGAAACCAATCCGGTCTAATCTTGTTCGATCTGGATATCGT
>NZ_CABPRH010000242.1:0-425 GCF_902410085.1 Haloferax sp. KTX1 | reverse complement strand
CGGATGAACAACGGGGAAGACGTTAGCGAATCCACGCTCGACCCCGACCGCGCCGTGGAGATCGTGGATTGGTTGGAGCGATACGAGTACGCGAGTCGGCGGCACGTCATCGTCCTGTTGCTCTGGCACACTGGGTGCCGTGTGGGGGAGCTTCGTGCGCTCGACTTGGGCGACGTTGATCTGGACGGGAACCGGCCCCGCGCCGATGGACCGGCGATTCATTTTGTGCATCGACCGGAGTCGGGAACGCCGCTCAAGAATCAGGAGAACAGCGAGCGGTGGAACGCGATTAGCGCCCACGTCGCGCAGGTGTTGGATGATTACATTCAGGGGAAACGCAAGGCGGTGACCGACGAGCATGGCCGTGCCCCGCTGATTACGACCCGGAACGGCCGGGTGTCGGTGTCGGCCTGTCGGGATACGCT
>NZ_CABPRH010000241.1:0-425 GCF_902410085.1 Haloferax sp. KTX1 | reverse complement strand
GTCCGGGCCAATCTCGACATGATCGACGACGAATCATTCGTGGCAGCGATGAAACAGCGGGCAGACGAGGCAGAAGCGGCCGGCAAAGCGGCGCTCGACGAAGCGGTCGCAAACGCGGAGCGGTGAGCGTCGTCACCTCGTCGAACGCCGAGCGGCATCCGTTAAAAATCGAGCGGACGAGCCACAGGAGCTGGGACGCGAGGCCGGTTCGTCAGAACAGCCCCGAAATGTTACCGTCTTCGTCGATGTCCATGTCGGCGGCAGCCGGTCGGGCCGGCAGGCCAGGCATCGTGAGCGCGTCGGCCGTGAGAGCGACCAGGAAGCCAGCTCCGGCAGACGGGTACACTTCGCTGATTTCGAGTTCCCAGCCCTCCGGCGCGCCCTTCTGGCTCGCGTCGTCGCTCAGCGAGTGGAACGTCTTGGAC
>NZ_CABPRH010000240.1:0-425 GCF_902410085.1 Haloferax sp. KTX1 | reverse complement strand
GCGTACACAGCGGCCGCTGCACCGCCCTCAATCGACCGTCCGATCAGGAGGTCCTTGTTTTGGGCTTCCTTGAAGAACGTGGCTGCCTGCTCTTTCACCGCGTTGCTCTCAGACAGCGCACTCGCGATGCGTCGGGTTTCGCCAAGCCCGTGAGCGAGATTCCGGTCGCGCTTGCTGGTGAACTTCGACCGGCCGTGGAGTTGTCGCTGGCGAGCAAGCCGTCGACGCCGTCTCGGGGAAATATCTGCACTATCGACGCTTCCGATATTCGTCGACAGGCCTCGGTCGTGGCGAGTGGCCGTCCGAGGTGCGCCCGTCCGCTGCTGTTCCTCCTTGTCGTACGTCCGCCATTCCGGCCTGCGGTCAATCTGGTATTGCTCGTTCACCAGGCCACAGTCCTCGCAGTTCGTTTCTCGCCTGCTGCT
>NZ_CABPRH010000239.1:0-425 GCF_902410085.1 Haloferax sp. KTX1 | reverse complement strand
GTCCCGCTCAGCGTCGCCCGAGTGTACGGCGGGAGCGCCACCCGCTCGGTCGCGCTGGGGTACACCGAACTGTTCCGCGGGACGCCGTTGCTCGCTCAGCTGTTCGTCCTCTACTTCGCGACGCCGCTGACGACGATCATCCGCGAGCTACCCACCGTCGGGACCGGATTCATCCCCGCACAGGCGTTCTGGGTGGCCGTCATCGCGTTTACCCTCAACAGCGCGGCCTACCAGTCCGAGTACATCCGCTCGGCGCTGAACTCCGTCCCGGAGGGGCAACTCACCGCCGCGCGCGCTATCGGCCTCTCGAAGGTCGATGGAATCCGGCACGTCGTCCTGCCCCAGGGCCTGCGCTACGCGATTCCGGGCTGGTCGAACGAACTGGTGTACCTCATCAAGTACTCCTCGCTCGCGAGTTTCATTAC
>NZ_CABPRH010000238.1:0-426 GCF_902410085.1 Haloferax sp. KTX1 | reverse complement strand
GTCGTGTGGCTGCTCGGTGCGGCAGGAGTGGGCCTCATGGACGTCGAGACTGCGACACTCGTGATCGTGTACCTCGACGTGGTCACGAAAGTCGGCTTCGGCGTCATTGCCTTGCTGGCAATGATGGACCTCGGCTCAGTCGGCGAGAGTGCCGAGGAGCCGACGGCGGTTGCAGGGGACTAGCGAGGGGCGCGAACGAAGCGAGGGGCGCGAACGAAGCGAGGGGCGCGAACGAAGCGAGGGGCGCGAACAGAGTGAGCGGCCCTCGTTGTCGCGAGCGGGGAGGAACGATCCGCGAGCAGTGAGCGGCCCTCGTTGTTGCGAGCGGCGACGGAAGGAGCCGTGAGCACTGAGTCGCCCTCGAAAATGCGAGCGGGGAGAGCGACCCGCAAGCACTGGGTCGGCCTCGTTGACGCGGTCGGCGGC
>NZ_CABPRH010000237.1:0-426 GCF_902410085.1 Haloferax sp. KTX1 | reverse complement strand
GGCAAGGACCTCGGGACGGTCGGTACGGTCGTCATCGACGAGGTCCATACGCTCGGCGAGGACGAGCGAGGCCACCGCCTCGACGGCCTGATTTCCAGACTCAAATACTACTGCGAGTCCGGCGGCGCACCCGACAGCGGCGACACGCAATGGATCTATCTCTCGGCGACGGTCGGCAACCCCGGCCAGCTGGCCGACCAGCTCCGGGCGACGCTCATCGAGTTCGAGGAGCGGCCGGTCCCCATCGAGCGCCACGTCACGTTCGCCGACGGCCGCGAGAAGATCGAGACCGAAAAGAAGCTCGTCAAGCGAGCCTTCGACAACAAGTCGAGCAAGGGGTACCGCGGCCAGACCATCATCTTCACGAACTCCCGACGCCGGTGTCACCAGATTTCACGCAAACTGGAGTACAGCTCCGCGCCGTAC
>NZ_CABPRH010000236.1:0-427 GCF_902410085.1 Haloferax sp. KTX1 | reverse complement strand
GTGACTACCTGAACATCAACGCCCCCGTCGCCGAGTGGGGCGACGCACAGATGACGGTCACGCGACCCTCGCACGAGTACGAGATGGACGCCGTCCAGGAAGGCGACGCCGTGACGCTCCACGACCGCATCTGGGAGCACATGGCTGAGGGCGACATTCCCGACCCCGAGGGGACCGACCGCCGTGCCGTCGTCGACGGGAAGGTCAGTGTCTCGCCGCTGACCGCGCCACACACCACGGAGCACCACGAAGCCCTCGACGCCATCGCAGAGACGTACGAGCCGGGCGACGGCGGCGAGGCGGCCGACTGACCGGAAATGCGGTTCCGCAACGCCATCCTCTTCGTCGCGCTCGCCGTCGCCTGGGGCAGCGCCTTCACTGCTATCAAAGCCGGGCTGGAGTACTTCCCGCCGGTCCTGTTTGCGGC
>NZ_CABPRH010000235.1:0-428 GCF_902410085.1 Haloferax sp. KTX1 | reverse complement strand
CAGGTTGTCTTTTTCTTCTTTGTTAAGTATGAAATTTCCTCCGTCAGTTGGCTGACTACCTCTCACCATTTTTTTTATGCCTTCTCGCAGAGGCAACAACCTTTCCTTGACAACCGTTTTACTTCCACTAACCAGATAGGGAGAGATGCTTTCTGGATTACTTTCTAGAAATTGATTGTTATGCTGTGTAAACAGCCTACATTTTTCATTTTTGGAAGAGATTCCGACCACCGCGACATGAATCCCGGCGTTACCTTTCGCATTGTTTTCCCACTTAAATCCTTGGTAAGCATAATTAATTTTGATGCCAAGATTGAAAATCGGCTTCCAGATAAGAGGTACTTGCACCCCCTGGGATATTGAATTTGTTACTACCAGACCAAGGTTAGATGAGTTCTTAGCTATAAAGTTAGCACCTTTCCATAGCC
>NZ_CABPRH010000234.1:0-428 GCF_902410085.1 Haloferax sp. KTX1 | reverse complement strand
CTGTCCCTGTCCGTCATGCGCATATTCGGGTCCGGCGCATCCGCCGAAATCGAGCGTCATCACTACGATCGGCACGTGGAAACCCTGGCCTACGAGGACGGCGTCACCGGCCTTCCCAACCGGGTGGCCTTCATGGAAGAGCTCAAGCGTCGTGGTGTGGAGTGCCACCGGCAGTGCTTACCCCTGTCCCTGGTGTTTCTGGACCTCCAGAGGTTCAAGGAGCTCAACGATACCCGTGGCACGCATTTTGGTGATTCAGTTCTGGCGGCGGTCGCGGTGCGATTCTCGGAATTGCTCAGTCCAGGGGATTACCTGGCCCGATTGGGAGGCAACGAGTATGCAGTGTTGTTGCCGGGATTGAACAAGGAGGCGTTGCCTGCCTTCATGCAGCACCTTCAGGATCAGCTGGATGCCCCGCTGAATGTGAT
>NZ_CABPRH010000233.1:0-428 GCF_902410085.1 Haloferax sp. KTX1 | reverse complement strand
CCATTGTCCTGGGAGGGCTGATCAACGAAGACTACCGCGTGAGTCAGAGCAAGGTGCCGATCCTGGGCGACATTCCGTTGCTTGGGGCGCTGTTCCGCAGCGAAACCAAGCAGCGACAGAAGCGCAACCTGATTGTATTCCTGCGCCCCACTATCCTGCGTGAGGAAGGCGAGGCGGATGAGGTTGCCCGCACTCAGTTCAAGCGCCTATGGAAGGTGAACATGAACATGCGGGAGGGTGAGACAGGTGAAGACGGGCCAAAGCGCCCTGATCTCGAAGAGATCTTTCAGGGCAATCCCTTGCCACCGGTCGAGTGATCGGCCTCAGAAGCACCGCGCGGGTGGCTGCATTCGATCAGTGTTAAGCGGGAGTAACGAGTCGTCCCGGCACTGATCGCCATTGCTGTCACAGAACTGGAGCCCGTAGTC
>NZ_CABPRH010000232.1:0-428 GCF_902410085.1 Haloferax sp. KTX1 | reverse complement strand
CCCACGCCTTTACTGCGGACCTCTCCGCCATGGCGGCCGGCGGCTTCATGGGCGTAATCATCACCGGGGTCCGCCAGGGGGCCTTCTCCAACGAGGCCGGTATCGGCACCGAGGTCATGGCCCATGGCGCGGCGCGCACGGATGAACCGGTCCGCGAAGGACTGGTGGCCATGATGGGGCCGGTGATCGATACACTCGTGGTCTGCACCCTGACGGCCCTGGTGCTGCTGGCCACCGGCGCCTGGGAAGCCGGCTCGGACGTGGCCGGGGCAGCCCTGACAGCGCGGGCCTTCGGCGAGGCGCTGGGCCCACTGGGGCCCTGGATCATCATGGTGCTGATCGTGGTCTTCAGCATGAGCACCATGTTCACCTTCTGGTATTACGGCGCCAAGGCCCTGGGTTTCATGATCGGCGCCGAGCACCAGCAC
>NZ_CABPRH010000231.1:0-428 GCF_902410085.1 Haloferax sp. KTX1 | reverse complement strand
CATTCGCATCGCCCGGGCGGACCTGGCGGATGAGCGCAAGCCGCTGGGCGTCTTCCTGCTGGTGGGCCCCAGCGGCGTGGGCAAGACCGAGACCGCCCTGGCACTGGCGGAGCAGGTCTACGGCAGCGAAGACAACATGACCGGGATCAACATGTCCGAGTTCAAGGAGGAGCACAAGGTCTCCCAGCTGATCGGTTCACCACCCGGCTACGTGGGCTACGGCGAGGGGGGTGTCCTGACCGAAGCGGTCCGGCGGCGTCCCTACAGCGTCATCCTCCTGGATGAAATGGAGAAGGCGCACCCGGGCGTCCAGGACGTCTTCTACCAGGTCTTCGACAAGGGCATGCTCCGGGACGGGGAAGGCCGGGACGTGGACTTCCGCAACACCGTCATCCTGATGACCTCCAACGCGGGCTCGGAAATGATCA
>NZ_CABPRH010000230.1:0-429 GCF_902410085.1 Haloferax sp. KTX1 | reverse complement strand
ATACTCCCACACAGCCAGGGAGGAGCCGTTACAATCACCGAAGCGACCGCCGGTTGTTGGCTGTAGCGTTGCGGAGGACCACGGCACTGGCCGTGTTAGCGGAGATCACACGACGGAAACTACCCACTGCCCATGTGTCGTGGGGTCAAGTACAGATCGGACCCGACAGGTAACCCACTGCTAGTCGGGCTGGCATTCGTACTGTCGGCTGTAAGTCTGTAAAGAATTTCGCCACCTGGGGTGGCGAATATCTTAAAATAGTTACAGCCAACAGTATTGACTTGCCGAAGACTATCGGTACCTACTCCGGGAGATAAAAATCGGATTTCGATTGTCTGTGCGGGGACGTGTTCCTGAGTTGAGCGATTTTGGACGGGTTCCGATGGCGAACGATGACGACGTCGTAGGCGTCGTCCGATGCAATCGACC
>NZ_CABPRH010000229.1:0-429 GCF_902410085.1 Haloferax sp. KTX1 | reverse complement strand
CGCAAGGAGGTCTGCAGTCGTACGGTCACGGGGTCCGTCGTCGGCGTGGACGCTGGACTCGGCGGTGTCATCCATACCCGTCACTCGGAGTTCAGCAAGCAAAAAAACCGCGCTTGGTCGATCGTCGAAGGAAGAGCCGTCAGGTCAGGGGGGGATTACGCGTCGCTGTCGTCGCTTTCGTCGTCAGTGGACTGTTCGTCGTCCGCGTCCGTCTCGTCGGTGTCCTCGTCCGCATCCGCGTCGTCAGTGGACTCCTCGTCGGTGTCGTCCGCGTCCGCGTCCTCGGACGCGGATTCGGTTTCGTTCTCTGCCCCGTCGCTCTCGTCACCGGGGGTCAGGTCGCTGATCTGTGCGCCCAGGTCGCCCGCGAGTTCGCCGGCCTGCTTCTGCCCGATGAGCGTGTGGATCTCGCTGACGAAGTCAGGGACC
>NZ_CABPRH010000228.1:0-430 GCF_902410085.1 Haloferax sp. KTX1 | reverse complement strand
GAGCCCGCCTACGTCCTCGTTCTGTTCCTCGGCGAAGGCGAAGACGAATCGGGTCGTGTGGTCGCTCTCCGGTTCCTCCTCGGCGACCGGACAGACTGCGCCGGTCAGGTCGTCGTTGATGTCGCCCTCCGTACCCATCGCCTGCTGAGCCAGTCCCATCGGGTCGATGCCCGTCGCCGACTGGAACGCGCTGCGGCCGTCGTCGCCCGGCAGGACGAGGACGTGGCCGTCCTCGACTTCGTCGGCGTACTCGGCCAGCGCGCCGGGGTTCGAGACGGCGTCCTCGTGCAGGAAGAAGAGCACGTCTTCAGGCCGCTCGCCCGCCAGAAACTCCGTGTGTTTGGTCATGCAGGGGGAGAGTCACTCGCCGGGCAAAAGTGCCGCGTTCCGCTCGGGAACGAGACGCGCTGTGTCGCCGCCCCTTCCAGCC
>NZ_CABPRH010000227.1:0-431 GCF_902410085.1 Haloferax sp. KTX1 | reverse complement strand
TTACATCGCTGCCGTGGGCCGGCTCACAACCGCAACTCACGACGAGTTCGTGACCAACGTCGTCGAGCCGTTCGAAAACAACCCGAACGGTCAGGACCTCACCGCCGTTCAGGAAGGTAACATCATCCGCATCGGCGGCCAATACCAGGGTCCTATCGTCGATCTTTTCGCCACGGAGGCCGCCGCCAAGCAAGTCTGGCCCGATCGCTTCGGCGAGTGGCCAGGCCCTGTCCGCGACGTCCCTGACGAAGAGAAACTGTTCGATCGCCAGGCGGTCAGTGACATCATCAACGGAAACATCTAACGCGATGGCGAAGGTATTCGACTGACTCACGAACCTACGCGCAGGAACTACCGACAGGTACGAGGTCTCAAAGCTCGCCCTCATTATCGCCGGCAGCCTCGCCGTCCTGCTCGGGTCGACGATACTG
>NZ_CABPRH010000226.1:0-431 GCF_902410085.1 Haloferax sp. KTX1 | reverse complement strand
GTTCTTTCTCAAGAAAGAACTGATCTGGGTTCCCCTGCTCGGCATTGCCTGGTGGGCATTGGACTTCCCGTTCATGAAGCGTTATACCCAGCACCAGCTCATGAAGAAGCCCGAGCTCCGGGGCAAGGATCTGGAAACGACCCGCAAAGCGTGCGAAAAGTTCCAGCACACGCCGGTGGCGGTGTTCAACTTCATGGAGGGAACCCGCTTCACACCGGAGAAGCACGAACAGCAGAACTCCCCCTACCGCAACCTGCTCAAGCCCCGGGCCGGCGGCACTGGCTTTGCCCTCGGTGCCATGGGTGAGCTGATGAGCATTATGCTCGACATCACCATTGTCTACCCGGATGGCCCTGGTGGGATCTGGGATTACCTGAGCGGGCGAACGCGCCGGGTCATAATCCGGATCGATGAAAAGCGGATTCCTCAAC
>NZ_CABPRH010000225.1:0-432 GCF_902410085.1 Haloferax sp. KTX1 | reverse complement strand
CCGTTATAGAAGCGGGCAGTACTGTTGCAAAGACAGCTGGACGTATTCGAGGATTCCTCAACCACACCCACTACGAAGAGGACAGAGGCGAAGTACCTAATATTGACCGACCCTCGGAATCCGCGGGACCGTCAGACTAACTGTCTCTGGGTCTCTTCGGTGTTCTGAATTTAGGCAAACTAGCAGCTGCTGGCCCAACTCTTTCCTCAGAGAGAGTCGTGATATATGCCGTACTAGTTACTCGCCGAACCCCTGTTCACCATACCCATCTTCGCCGTACCCACGATACAATATCTCCCGCTTCAAAAGCACTGCAACTCCGAACGAGAGTCCAGTCGCAACAAGGGATAGAATGGTCCGTCGGGTCGCCTGCTCCGACTCCACGGTCCTAGTCTCTTCATCTGAAGACATCAGTACGGTGAGATAGTCCCC
>NZ_CABPRH010000224.1:0-433 GCF_902410085.1 Haloferax sp. KTX1 | reverse complement strand
GTGCAGTGTCTTGACCCGACCACCCATGATCTCCGGGAACCCGGTGTGGTCGGAGACTTCTTTTGCATCGATGCCGCTGTTGGTCAGCAGTCGGAAGGTACCGCCCGTGGAAAGGATCTCGACGCCGCGCTCACGCAGCGCCTGTGCAAATTCCACGATACCGGTCTTGTCTGAGACGCTGAGCAGCGCGCGGCGGATAGGTGTCGCATTGGCTTGTTCCGTCATCTTGGCTCCGATCCCTTACAGCAGGCCGTACTGTTTGAGCTTCTTGCGCAGGGTGCCGCGGTTCAGGCCCAGCATGGCGGAGGCGCGCGTCTGGTTGTCGCCGGTGTACTCCATGACCTTTTCCAGCAGCGGTGCTTCCACCTCGGACAGCACCAGCTGGTAGACGTCGGTCACCGGAGCGCCATCGAGCTGGGAGAAATAGTTCTCC
>NZ_CABPRH010000223.1:0-433 GCF_902410085.1 Haloferax sp. KTX1 | reverse complement strand
CACCAGCAGCTGCTTTTTACCGAAATTCATAATGAGTCGCCCCTGCAAAACCCAATTTGATAACAAAAACAGGATCCTGAGCGTGTTTCCGGTATAATTTCTCCACGGAAATGCACCCACAGGCCCAAAGCTGTGTAGTTTGCATCGCCATGATCCCCACCGACGACGGCCAGCAGCCCCAGAAAGGGCTTTTTGAGCTCTATCTTGAATACATGATCAACCTGCGCCATCCATTGGTTCGCATGGCCTTACGCATCGATTGGTAGCAGTGCGAAGAGCAGTTCGGCCCCTATTGGTGTCCGGATAACGGTCGCCCAAGCCATCCCATCCGACTTCACGTCGAGCTGCAGATGCTCAAGTACATGCAGGGACTGTCCGAGCGCGAGCTTCCGGACCGGTGGGTGGAGAACCCGTACTGGCAGTATTCCTGTGG
>NZ_CABPRH010000222.1:0-434 GCF_902410085.1 Haloferax sp. KTX1 | reverse complement strand
TTTCGGGGCCGTGGCGGACGACGTACTCGGCCGACCGCCGGACGTTCTCGTAGCTGTACTCGACATCCTCGAAGTCGACGCCGCTCTCGGCGAGGCGATAGGCCATCACCTGCGGGAACGAGATGTTGTCCATCTGCTCGCCGCCCCAGCGGGTCGTCCCGTTGACGTAGGTGTTCTGCGGGATGAAGCCGGCGTCGTCCTGCTGGTACTCGTAGATGTACTCCAGTTGGTCCGTTGCGATGTCCAGCGACCCGATGGCGTCGAACACGCTAAACACCTGATACAGGTCACGTGACCAGACGAAGTTGTAGCCGTAGCCCTTGGGCTCCTCGGCGTGGACGGCCTCGCCCCACGGCACGGACGGCGAGGCGATGGACGCGCCGCGGTAGGTCTTGTCCTCGACCGCTAACAGCGTCATCAGCGCTGTCCTGTAC
>NZ_CABPRH010000221.1:0-434 GCF_902410085.1 Haloferax sp. KTX1 | reverse complement strand
CCATAGCAAGGTCCTGCCGGACGGCTGGACAGTGGTTACGCGGGACCGCAAACTGTCTGCACAGTGGGAGCACACGGTGCTGGTAACCGCCAGCGGTTACGAGATCCTGACACTGCGCAACGGTGAAGAACCAGCCTGAGTGTCACGACCGGGGGAGCCGGGCCTGCTCGCAATGGATTCAGATCGCCTGCAAGGCAGGCTCCTACAGTATCCACCAGCCGGGATGCACTTGCGATGAACTCGACCGGCCCCACCTTTGACCCGGAACAGCACCTGGATCCTTCCGCTCTGGCTGAGGAAATCCGCCATTCCACCTCGCCCGGGATCCCCGTGCGCCGGCACCTTGAACACCTGCAGCAGGTCATGGCGGATGAGTTCCGCGCCGGCACTGACGTGCGCTCGCTGGTTCAGGGACGCGCCCGCATCATGGACAC
>NZ_CABPRH010000220.1:0-434 GCF_902410085.1 Haloferax sp. KTX1 | reverse complement strand
GCCATTATGTTAGTCGCAGCACTGCTGGAGAACCTGTGGCTAGTGCTGCGATGGGCGGTCGTCGCCCGCCCTCGGCGGGGCGGGCGCGACCTCCCCGAAGAATTCACGTTCAAGACTTTCCGTGACTGGATTCGTCACGAGTTAGAAGAGGAGTTGCGTCGGCAGTGGAAGATCAAAGCGAACGGCGTTGGTGTACCGGCATCACAGGCAACGGCCGCGGGCTGACCGTAATGACCTCGGCGCGATCTGAAAGCTAATTCTCAGTTATGGCAGTAAGAGCCTTCTACTCCCAATTCTTGGAGAGCAGAATACGGTGGAACGGTCGTTTATATGTGGCCGGTGAAAATCGACGTATCAAGATTTCTTCTGGCTATATTCGGAACCCGATGAGTTGGCAGAAGAAAATTCTGGCAAAGTGATGGTGATCCTGAAAC
>NZ_CABPRH010000219.1:0-434 GCF_902410085.1 Haloferax sp. KTX1 | reverse complement strand
CTCGGGTACAGGTATGTCTGGAACCCAGCGACAAGCACCGAGCGGGAACGCACCGGACTCGACGGCACAGCCAGAAGCGAAAACCTGCCAGAACTGCGGGAGTCACGTCTCACGCAAGTTCAGACGAATATTTGGAGATCGGGAGAACGTCGCCCATCGATGCTACGACTGCGATTCGAACACGCGCCTGTATCGAGGAAGTGCAGCTGGGAAAGACGTGGATCGAGCGGACCCACGGAATCGAGATCGCCAGTCAGACGACTACGAACGGGACTGGCGTACTGGCGAACGATAACCACGCTGCTTGGTTGATCGCTAGTCAACTCCTTTCCGCTGATCTGAATATTTCCCCTAAAATCAATATGGGCCTGGCGTCAACTCTCAAATGACCGTGCTGTAACCGATCCGGGCAATAGCGAGGTTCAAATCCTCAC
>NZ_CABPRH010000218.1:0-436 GCF_902410085.1 Haloferax sp. KTX1 | reverse complement strand
GGATCACATCGTAGGCCCGCCCCTCCATGTTAAACCGGTTCACGAATCCCTCACCGAGCATGGTGGAGAGCGTCTGGCCGACATCCGCCATGGACAGACCCAGATCCGCAACCCGTTCACGATCAACCTTGATGCCCGTCACCGGCCGGTTATAGTCGATGCTTTTTTCCAGGAAGATGAAATTACCGCTGTTTTTAGCCTTCTGGAGCATCTCATCAGCCACCTCGTTGAGCTGCTCGAAATCATTACCGGTGGTCAGAACGAACTGGAATGGGAGCCCGCCACCGGACGCCGGCAACGGCGGCCGCGGGAAGGTGGCCACCCGCAACCCGGTGACACGGTCCATCTCCTCCTGCAGCATGGGCTGGACCTCGAACTGCGAGATCTCGCGCTCACTGCTGGGCTTGAGTTTGAAGCCGCCAAACACCGCATTGGG
>NZ_CABPRH010000217.1:0-437 GCF_902410085.1 Haloferax sp. KTX1 | reverse complement strand
GGTCTCGTATGCGTTCAATTTTATTTTTCAGAAGATAGAATTTTTCTCTCGTCGAGCTGACGGGGGAGCGGCCCCGATCATTCCCATTTTGGAGCCATCGGTCGCCTGAGCTTACTATGGTGCCGTGCCAGTGCTTTAGCTCAACGATCAGGATGTTCTTGTGGGTTATAATTACCAGATCAAACTCACCATCCCTGCCTTTGGAGTCTGAAATCCTGAACCCTGCATACCCCTTCCAAGGCCACATTCCAGGCTCTTTTTCATTATCCACCAGATCGCTGAGCTGCTGCGCTATTGCGGTTTTATTCCGCTTTGACTTTTGTTCCAGTATCGACGCTGGCGCATTTTCCTCATCGAACTTGGTTTCCATTTGGTTGATGGCACTTACCTCATGGATGAGAAGGCCACCATCCCAATACTTGACTTCCATTTACTGC
>NZ_CABPRH010000216.1:0-437 GCF_902410085.1 Haloferax sp. KTX1 | reverse complement strand
CGCCAAGAGCGACCGGCATCGCTCGACGGTCCTCAAGCGGGATTGGGACGTGCTTGTCCTTGACGAGGCTCACTATGTCAAGAATGAGGATACGGACCGCTACGATCTCATCGATCGACTTACCTACAACTACGCGTTCTTCCTGACGGCGACGCCGATTCAAAACGAACTCACCGACCTCTACAATGTCGTCTCATTATTCCGCCCTGGCCTCTTCGGAACGCGAGACGTCTTCCACCAGTACTTCATCGATAGTAGTCAGGAGACGCTCGTCAACCGGGACGAGCTACACGAGCGGTTGCACAAGGTGATGATTCGGAACAGACGGGCCGAAACGGACATCGACTTCACCGACCGGACTGTCGATACGCGAACGTTCGACCCGTCGCCGGCGGAGAGAGAACTCTACCAAGCGGTCTCGGACTATGTGAAGGGTG
>NZ_CABPRH010000215.1:0-438 GCF_902410085.1 Haloferax sp. KTX1 | reverse complement strand
GTCGAGGAACACAGCGGCCTCGTTACCGACGACCGGCTGACCGTCGAGACCCGCCGTGGCTCCGCGACGGTCGCCATCGACCGCGACGAGGGCGTCCCCGAGGGGATGGTGTGGCTCCCCATTCACCACCCGGCAACGAACCGGCTGACGCTTTCGGACCGCGACCCCCAGTCCGACGAACCGAACTTCAAGCAGTGTGCCGCCCGCCTCGTCGCCGCCGAGGCTGAACTCCCGCCCGCCACGGCCGACTGAGCCGATATCGGGCGCGGCCCCGACGGTTCGTCGACACGCGCTTCTCCATCGCCGTCCGAAGTAATCTAAATATGTCCAATTATTCCCCCGTCCGCTGGGCGTTCAATGTCCTTAAACAGGGGATATCCGATGATATATTTGCGGTCTATCCACTCAGGCTGGGTAGAATAGCCGTTCTGTAAACGG
>NZ_CABPRH010000214.1:0-438 GCF_902410085.1 Haloferax sp. KTX1 | reverse complement strand
GAACAAGATGGGACCAGCGTCACCGCCTTCGAGAACGAGGACGCCGCACAGCGGGCGTTCAATCAGCGACGGGTAGACGCGATACTGCGCGGCGACTACGTCCCGTCGACGCGCGGACCAGGGGAGCAGATAGCGGTCACTGCTGTCGTGCCGGAAGGAAGCATCCGGTCGACGCTCATCGTCGTCGAAGTGCGCCGGGTCCTGAGCGCGCTGGAGCGCCAGGAGCGACTGGAGCGGACGCCCTATCTCGACCAGCCGCCCGTGCCACTCCCTGATACTGTCAGCGCGAGCCAGTACTTCGGGTTCACCTACACGATCCTGATTCCGCTGCTGTTGTTCCTCCCCCCGTTCATCAGCGGATCGGTTGCCGTCGACACTGTCACCGAAGAGATCGAGCGCGGCACGATGGAACTGCTCCGCGTGGCCCCAGTGTCATTA
>NZ_CABPRH010000213.1:0-439 GCF_902410085.1 Haloferax sp. KTX1 | reverse complement strand
CTGCATAATAATAGCCTCCGTTGGCTGTTTTGATTACGTCCGTTGCGGTGCAACTTGCTCTTACCCGAGCAGCCGCTGTGCCTGATTTTTGAAAGTCTTTTAAAATCAGTGAGTAAAAGATCTTTTGAGCGGTTGCTCTGAGTCAGTGAGGCCTGCATTGGGCGGGCGCGAGGGCTGTTTTGGTGCAGGCGCCCCCTGATATGCGCCATCAGGGGGCGCTTTTGCGGGGGGCTTGGGGCTGGCACCATTAGCGGCTGCTGTTACCGGTACAGGAGGAGGTTCTTTGAAGGGGCTTATACAGCGCGTCAGCAGTGCCAGTGTCAGTATTGACGGTGAGGTCGTGGGTGAGATCGGTAGCGGATTGCTTCTGTTTCTCGGGGTCGAGAAAACCGATGGGGCGTCTGAGCAGAAACGGATGCTTGAGCGTATCCTGGACTAT
>NZ_CABPRH010000212.1:0-439 GCF_902410085.1 Haloferax sp. KTX1 | reverse complement strand
TTCCGAGGCCTATGAGGCTGCCATTCGGGAACAGGAAGCGGAAGGGAATCGATAATGCGTTTAGGATTGGTTCTGGGGACGGTGCTGATGCTGGGTGGGTGTGCCTTTTTCCACCCGGTGGCGGATGTGCATGTGACGGCCGGTGAATCGGTTAATCCGGATTCCGGGGATCGAGCCTCGCCGGTACTGCTTCGTGTGTATGAACTCCGGAGCCGGGATACTTTCCGGGATGCGGGGTTTGATGCCCTGCACGATGATCCGGAGGCTGCACTCGGCGAGGATCTGGTGGCGATGGAAGAAACCATGCTGCGCCCGGGCGGGAGCTGGCACGCCGAGCGGGCACTGCAGGACGGAACTCGATACCTGGGAGTAACCGCTGCCTTCCGCAACATCGATGATGCCCGCTGGCGCGTGATCCGGCCGACGGACGGGATCTTCT
>NZ_CABPRH010000211.1:0-439 GCF_902410085.1 Haloferax sp. KTX1 | reverse complement strand
GGGTGTACCAGTGGATCGGCGGTGACGAGCCCTCTGACGTGGCCAGCGCCGCTCGGGAACAGGTCGACGCCGGGTTCACGGCGCTGAAGATGAACGCGACGCCCGAGATCGAGCGCGTCGACAACCCGGCCACTGTCGAGGCCGCCGCGACCCGCCTCCGGGAGGTCAGGGAGGCCGTCGGCCCGGAGGTCGACATCGGCGTCGACTTCCACGGCCGCGTCACGAAGCCAATGGTCAAGCGCCTGGCGTCCGCGATGGAGCCCTACGAACCGATGTTCATCGAGGAACCGGTGTTGCCCGAACACAACGACGCGCTGCCGGCGCTTGCGGCCCACACCGACATCCCGATTGCGACCGGCGAGCGGATGTATTCGCGCTGGGACTACAAGGAGGTGTTCGAGGACGGGGCCGTCGACGTGATCCAGCCGGACCTCTCCCA
>NZ_CABPRH010000210.1:0-440 GCF_902410085.1 Haloferax sp. KTX1 | reverse complement strand
GCCCGAGGGTCTGTTCATGGACTACTTCGGGCCGGATCTCGCCGGACTCGGCCTGACCCTGGTGTTTGCCACCATTATTGAGGTCTGCAGCGAAGGCACCTCGCCGCTGGCCTTCGAGATCTTCAACCAGGTGGGGGCACTGGGTAATCCCTTTATATTCCTGATGGCCGGCGTGGCCACGGACTATACCGAAATCGGCCTGATCTGGAGCAACATCGGTAAGCGGTCGGCGGTCTGGTTACCGGTTATCGCGGTTCCCCAGATCCTGTTACTGGCCTGGGCGATGAATGTGTTCCTTACGCCCGTTGCCGGGTGACGTAACGGTCCTAGCATTCATTGGGGGCACACTGGCACGGATGAGCCGCCTTTTGGGTCGGCTCTTTCGACATCTCCTGAGTCAGCCAGAAGCCCGCACCCAGCAACAGGGCACCGCCATAGAC
>NZ_CABPRH010000209.1:0-440 GCF_902410085.1 Haloferax sp. KTX1 | reverse complement strand
GTTCTGGTGCCTGTTCGCGTCGCTTGCGACGTTCAAGACGCGAAACGACCCCGGCGGGACGGCACGCATGGAAGTGACCGAGGAAGGGACGATCCGTCTCGTCGAGGAAGCCCGGACGCTGCCGGGACTGGGCGGCATCGGGTTTTTCGGACAGGACCCGGACGGCACGGTCGAGACGCAGACGAACCGAGCGAGTGCGACCGACGAGGGCGCTGTCAGCGACGGCGGGACCGGACAGCGCTCGGGCACTACGCGCACGGCCAACGGCCGCAGTCGGCAGCCGACGGGCGGCACGCAGTCTGACCGCAGCACGCGGTCAAAGCGACGGTCGGACAGCGGCACGGCGACGGAGCGACAGTCGGACCGTCGGGCGACCACTGGCTCGAACACCGGCCATCAAAACACCGCGTCGCGTGGGACGAACCGAACCGGCCCTTCCG
>NZ_CABPRH010000208.1:0-441 GCF_902410085.1 Haloferax sp. KTX1 | reverse complement strand
GATCTACACGAGCCTTATCGTCGGCAGCGTCAGATGTGTATAAGAGACAGGTCATGGTGACCCCGAAGTCGCCCTTCGGATTGTGGATGAGCCTGAAGGCCGCGAACTCAACCGGGCATACCGCGGCAAGGACTACGCCACCAATGTGCTGTCCTTTCCCTTTGAAGCACCGCCCGGCGTGGAGCTGGGGCTGCTCGGGGATCTGGTGGTCTGCGCCGGTGTGATGGAGCGCGAAGCAGCCGAGCAGGGCAAGACACTCAAGGCCCACTGGGCACACCTGGTGATTCATGGCATGCTTCACCTGCAGGGTTACGATCATCAGGACCCCGACGAGGCGGAAACCATGGAGAATCTTGAAGTGCATCTCCTTGCAGAACTTGGTTTCCCCGATCCCTATCGGTAGCATCCCGCGAACAGGAATCCGGACAGCGACCCCATGAG
>NZ_CABPRH010000207.1:0-441 GCF_902410085.1 Haloferax sp. KTX1 | reverse complement strand
GTTTCTGGCCGCGCTGGTCCTCCTGGCCCATGCTGACCCACACGTCGGAGTACACCACGTCGGCGTCGGCGACGGCGGCCTCGGGGTCGTGGGTCGTCTCGGGCGCGTTGCCGAAGGCGGCGGCGCGGTCGGCCACGTCATCGGAGATGCCGTAGCCCTCCGGGGTGGCGACAGTGAGGTCCAGTCCGACCATCGCCGCGCCGATGACGAAGGACTGGCAAACGTTGTTGCCGTCGCCGACCCACGCGACGGAGACGTCCTCGAAGTCGCCGAACCGCTCGCGGATGGTCAGCAGGTCGGCGAGCGTCTGGCAGGGGTGGGCGTCGTCGGTCAGCCCGTTGATGACCGGGACCTCGGCGTATTCGGCCAGCTCCTCGGCGTCCGCGTGGTCGAACACGCGGGCCATGATGAAATCGACGTAGCGCCCGAGCGCGCGGGCGG
>NZ_CABPRH010000206.1:0-441 GCF_902410085.1 Haloferax sp. KTX1 | reverse complement strand
AACGAGAATCGTGAGAACAGTGAATACGGAGAGCCGATTACGATCGACCGATTGGTCATCACGCACGGTCACGAAGATCACATTGCATTCGTCGACGATCTGATCGAAGATGATCGATTCGATATTGAAGCAGTCTACTGGAATCAAGTAAGTGAGGCAGATCCCGAAGGTAAGGAACCTGATGACGAAGCGCTGGCAGCTATTGAGGCGGCCGAAGCATCGAGTGATCTCACCTACCACAAAAACACGGAACTAGAGAGTGGTACTGGCGACAATATCGAAGCGCCCGGGACGGATTTCGAGATCGTTAACCCAGAAACGTTAGATGAGGAAGATGGCGATGCCGACAGTGAGTCGTTGGCGATGACGATTACTATCGACGGACGGTCATTCCACATCGCGACTGATCATCATGTCAATAGTGATGTCCAAGCCAACAGC
>NZ_CABPRH010000205.1:0-441 GCF_902410085.1 Haloferax sp. KTX1 | reverse complement strand
CACTCGAAGCGAACACCGCTATCCAGAACGGGAACCTCGACCGCTGGTGGGTGACCCACCTCCAGCGAAACCAGCGGACGGACCTCTACATCGATTTCTACCTCGTGCTGGAGGGCGGCGGGGAGCAGTTCCGGGTCGATCTGGACGCTATCGATTACCAACAGGAGATCCAGACGGATATCTTCGGCAACAAAGCGCAGTACCCGACCGGCAACGGAACGAGCGCTGAGCCCGACAACGGGTCGGCCGACGAGTCACCGGACGGCGACGAGGAAACTGAAACCCCGACGCCGACACCGACGGAGACCGAGACGGATGACGGGCTACTGGGTGGCGACGAGTCTGAGACGGAAACCGCAACGCCAACCGAGACGGAGACAGAATCGGAAACCGCGACGCCGACGGAGACAGCGACTGAGACCGAAACCGACGACGGCGGCC
>NZ_CABPRH010000204.1:0-188 GCF_902410085.1 Haloferax sp. KTX1 | reverse complement strand
TTCGAGGTAGCGTTCGCTCCCCCAGTCGTACCGCGTCGTCTCGACGTCGAATCCGCCCGCGTTAGCGGCGTCGTCGAGGAGCGGCCGCGTCGCATCGATGACCTCGACGCCGATACCGTCCCCCGGAAGAATCGAGATAGAGTATGTCACACACGAACGTCGCCGAGCGAGAGCAAAAGCGTTCCCCC
>NZ_CABPRH010000203.1:0-442 GCF_902410085.1 Haloferax sp. KTX1 | reverse complement strand
CCCGTATCCTTCGATAAAAGAGAACATCGTCTATAACTGTTATTCGAGAAGAAAAACTTATTAACGGGAATATAACATCTTCATCTTCATGAACTACAGCCTTGAACCTGAGCAAATTTTTTATCCATATGCTTTTCCTGCTAACGTAAAGGCAAGCACTCGGAAATAATATATTCTTTTTCCGCATTTCTCGGATAGGGGCCTCTTCTTTATCCATTGTTCGATAGACCCCTCGTCTGTAATTGGGCACCCTTGTTCTTAGACCAAAATTCCCAAAACATTCCCCAGAGAAGAAAATGATATCCGAGTCAAATTCGGACAAGCATTTTTTTATTTTTTCAACAAAATTTTCAGGTAATATATCATCAGAATCAAAAAAATATATATACTCAGAATACGCCATTTCAATGCCGAGATTTCTTGTTGGCCCCAAGCCCTCATT
>NZ_CABPRH010000202.1:0-442 GCF_902410085.1 Haloferax sp. KTX1 | reverse complement strand
GGTACTTCTCCCGCTCGTCGTCACCTTCGGGCTGGCGCTGTACGGGATCCCCGCGCTCCCGACGCTGGTCGCCGGGGTCTTTGCCGGGACCTTCACGACCATCTTCGTTCAGGGCCGGTCGTTCACTGCCGCCTGGACCGTCTTTCTCGACGGGACGGCCCCTGAAACGGGGATGGACCTCGTGAACGACCTGCTGGCAAGCGGTGGCATCTCGGGGTCGGCCTGGACGATTGCCGTCGTCGTCGCGGCTCTCAGTCTCGGTGGGCTCCTTGAGCGGACCGGCGTCCTCGCCGTGCTCGCACACCATCTCGCAACTGCTGTCCGCGAGCCCCTCGTAGAGGTCGTCCCACGAGTAGCCGAGCCAGTATTTCCCGACTGCGCCAGTCAGCACGATGCTCCAGAGCAACGGCCCGTGTGGGGCCAGCTTCAGATACCCGGACCC
>NZ_CABPRH010000201.1:0-442 GCF_902410085.1 Haloferax sp. KTX1 | reverse complement strand
GTCCTGATCCAGTACCACTGGCTGGACCTGGGCCGGGAGAAAGGGGCGCCCGGATACGGGCATGATGTAGAGCCGTTTTGGCAGCACCTGGTAGGGCAGGGCAAGGCCCTGGTGGTTACTGGCGTGATCGCCATTGTCGTCCCTGCCGATGTACTCAATTGCGTCGTTGTCCGTCATGGTCCCCCTTCCGATCACCAAACACCATTACTCCCGCAGACATGATGTCTAAAACCAGTAAATCAAGGGGCGGGGCCGGGTTGAACAATCCAGGAGGAGCCCCCATCTAACGCGATACTACGGAATCGTCCCGAAACAGGATTCAACCCTATGAGCAATTCCCAGTACGTTGTCGATGCCACGCTTGAGAACTTTCAGCAGGTGGTGCTCGAAGCCTCCATGTCCGTGCCCGTCGTCATTGACGTCTGGGCGGACTGGTGTGAGC
>NZ_CABPRH010000200.1:0-442 GCF_902410085.1 Haloferax sp. KTX1 | reverse complement strand
ATACAGCGATGGCACCAGCATCCCCGGCAGTGACATCTACGTCGGCGAAAACACCTACGGCGTATCCGGCATCTACGACATGGGCCAGCTTGAGTTCGGCGCCAAGTACGCCATTCAGGAAAACGTGGACAACGATCCTGCCGGCGATGAGACCACCTTCACCGCCCTGCGCGGCACTTTCACCCAGGACCGCACTGAGTACTACGGCGCCGTCCAGCGCGTCTCCCCGGATGACGAAACATCCGTCAAAGAACGGGACGAATTCACCCTGGGCATCTCACACCAGCTCTACAAGCCACTGAGCCTGTGGGCGGAAACCGGCTGGTACGACAAACCGAACGACGAAGGCGACAACGTCATGGTCGGCGCCATCTTCAGTTTCTGAGTTGCCGTCCCCGGACACGCCAGCTGCCAGGGGCACCCCCCTGGCGCTACCTCCCAC
>NZ_CABPRH010000199.1:0-442 GCF_902410085.1 Haloferax sp. KTX1 | reverse complement strand
GTGATCTGCTGGACATCGGCGACCGTCCGCAGAAACTGGCCGACACCCCGGTGCGCCAGCATCTCGCACTGCAGCGGCACGATGGCCTCGTCGGCGGCCGTCAGCCCGTTGAGGGTGAGCACACCCAGCGACGGCGGACAGTCGATGATGACCACGTCGAACCGGTCGGAGAATTTGGCCAACGCGCGTTTGAGCGCGTACTCACGGCCTGCCCGCATCAGCAGCATTGCCTCGGCGCCCGCCAAGTCAATGTTGGCCGGCAGCAACGTCATTCCCTCCATGGTGGTGACCAGCACGGCGTTGGGCTCGACTTCACCGAGCAACACCTCGTGCACAGACACCGGTAGTTTGTCGGGATCTTGACCAAGGGAGAAGGTCAGACAACCTTGCGGATCCAGATCGACGAGCAGCACGCGCCGTCCCTTTTCCACCATCGCCGCAC
>NZ_CABPRH010000198.1:0-443 GCF_902410085.1 Haloferax sp. KTX1 | reverse complement strand
GGATCACAGGGCGTGCCGGCCATTTCGGGCTGGACGCAGGAGCCGGATTTCAGCTTTCCACGCATCCGGCTGAATGCCTACCATCTGGAAGAAACGGAACCGGTCGGCGGGATTTCCGAGCTCCATGGTGAGGAATTGATCCTGATCCGCGGCTATACCTACCTGGGCCGCCTGGATGCCCTGAAGGAGGCGAATGCCTCCCGAATCGACAAGGCGTCGACGCATGTTGCGGCCCTTCGCATGCTCAGGGCGGAGCGTGGTGACTATCTGCTGGATTTCACGGCGCCGGTCACTGATGCGCTGACAACCCGACCGATCCCGAGCATCACCTACAGCCCCATTACATCCTGGAAAACGACTCTGGTTTTCTCCCAAAAAACACCGGAGGTTGAGGCCGTGATCAGTGATTTCGAGAAGGCAGAGTCCACCCTGGAGCTCAGGCT
>NZ_CABPRH010000197.1:0-443 GCF_902410085.1 Haloferax sp. KTX1 | reverse complement strand
TTGTTATGCCGCACTGGGGATAGTGCACACTCACTATCGCCACCTGCCGGATGAGTTTGACGATTACGTCGCTAACCCGAAACCAAACGGTTATCAGTCTATTCATACCGTGGTTCTGGGACCAGGTGGCAAAACCGTAGAGATCCAAATCCGCACCAAACAGATGCATGAAGATGCAGAGTTGGGTGTTGCTGCGCACTGGAAATATAAAGAAGGCGCGGCAGCTGGCGGCGCACGTTCGGGACATGAAGACCGAATTGCCTGGCTGCGTAAACTGATTGCGTGGCAGGAAGAGATGGCTGATTCCGGCGAAATGCTCGACGAAGTACGCAGCCAGGTCTTTGACGACCGGGTGTACGTCTTTACGCCGAAAGGTTACGTCGTTGATTTGCCTGCGGGATCAACACCGCTGGACTTCGCTTACCGCATCCACAGTGTTGTCG
>NZ_CABPRH010000196.1:0-443 GCF_902410085.1 Haloferax sp. KTX1 | reverse complement strand
GTCCGATGCCTTCGAGACCGGTATCGAGGCGTTCTCGCTGTCGCTCAACAAGGCCATCGTCCCGTTCGCGTTCATCGTCACGCCGGGCATCATCCTGTTGCGGCGCAACCCTGACGCTGCCACCCTCGACATCGGGGACAAATACCGGGTCGTCGGGACCGCGGACCTCCTCGATGTCGGCTACGCGATCCCCGAGATTCTCATCCCCGTGATCGGCGTCTTCCTCGGCGTCGTCGCACTGGCCGCGACAGTCATCGGGTTCGCGTACGCGCCGGTCTCCCGTGGCGAGCGGGCAGCGTTCGCGTTCAGTTCGCTCCTGTTGATGGCTCCTGCGCTCGCTGTGTCCGGGGTGTACGACCTCCTCGGACTCGTCGGCATCGCCGGCGGCGAGATGACGGTCCTGCTCGACGTTGTACTCCGCGGCGTCGGCCTCGCCCTGTTCC
>NZ_CABPRH010000195.1:0-443 GCF_902410085.1 Haloferax sp. KTX1 | reverse complement strand
GTGTACGCCACGCGGGAACACCAGCGCGAGATCTGGGAGCGCTGTCGGGACCGGGGGCAGCCGGTCCTCGCCGTCAGGGACGCGACGCGGGGGTTCATCGTCCGGTACGACCTCCAGCACCTGTCGTATGAGCTCTCGGACACCACCGTGCAGGCGCTTCGTGACCGTGTCCGGTCCCGCCGACCGTACCCGACGACCACGGACCCGATATCGGAGACGGAGGGCGTCGGTGGCGAGGCCGGCCCGGTGTCCGGCGAACTCCACGCGGACACCGAACGGGCTGCCAGAGAATTGGCCTCGCACATCTCGGGGTTCGTGCTGGACCGGTCGAACTGGCGGTAGTACCGAAACAACGCGGATGGGGATTTTTCCCACAGCCGTGCCTTGAGTTCGTATGGCAGTCGCCCGACACGAAACCGGTCCGTTCGCGGCCGTGAGTGCCC
>NZ_CABPRH010000194.1:0-443 GCF_902410085.1 Haloferax sp. KTX1 | reverse complement strand
GAACTTGTCCACGGCCTTCACTTCCAGAACCCGGCCGGCGGCGCGCGCCTGAAGCTGGCGCTGGGAGAGTTCCTCGAGATCGATGGCACCCTCGTTGGTCCATGCCAGGTTCGGCAGCAGCGGGAAGATGCCCTTGAGGTTGACGGTGTGGGGCTTCACCAGTCGATGCGACAGAAGGTGCAGCTTGAGATAGACCTCGGGTGTGCTGGCTGCTTCGGCGTCGGTGTCGAGCAGCGTTACAACCACGGGCAGGGAACTTTCACTGGCCTGGTCGGCCAGGGCGCCGAGATCCGAATAGCCGGCTTCTTCCAGCCGATCCGCCAGGGTCTGGAGCTGGTTGGCATCGGCGTCCACTGCCGCGTTGCCCTCGTTCAGCCCTTCGATGTTGTTGCGCACGATCTCGACCAGGGTGCTGTCGGGATCATGCACGGGCTGCTGGTAAT
>NZ_CABPRH010000193.1:0-443 GCF_902410085.1 Haloferax sp. KTX1 | reverse complement strand
GCACGCCGCTGGCCGGGCAGGTCGCCGACGGGCTCTGGGTGGCGACCGGCTGGCAGGGCCACGGGCTCATGCGCGCGCCAGCGATGGGCGACTATCTCGCCGCAGACGTTCTCAATCGCCCGAATCCGCTCTCCGAGCATTTGCCCGACCGGGTCGACCCAACGCGGTTCGACGGCTCCGAAGAGTTCGCCGCGCTGGACGACCCGACGCGTGACTGGGACGAGTGAATACGCTGTGAGAAAGTGTATACGCTCCAATCAGGAGTCGTCTTCGCCCTCGTCAGCTGATTCGGCTTCGCCTTCGACATCGGTATTTGCATCCGCTTCGGTTCCCCCGTCAGTCCCGCTGTCGTCGGTTTCAACGCCCACATCCGTTGCCGCGTCCTCGTCGTGCCCAGGCTCAGCCTTCGGGACGCGGACGTGGAGCGTGCCGTTGCTCTTGAG
>NZ_CABPRH010000192.1:0-445 GCF_902410085.1 Haloferax sp. KTX1 | reverse complement strand
GTCCAGCGCATCGGCGAGACGGTCACCTTCTCGAACATCCCCGTCTGGAGGTCCTCGACCAGTCCGAGGCCGGAGGAGAGCGACGACGACATCGACACCTGGACGACGGCCGCGGGGAGGACGAAGGGGAGGTAGCCGACGCCCTCGAATCCGGCCCGTTCGAGAGCGAGAGTGCCGACGTCGCCGAAGACGGCCGTGAACATCAGCAGGGAGAACACCGCCATGAAGAGTTCGAGAAAGACGACGGTCGGATTCCGAATCGCCTTCCGGGTCCACCGCTTGAAATTGACCCAGATGTCTCCGACGAGGGAGTTTCCGGCCGACCGCGACGGACCCGCGTCGACGCCCGCGGAACTCATCGTGTCCCTCCGGACGGCCCCGGCCCGGTTTCGCCGTCGTCCCCAGCGGTGAAGCCGTCGGTTCGCCCGTCCGCGATGGCGAAGAA
>NZ_CABPRH010000191.1:0-445 GCF_902410085.1 Haloferax sp. KTX1 | reverse complement strand
TCTCCAGGTGGTCAATACCGCAGCGGGTGCCCTCGAAACCCTCGACCGGACATCCATCAGCATCCTCATTGCCGACTGGCTGATGCCTGAGATGGACGGGCTGGATCTGACGGATCGTGTTTGCCAGCAGGACGAACAGAGCAACCACTACACCTACGTGATACTGCTCACTGGCAAGGAAAGCGTGGAGGCGCTGAGCAACGCATTCGATCGGGGTGTGGATGATTTCATCTACAAATCCGAGATGACCCGACAGCTCATGCCCCGGGTTTTTGCAGCGGACCGGCTGGTGGAACGCCACAACACCCTGCTCCATACCAACCAGCTGCTGATGGCGGAAAACCGCCAGCTGGAAGCCCATAACATCGTGGATCCGGAGACCGGGCTGGGAAATGCCCGATACGCACGCCAGCGCCTGCAGCAAGCCCTGGACTACACCGAATCA
>NZ_CABPRH010000190.1:0-445 GCF_902410085.1 Haloferax sp. KTX1 | reverse complement strand
CCGCAAAACTGCCCCGGCGATCGATCGCATCCATAACCCGTAGTGCTTCCAGCGTTAATGCCCTTTCTTTGGCCATTTCGTTCTCATTCAGGAAATTTGAACATACCGGGCAGAATATCTGGCTAACAATGTAGCGTCCAGCCCCTTACCATAAAAGGAAGTAAAGAGAGGTCAAGAATTATGATTACTACCCGAACTGCCAGGCAGTGTGGACAAGCAGACTACGGATGGTTGCAGGCCCGGTATACTTTTTCCTTTGGACACTACTTCGACCCGAAATTGTTAGGCTATGCCTCCCTGCGTGTGCTTAACCAGGAAGTGCTGGCCCCAGGTGCCGCCTTTCAGCCGCGAACCTATCCCAAAGTCGATATTTTAAATGTGATTCTGGATGGAGAAGCAGAGTATCGCGACAGCGAAGGCAATCATGTTCAGGCCAGCGCCGGAG
>NZ_CABPRH010000189.1:0-446 GCF_902410085.1 Haloferax sp. KTX1 | reverse complement strand
GTCTAATATCGATGCCGGCGATGGCGATATCGAACTCGAAAAAGACCTCTCTTCGGATGATATCGCGGATGAGTACAGTCAGGACATTGCCGACGGTGTCGAGAACAGTGATGCGTTCAAGAACGTCAACAGTGAGAGAGGTGGCTCTAGTAGCGACATCGATGCGAAAGCGAACACTGAGGTAGAAATCAACGGACGGACGCTCAAGGACCCAGCAATCGAATCTAAAAACCTCGATCCGGACAGCGCTGAATTCTTCCGAAGAGACAACTGGAACGGGTTAAAAGAGAAGCTACGGACGCACGCAGTAGCAGGAGAAGATGAAATCGTGGTGGCCATGGATCAAGACTATATCGACGTGGAGGCTAATCGCCTTGGCGGGAGCAGTAGTTCGTCGTCCCGAGAGGTCCTGAGCAACAGACTAGAAAATGATATCGAAACAACCC
>NZ_CABPRH010000188.1:0-446 GCF_902410085.1 Haloferax sp. KTX1 | reverse complement strand
TGTCCAGGGTGCTCTACGTGTCTTACGGGTGGACCAGGGCTTCAGCGACACCAAGGTCGCTCACCCTCGATTCGAGTGCGTTCTGCTACTTCAGCCAGATGTTTCTAAGGATCCAGCCGGCTTCCGGGAGGATCTCTGGAACAACCTGTGGCGGGATTGCTTTAGGGAGGACTTCATCGCCGAGGTGCATCCGGAAAACGTAGAACCGATCGAGCAGGATGTCCGCGCTCAGGTTCAGCAAGCGACGATTCGCGCATTGAGGCCACGCACACCCCCTACGTCCCCTGGATGGTTCCTGACCGCCATGCCCCAGATGGACTCGTTCAGGTGGATCGAACGCTTTGGAGTGCTCCGGCAACTGTCCCACCTCTCAGGGCGATGAACGCACCAGAACACTGCCGGGATTAACCGGGCAGCCCCGCGCGCAGGGTTGGTCGTGATCCTAC
>NZ_CABPRH010000187.1:0-446 GCF_902410085.1 Haloferax sp. KTX1 | reverse complement strand
GGTGTCGTAGCAATACGTGTGATAAAGTCGCTCAGACGAATTCCTCTCTGCAATCCGTTGTGTATAATAACCCGAACATCTTCGGGATAGGACCGAGGGACGCCCGCCGTCAACCGGTACATATGAGCCATTCCCACGAGGACGTGCCTCCGGTTACAACCGAGGTTCACGACAACTCCTGGTCGGCGAACCTGGAGACGCCCGCACACGCCGAAGACCCCGATGTTGTCGTCGAACAGGCCATCGACGCCGTCGAGATGACGACGGCTGGGAACCACGTCAATCTGGTGAGCCACGCCGACCACGGCCACCCGGAAACCTACCTGTTCGATGCGCTGGCGGAGGCGTTCGGCGAGACCATTTCAGTGGAGTACGTCCAGCAGTGTGGCTGTGGGGGCCACGTCACCCGCGTCCATCGGGAGGCATAGATGCGGGGGAAACTCGAC
>NZ_CABPRH010000186.1:0-447 GCF_902410085.1 Haloferax sp. KTX1 | reverse complement strand
TTTATGGCTTATCCGAGAGCAGTACCTATCTCTTCTAACTGATTTGCGCTCTAACTCATCCACTGAGCAGCAAGTTCGAGAAAAACGAGATGATTTGTTGACCGAACTGCATTCTCTTTATTCAGGCGCGCCAAGCACTAATTTTACAGCATACAAAAAGGCCCAAAAAGCGTTGAAAAACCTAGAAGATATGACTTTCTCCGATGAGGAAATCGACGCGTTTTTACCCAAAAGTCTAAAGAAGTCTTAACAAATTGCTTCTGGCGGACCGGCGCACCGGAAATCTAAGCAGTAGAGGGTTCTTTGATGCCATCATTGAGCTTCAAAAAATTCGAGACAAACCTACTAATTGATGTAGACCGCATCATAGAAAGCCATGGGCATCTCAACCATGATGGTAAGGGGCGACGGGCACTTGGGCATATTACGCGTAGCGGTGTTCTGATG
>NZ_CABPRH010000185.1:0-447 GCF_902410085.1 Haloferax sp. KTX1 | reverse complement strand
GTCTTTGCAGGTGTCCATAAAGCATCTTTAAACCCTAACCCGGATTTCTCATGAGGAGGAAGGAAGACGCGGCTTAAAGTGTTAGAATTCAAGCTCCTACACACGAATTCACACCAAAAGCCGCTATCCAGAATGGTACCTGAAAAGCTCGCCTTCTCGCCACTCGGTCGCCGCCTCATTGAAGCCGATTTCTCCGGTGGCCACATCAGCTCCGACGCCGGATTGTTGTTGCTTCGCGAAGTCGATAAACGCCATGGCCTGACCCGCCAGCTTGCCGGCGCATTGAACGATTCACGCATGAGCTCGAAGGTTCGCCACTCGCTGTCATCGATGGTGGCCCAGCGCGTGTATGGGCTGGCAGCCGGCTACGAGGACTTCAACGATCACCAGCAGCTGCGCTTTGACCAGATCCTGCAAAGCGCTATCGGCCGGGATCAGGCCCTGGCC
>NZ_CABPRH010000184.1:0-447 GCF_902410085.1 Haloferax sp. KTX1 | reverse complement strand
GGACGCCAGTGCCTCGCGCAGGGCGGGGACCACATGCCCCTCGGCATCCACCACATCCGCAGTGCTCTGGCCAGTGGCCGCAAGCAGGCAGGCATCGTTGGTGGAAGTGTCACCATCAATCGTGATGCGATTGAAGCTGGACTCCGCCAGTTCGCGCACCAACGGGGTGAGCGTTTCCGCCGGAATGCCGGCATCCGTGGTAACGAACGCGAGCATGGTCGCCATGTTCGGCCGGATCATGCCGGCGCCCTTGCTGATGCCGGAAATGTGCACCGGCTCGCCGTCGATCATCACCCGTCGGGTGGCGCCTTTGGGCACTGTGTCCGTGGTCATGATGGCTGACGCAGCTCTGGACCAGCCGTTAGCATCCAGACCTGTTACCGTTTCCGGGATGGCCTGGAGCATGCGCGCCAGCGGCAACGGTTCACCAATCACGCCGGTTGAAAA
>NZ_CABPRH010000183.1:0-447 GCF_902410085.1 Haloferax sp. KTX1 | reverse complement strand
GCCTATGCCATCCACGTGTTTAGCGAGTCACGGCGGATTGATCGTGGCGAAGCGCCGCTTGGGCCTGGGCGTGACAATTAACATTGCGCTCACCTACAGGAAAAACCTGCGCCTGACTGCCTCGCCGTTGATGCGAGCCACTGACGTATCTGTGCCGGCTGCCACCGCTGTGCTCCCTGGCCCTTTTCCGCGGGCAGGTGGATAGGGCGAGGGAATTCGCTGTCTATGGCCATGATCCTTTCTCTCAAGTGGCGTGGGCTGATGCGGAGGAACTCTGCCACATCGTTGACAGTCCAAAGGGGCTCACTTTGGAGCATCTGGAGTCTCTGAAGCAGTCTGTTCAGTTCGGCGAGATCGGCGTTTTCAAGCAGTTCATCGGCCATGGTATAATCCTCATTCCAGTGGAGTTCACTAGGTTTACGGCTTGGCCAAATTTGGGTGGCTGTA
>NZ_CABPRH010000182.1:0-449 GCF_902410085.1 Haloferax sp. KTX1 | reverse complement strand
TCGTGGAGTTCTACGCCGACGACGCGGAGAGCGGCCGGCGGAAGGTCGCCGACCTCCTGGCAGACCGAACGAACGGCGTCGGTTCGATCGCTGCCCCAACAGATGGCCGGACCGTCGTCGACACGCCGGTGCGGGCGTTCGACGCCATGGAGGCCCACGACGAGGCGAAACGGGAAAAATTCTGGAAGATGCGCAAGTCCGGCCTCCCGATACTGCTCTCGCGGACGACCGACGAGAAACACGGCTCGTTCATCGAGGACACCGCCATCCCGCCGGCGAATCTCCCGGAGTACGTCGCCGACTTCCAGGAGATTCTCGAAGAACACGACACCTTCGCCTCCTTCTACGCCCACGCCGGCCCCGGTGTGCTCCACATCCGCCCGCTCATCAACACAAAGACAGTCGAGGGCGTCGAGACCATGGAGTCCATCGCCGACGCAGTGACCGAC
>NZ_CABPRH010000181.1:0-449 GCF_902410085.1 Haloferax sp. KTX1 | reverse complement strand
GAAACACGGCATGCAGTACGACGGGGACGCCGAACGCGCGACCGAGATGGAAGATTGGCAGACGGAACTCTTGGAACTGCTCCGACGGGAGGCCTACTACTTTGCGCCGCAGAAAATGACGAAGGTGATGAACGAGGGTTGGGCCTGTGTAGACCCTGAGACGCCGGTTTTCACGGCTGATGGGTTAGTTCCAATGGAGGACGTGGTATCGGACCATGTCACCGTCTCCGATGGTGAACAAGCACGCGAAGTGTACGACTCTAACATTATCCCGGACCACGATACCGTGACGATAGAGACACGTCGTGGGTTCGAGTTGACCGGATCGAACAATCACCGTGTGCGTCAGCCCGATGGAGACTGGGTCAGACTTGATGAACTGGAGACTGGCGATGAAATCGCCGTCACTGGCGGGAACGGGACGTGGCCCGAGACGAACGTCCCAATCG
>NZ_CABPRH010000180.1:0-449 GCF_902410085.1 Haloferax sp. KTX1 | reverse complement strand
GGCACCTTTCTGAGCGGCATCATAGAAAAATTTCAGCCACGCCATTTCATCTTTACCTTCGGTATAGATCTCTTTTCCGCCAGGTTTGAGTAATTCCGCAAGATCGGCAAACACGTCAAAATCGTTACGCGCTTCAAATTGCGGAGCAACAGCCTGCTTCATCGGCACAATATGCTGGTTGCTGTAATCACCGGTCATCGTCAAGTCATTGCGCTCAAACGATGTGGTGATCGGTAATACGATATCTGCGTGTTTGGCTGCTGCGGTCCAGTAGCATTCAGAAACGACGATCATCTCCGGTTTCTGCCATGCTTTAATCAGACGATTAGTATCCTGGTGATGGGTAAAGTTACCGCCACCCGCCCACCAGATCATTTTGATATTCGGATACGTTTGTTCTTTACCGTTATGCTGATATTTGCCGCCAGGATTTTCCAGCGCATCGACGA
>NZ_CABPRH010000179.1:0-450 GCF_902410085.1 Haloferax sp. KTX1 | reverse complement strand
CTCCTCTTCATGGGCGCCGCCCTGGTGCTGACCCCCGGTTTTGTCATCTGGTATCGGCGTCACTTCCAGGGGCGCCAGAGTCGGACGGGGGTTGCCGGTGAAAGCGGTTATCGTCAGCGCACCGGCGTGGTGGAAAAGCACGACGAACGGGTTGGCGTTGCTCTGGAAGGGAATTGGTTTCCCGTGCGGCTGGATAACGGAGACACGCCTGATCCGGGTGAACGAGTCCGGGTGATCGGCTTTGAAGGCATTACCGCCATTGTTGCAACGGAAGCAGAAGGAGACGAAACATGATGGAAGCAAGCCTGATCATCAGTGTGGTACTGGCGGCACTGGTTATCGCTGTCCTGGCGAAGGGCATTCGGATCGTCCAGCAGTCGGAGGCCATGGTGATCGAACGCCTTGGCAGCTACAGCCGCACGCTGGAGCCGGGCATCAACATCATCATTC
>NZ_CABPRH010000178.1:0-451 GCF_902410085.1 Haloferax sp. KTX1 | reverse complement strand
GCGTCTTCGAGGTCGGCGACCTCCTCGACGAGGACACGCTGGACGAACCGTGGCACCTCGTAGTTACTCTGTCGGGGGTCCGCGGGATCGGGACCTTCCTCGTGCAGGATCGCGAGATCCTGGACGCACCGGGCCGTCGTCGGGATGAGGTCCGCAAGGAGATCGCCCAGCCACTCGGAGGTCTGTGGGGCCACCTCGTGGTAGGTCAACCCGGTAATGGAGAGTTGCCCCCGGGGGTCCAGCAGGGCAATCTCCGGTTCCTCGGCGGAATCAGGATACGCACGGCCACGCAGTTGCGGTTTGTCCGCCACGTCGACGTCAACGTCGGGCCCAGCGTCGGGCTGGGTCGCCGAGACAGAGGAAGACGTCGGCGATGTCGACGAGGACCCACCGCAGAGTTCGTCCACGAGTTCGTCGTCGAGACCCATCCCGTCCAGGTACTCCCGATCGT
>NZ_CABPRH010000177.1:0-451 GCF_902410085.1 Haloferax sp. KTX1 | reverse complement strand
CCCCGGACATCTTCGATATCCTGGAACGAACCCAGCCCGGCAAGGGTGGCGAGATCCAGATTACCGACGCCCTTCTGGAGCAGGCAAAGAACGGCTGTGTCCTGGCCTACCAATTCCGGGGCCGGCGGTTTGACTGCGGCAGCATCGATGGATTCGTGGAGGCCACCAACCACGTCTACGAAAATGTCTATCGCCGCGGCGAGCGCAACCTCTGAACGGGAGCCCGGACAGGCGTATGGCGGAACGCACCGATCACACAGGGCACGCCCCCCGCGAGGTCATCCTGCCTGGCGCCTATTGGCCCGAGGGTCGCCCTCTTCCGGCCGAGGGCATCAGTGAAGCCCGCCAGCACGCGATACTTGCCCTGCAACGCTTCGTCGCCGATGAACGGCTTCCCCAGGGCTGGATGAGTGTATTCCCCCGCCTGGTCATTCCCATGGCGGCATGGCTG
>NZ_CABPRH010000176.1:0-451 GCF_902410085.1 Haloferax sp. KTX1 | reverse complement strand
CAATCAGACTGCCCGCGAATATAAGGAGGAACACGCCGACTTCGTCGATTTCGAGCCGTTCACGGACATCATCCAGCAGCCCGGCGGCGGCTCACACGAGTTCACCATCGAGCGCTCGGTGATGGACGCGGTCAACGAGTACCTCGACGATGCTGTCGACGAACTGGCGAACACGTTCTTGCCGGAGCTGGCGAACGACTACATGAAGGTGTACCAGCTAGCACTGGACCGGCCGATCGCCATCACCGGCGGCATGGCCTGTATCCCCGGCATCGTCGACGAGTTCGAGGAGCGACTCAGTGCGGAGCTGAACCGCGACATCGAAGTCATCGCCGCCGACGAACCGGACGTCGCGCCGACCATCGGCGCACAGCGGATCGCGGCGCGTCTCGTCGAGACCAACTAGGGGTTCCGCCAGCAGTTCAGCCACCGTTCGATTCTGGGCTCAGAC
>NZ_CABPRH010000175.1:0-451 GCF_902410085.1 Haloferax sp. KTX1 | reverse complement strand
GGCTTCATGCCGGTCTGGGCGAGTCCAATCGAAGCCCCGATGATTCCGGCTTCTGCCAGTGGCGTGTCGATGACGCGGTCTTCGCTGAACTCCTCGTATAGCTGGTCGGTTGCTCTGAAAACACCGCCGTTCTTCCCGACGTCTTCGCCCAGAACGACGACGCTATCGTCTTGCGACATTTCCGTGTACAGTCCGTCCTGTATCGCCTCCACGAGGGTGAGACGCTGTGCGTTTTGCCCCGTCTGCGTACTGGCTGTCGAACTCATTCCAGCACCTCCGAGAACGCGCCGTCGTCATACTTCTCGCGCAGCCGGTTCAGTTCGTCCCGCTGTTCTTCGAGCCGCGCTGGAACGTCCTCGTACACATGCTCGACGATGTTGTCCGGACTCGTCTCTGTCTGCTCCGCCGTTTCTATCGCCTCGCTGACTTCTTGTTCGATACTGTCCTGGAT
>NZ_CABPRH010000174.1:0-451 GCF_902410085.1 Haloferax sp. KTX1 | reverse complement strand
TATATCGACGGCATCGATGTGCTGCGCCAGGTGCGCTTCAACTTTGACTGGCCGATACCGGTTCTGTTTGTAACCCAGCGCGACAGTGAGCAGGACATCATCAAGGCACTGGACGCGGGGGCGGATGACTACCTGGCCAAACCGCTGCGTCCCGGGGAACTGCTGGCAAGAGTCCGCGCCCTGCTGCGGCGAGTCACCCCGGAGGTGGATAAGGAGGTGCTGACGTTTGGCCCCTTCGTGATTGATACCACCAAACGCACCATCCACTGCGAGGGCGAGCTGATCGAGCTGACCGACAAGGACTTCGACCTGACCCTGTTCCTGTTCCAGAACCAGGGCAGGCTCCTCACGCGGGAAATGCTTCTGGAGCGCGTATGGGGCGTATCCAGTGATATCAACACGCGCACCGTGGACACTCACATGAGCCGCCTGAGACGGCGGCTGGGGACCA
>NZ_CABPRH010000173.1:0-451 GCF_902410085.1 Haloferax sp. KTX1 | reverse complement strand
GGTCAGGTCCGCTGTGTCTCCGTACTGATCCTGCCAGCGGATGCCCACATAGGGTGCGAACTCCCGCATGAGCTCATAACGCAGGCGCAGGCCCAGCGTCAGGCCATTGAGGCCTTCCCCGACACCGAACTCAGGCACCTCGTTAAAAGCATAGCTGGTCTCCGCTCGGCCCTGCAGAATCACGCGCTGGGTGAACAGCCAGTCGTACTCGCCCTCGAATTCGGCCACCGCATCGCCATCCTCACTGACGCGCAGGCCGGTGTCCACCTCAAACCAGTAAGGGGCCAGCCCCTGAACACCGACTACGGCCGAAGCTCTGTCCCGGTCCGACCCGGGCCCAAAGGTGGTCTGATATCCCAACCCGGCCTTGGCCTGCCAGTAGGAGCTGAATCCGTAACCATACTGGACGTCGAAACTTTCCACTTCACCGCCGTCGCCACCTGAAACCAAG
>NZ_CABPRH010000172.1:0-451 GCF_902410085.1 Haloferax sp. KTX1 | reverse complement strand
GAATAGGTAGTGAAACTCAGTCACATATTGTCGCAGGTAATGTGGCATAGGTTTTATAATGCTGCCACAGCCACTTCTTTCTATTATAAAGTGGCCCTTTCCTCCATGACCTGGTTTTGGAAGTCGTTTTGCGAATTTTAGAAAATCGAGGTTGTGTGTGGAAATGAAAAGCTGCTTATATCGATCTTTTTTGGATCCATTCTGATCAATAGTTGGGTTAGTGATCAACCCGTGAATTAAGCTATAAACAAAGAATATATGATCACTATCAAGGCTTGAAACAGGGTCATCAATATAAATAATTAAATCCTTTCCTTGTGATTCGGTGCCTTCCAAGCTGGCTACAAAATAGCAGAACGCAAGGAGGCTGCATTCGCCCTCACTTAGGTTGTATGCTTTTAAATTCCCTCTTCGAACCTCAAATTTCACGCCTTCGCGATCTGGGTCAGTG
>NZ_CABPRH010000171.1:0-451 GCF_902410085.1 Haloferax sp. KTX1 | reverse complement strand
GAGCGGACCTACACCACTGACGACTGACCGCTATCGACCTTACTTCCGATATTTGTCGGTACTCCGGTAGCTACTGCCCTACCGTCGCGTACTCGGGGGCTGGTACCAGATGACAACCGTGGTTGAGAGCGCGGCTAAACCCACGGAACAGCATCTTGACGAAGTGTTTTGGGAAGCTTTATGAAGTCCGTGGAGTCACATACGCCTGTTCGGACACGAGCAACCTCAGAGAGGATCTCAACAACATGATAGAAACTATCGCACTCGTTGTCAACGCTGTACTGCAAGAAGGTGGCGCCGCTGCTCCGGCTATCCCGGGAGAAGCTGCTGCAGCCCTCGCTGTCGGGCTGGCTGCGCTCGGTTCGGGATACGCGGAACGTGGGATCGGGGCCGCCGCCGTCGGCGCAATCGCAGAAGACGAGAGCATGTTCGGCCGTGGGCTCATCCTGAC
>NZ_CABPRH010000170.1:0-452 GCF_902410085.1 Haloferax sp. KTX1 | reverse complement strand
CACTGAGACCGAGGCGTGGTTTCAGGGCATGCGTATAGACTCGGACTACAGAGGGCAGGGATTGGGGTCGCTGCTGACCGACCACCTCATAGAATGGGCGGCCGATGCCGGCGCGTCAGTCGGCCGAAGCATGGTGTTTTCCTGGAACGAGGCCGGACTCGGGCAGTCGCTGGCTGCTGGCTTCGAGGCGGTCACGTCGTTCCGCTGGGTACACCCCGAGCCACGGGACGAGACGCCCGGGATGACTGTCGGAAACGACCCCGCGACAGCGTGGCGCTACTGGCAGGAGAGCGACGGACGAGACGTCCTGTCCGGGCTCGCGCTCGACAGCGGGGAGAGCTGGGCGCTCTCGACGCTGACGCGGGACACGCTCGACCGGCTGGCGACTGCCCAGGCGGTCCTGACCGTCGGGGATAAGCCACGAGGCCTGGCGTGTCGCGTCCGCACGACCG
>NZ_CABPRH010000169.1:0-452 GCF_902410085.1 Haloferax sp. KTX1 | reverse complement strand
GTCCGTCCACAGATCGCTCCCGGCAACGCGAACCCCATCGATTACCACAGACTCATTATTCAAAATCGTCACGTGCGTATTGGCGAAAGCCTGGCACAAAACGCCCAAGGTCTTGTCCCGGCGACTGGTATACGGATCGTGATTGCCGATGATCAACACCGTGGGCATCGGAGCGGTGTGAGCGAGAAACCGGTCGATTTGGGGCGGTTTGGGCCCATCAAAGGCATCACCGGCGACCAGCAACGCATCAGCGTCGCGGTCAAATGCCGGCAACGGCTCGGCGTCCGAGAAAAAACCGAGGTGCCAGTCAGAACTGTAAGCGAAGGTCGGCATACCTCATCACACTGTAATGTCGTTAATACAACTAAATAGCGCTTCGATAACGCTCAGTATGGCTAAAGAGGCATTGTTTAATTTTGGCTGCCTCTGAGCAACGACTTTCGAGTTAGGGG
>NZ_CABPRH010000168.1:0-452 GCF_902410085.1 Haloferax sp. KTX1 | reverse complement strand
GGTTCCACTCCAACGACGCGCTCCAGCGGGCGGTGTTCCTCGTCCAGGCGATGCTCGGGAACATCGGCGACGCCGGCCAGGGGTACTACAACTACTCCGGCCAGTACAAGATCGAACTGCTGGACGGGTACCCCCACTACGTCAACCCGGACGGCAACGCCGCCCACGGGATGTATCCGGGCTACGCCTTCGCCTTCTTCGGCGGCGAGAAACTCGACCCCCACGAGATTCGCGGCGACTTCGACCGCGAGATGGACCTCGTCCCTCAGGGCGACGCCGAGGAGCCGGTGATGCCGAAGAACGCCGGCTCGTACACGATGTCCAAGCCGTCGATCCTGTGGACGATGAACTGCAACCTCCTGAACCAGACCAAACATCAGGAGCACGTCATCGAGAACTTCGTCAAACACCCAGACACCGAGAACGACCTGTTCATCGTCTCGGACATGCAC
>NZ_CABPRH010000167.1:0-453 GCF_902410085.1 Haloferax sp. KTX1 | reverse complement strand
GGCGCCTCGCTTCAGGAAACCGTCGCTGCAAATCCGGAGACCATCAAGGCCGCCGAGTTTTCGGCAGCTTCTGCTAAGCAAGAATCCGGGACCCTGCGCTGGTTGCTCGGCATCAATGCACTTCTGTTCGTGGTGGAAATGACTGCCGGTCTGATCGCCCAGTCCACCGGCCTGATTGGAGAATCCCTGGACAATTTTGCCGATGCGGCGGTGTACGGGCTTGCCCTTTATGCGGTTGGACATAGCGTGAAAATGCAGGTACGTGCCGCGCATCTTGCTGGTGTACTGCAACTGATCTTGGCTGTGGGCGTGCTCGTAGAGGTGGTGAGACGCTTTGTATTCGGTAGTGAGCCTGAATCGCTGGTGATGATGGCTATCGCATTCGTCGCATTGATTGCCAATACCAGTTGTCTGCTGCTCATATCCAAACATCGGGAAGGCGGGGCGCACATG
>NZ_CABPRH010000166.1:0-453 GCF_902410085.1 Haloferax sp. KTX1 | reverse complement strand
CGGCTGGCCCGGATCAGCAGGGAGGGCACCGCAATCGCCCCGAGATAGGCTCCAACTTCTTCCTCGTCCAGCCGGTGCATGGACGGGTATCGCAGCCGTGCGTCCGTGACCCACTGCCAGCCTTCTTCATCATGCCGGAGACTGCGAGGCACAATACACTCGGCTGCGCTGCGCGAAAGCGGAATGCGGCCTTTCATACGTGCCTCAATCGCCGCGTCGACACTCTCATACCGGGGCGCCCGACCGCGACTGCCCTGCCGGACCCTGTCTGTCGCCTGCTTCAACTGCTCGGGGAACGACTCCGCATCGCCCGTTAGCGGGCCCATACTGTCCACCAGTATCAGCGCTCGGGTGCGGTCCGGCGCCGCCACGCTCAGCAGTGTGGCGACAATGCCCCCGAGTGAATGCCCCAGCAATAGGGCGCCCTCTGGTGCCCAACGATCCAGCAGAAGC
>NZ_CABPRH010000165.1:0-454 GCF_902410085.1 Haloferax sp. KTX1 | reverse complement strand
AGGGATGACGCCGTTCACGATTTTGTAGTCGTCGCCCGCGATTAGCCGTCCGCTGTGACGGCCCGCTGGCTCTCTGAGTTCGGCCAGCGTCGCCTCATACTCGTGGGAGCTGTTGATATACACCCAGTCGAGCGAGTCGGTGTCGGCATCACGGAGCACGGAGATGGGCCCAGCGTCCCGCAGACGGACAGCACCCCGTGCTCGCTACAGCGCCGCTCGACAGCCTGGCGCTCCTCGTCGCTTTCCCACTCATCGACCAGAGAGAGCGTCTCCGGCCGCGTGACCCGGACGATTGATTCGGCGAACCGTCTCCGGACCGCGAACTCGGCGGCGGTCGCGCTGGTCGGCATGTATTCGAGGAGGTCCGTCCGGTGGGGGAGGAGTTGCACGTTTTCAAGCTCTGCCGCCGGGAGCGACTCCGGGACAGCTTCCTCTCGGTTCAGGATGGTCGCTG
>NZ_CABPRH010000164.1:0-455 GCF_902410085.1 Haloferax sp. KTX1 | reverse complement strand
ATCCACGCCCGCGTCGCACGCCAGCCCGGCTTCAGCCAGCCTCACCAGCTCCGAACTGCCCAATCGCAGAATGGTACAATCAGCCGCGTATTCATCGATCAGCGACCCCAAGTAGGGGCGGTCCACCGTTGCGGGTGTTGCCAGTACGCCGACACGCCGGGTACGGCTGAGCGCCGCGGCAGGCTTGATCGCGGGCACCACGCCAACAACCGGAATGGCGAGACGGGAACGCAGCGCCGGCAGGACCACGGTGCTCGCGGTATTACACGCCACCACCACAAGGTCACAGGGGTACTGCGCCAGGGATTGCTCAACCAGGGCCACACAACGGGCAACAACGTCCTGCTCCGACAGGTCGCCATAGGGGAAACCGGCGTTGTCACCCGCGTAGACCAAGTCGACACGGGGCAGTCGTGCCCAGATAGCGGCAGCAATACTGAGGCCGCCAATACCAC
>NZ_CABPRH010000163.1:0-455 GCF_902410085.1 Haloferax sp. KTX1 | reverse complement strand
GCACATTCCCAAGCGGGCCCTGGAGATCGCAGCAGCGGGCGGTCACAATCTGCTGTTCCATGGTCCGCCCGGTACCGGCAAGAGCATGCTCGCGAGTCGCCTGCCCGGTCTGTTGCCACCGCTGGCACGGGAAACGGCGCTGGAGGTGGCCTCCGTCCACTCGGTGGCGGGGTCCTTCAGCCAGGCGCGCGGATGGCGGACGCCCCCGTATCGTGCGCCTCATCATACCGCCTCGGCCGTGGCCCTGGTCGGTGGCGGTAGCAGCCCACGCCCGGGCGAGATTTCGCTGGCGCACCGGGGCGTTCTTTTTCTGGATGAGCTGCCGGAGTTCGACCGCAAGGTGCTGGAAGTATTGCGCGAGCCCATGGAATCCGGCGAGATCGTGATTTCCCGCGCCAATACCCGGGTGACATTTCCGGCCCGGTTTCAGGTCATTGCTGCCATGAACCCCTGCC
>NZ_CABPRH010000162.1:0-456 GCF_902410085.1 Haloferax sp. KTX1 | reverse complement strand
GTGCGGAGAACTCGCGACCGAGGTCGGCGATCAGCGCGCCGTACTCGATCTGTGGAAGTATGGTCGAGTAGCCCTGCGAGAAGCCGACCACGTACACGCCCGCGAGGAACGCGACGATGAGGATGGTGTACTGGACGGCCATATTTTTCGTCGCCCCCAGCATCCCCGAGAGCGCGAAATAGCCGACGGTGATGGTCATCATCACGACGATCATCGGGATGATGTCGAGGCCGAAGACGTACTGACCGACCAGCCCCATGCCGCGGGCCTGGCCGACGGAGTAGACGTACGCGATGAGTAGCGTGGTGAACGCGGCCAGCGCGCGGGCAGTTGGCGAGTTGAACCGGTCGCCGACGAAGTCCGGCGCGGTGTACTTCCCGAACCGCCGCATCTGCGCGGCTAGGAAGATGAGCAGGATGAAGTAGCCGGTCGTCCAGCCGACGATGAACGCCAGGC
>NZ_CABPRH010000161.1:0-456 GCF_902410085.1 Haloferax sp. KTX1 | reverse complement strand
GCCCGGTGTTGGCCGTTCTGCTGGTGACGACGGCGGTCTACGCCGGTATCGGGACGGCACAGTTCGCATCCATGCCCCGAGACGAGGCGACGGCCTGGCTCGAAGACAACAGCGACGAGGGCGACGTGGTGGAGACCTACCGCGTCCACATCCAGGACACCGCCGTCCCGCATTCGATGACTGCCCGACACGTCGCCGGTCAGGACTCGGAGGCGGAGGAGGCGATGGCCTGCCCGCGGTACATCCAGGTCGGGTATCGGGATCTGCTGTATCTCAAGGAGGACACCTACTACCGGAACGGCGATGCACAGGCGACCTACCTCCGGAATCTCCTGAACGAGGAGTACAACTACAGAATCGTCGCCGAGTTCGGGGAGCGGCCGCCGAACTTCGTTCCCCAGCGACCGACCCCCGGGTCGTTCACCGACCTGCTGCGGCTCGGTGTCGTCCCGCACA
>NZ_CABPRH010000160.1:0-456 GCF_902410085.1 Haloferax sp. KTX1 | reverse complement strand
CCTCAAGGGCGTGAAGGAGCGGTTCCCCGAAACCCGTGATATCCGGCTGCTTGCCGGGCCGGAGACCGATTACCAGACACTGGTGACCGCCATGGACACGGTTCGTAGCTACCCGGCGGTTGTCGCGGCGGATGCGGTGACTGCGGAACTCTTTCCGGACATTGCCCTGGGCGATGCGCCGGAACCGGCTGACACGGAGGCGGACTCATGAAGGAATCCCGCCGCGCCCGTCGTATCCAGCGCCACTACCGGCGCATGAATCGCCCGGGGGGCCTCAACCTCACGGCCCTGATGGATATTTTCACCATCCTGGTCTTCTTCCTGATGGTGAACTCCTCGGATGTGCGGGTCCTGCAGGAGGACAGCGACATCCAGCTGCCGCGCTCCGAGGCGGAGCAGGTCCCCGAGAGCATCCTGCGGCTCGTGGTGGCCGGCGACAGCGTCCTGGTAGGGGGC
>NZ_CABPRH010000159.1:0-457 GCF_902410085.1 Haloferax sp. KTX1 | reverse complement strand
CGCGGGTGTCCTCAGTAAAAGCGGGTTCTGACTGGCCCCTGCCCGAGCAGGGCCGTGCTATAGTACGTTTGTAAATCATGTGATTGGTTGCCTGGCTTGCACACGCAAGGGAGTTGGTCTTTTTCATGATCGTGTGAAACCTAAAACAGTTCAAACGGGGCTTACAGTGGCGCTATATACGAACTACCACTTTATCACGCTCTCGACTTTTTACCCAGTAGCAGAACCTGAATCGGAGATATTACTTTGGAATGACAAACGTCTTATTAGCGTTTTTGTAAAACATTCAAACAGATGGTTGGTTCAGTGCGCGTCTTACATATCGATGACGAACCGGACTTTGCCGATCTAACTGCGGCATATCTCGAGCGGGCCATGGATTCATTCAGCGTCGACACCGCGATGCGGGTCGACGAGGTCATCACGGACCGCCCGCAGGACACGTATGACTGTATTA
>NZ_CABPRH010000158.1:0-457 GCF_902410085.1 Haloferax sp. KTX1 | reverse complement strand
CCGCCATGGGCTGCGCGCCCGCCTGGTCAGATTGGGCGAAGCCGGTCTCGGGGTAGGTCTGGAAGTCCGGCAGCACCGATGCCTTCTTCTGCAGCCATGTCTGGCTGGAACTGCGCAACAGCTCCGTCACGGTCCGGTCGCTGTTGGCCTCGGAGTCCACCCTGATGGGCGAGGCCCAGGTCATGGTGAGCTGGTTCATCGAGGCCGTTATGGGCGAGTCCGGGTTGAGCTGGTCCCCGCGCAGGTCCGGCGCGAAGGGATAGGGCTGCATCCGGATCTCGCGGAACCGGCGGCCGGAGACCGTCCGGGTGACCGGCAGCGGGACGGTCGCGTTGCGCCCATCCGCCACCAGCCGGTCGCGCACGGTCAGGCCGTGATGCTTCAACCACTGGCTGACGCCGGACTCATGCCGGCTGGCCCGCAGTGAGCGGCCGACCGTCACCTGATAGGGCGAGGT
>NZ_CABPRH010000157.1:0-457 GCF_902410085.1 Haloferax sp. KTX1 | reverse complement strand
CTGTACACCACCCGACTGGGGATGGACACGATCGTTATCAACCGCGGTGGCGGCCGCGCCGCGATGATGACCGACACACACAACGTCATCGGCGTCACCGAGGACGTTTCGGGGAACGAATTCTTAGAAACTGCACGCGAGCAGGTGCAGGATTACGGCGGGACCTACGAGCGGGGCTTCGTCGAATCGGTCGAACCACTCGCCGACGGGAACGAGGACGGGTTCACCGTGACGACGAGCGACGATGAGTTGGCAGTAAAGCGAGTCGTCCTTGCGACCGGGTTCGCCGACGAACGTCCGGATCCGCCGCTGCCGCGGACCGGGAAAGGGCTGCACTGGTGTCTCCACTGTGACGCGTTCATGTTCGTCGGCGAGCCCGTCTTCGTCATGGGCACCGGCGAAGCCGCGGCCCACGTCGCGATGATTATGCTGAATTACACCGACGACGTGGACATAC
>NZ_CABPRH010000156.1:0-458 GCF_902410085.1 Haloferax sp. KTX1 | reverse complement strand
CAACTGGGCGGGACTGGCCGTATTCCTCGGCCTGGCCCTGAATCTCGCCCTGTCATGAATCTGTCATACTAAGGCTGTGTAATGGAGGCGTAACCCAATCGACAGAGACGTGACTTCATGGCTGACAAAACCGTCCTGATTGTTGATGACGAGCCCTCCATCCGGGAGATGATCGCGGTCGCGCTGGAAATGGCCGGCTACCGCTACATTGAAGCCGGGGATGCCCGACAGGCCCACAGCCTGGTGGTGGATGAGCGCCCGAACCTGATCATCCTCGACTGGATGCTTCCCGGCACCTCCGGAATCGACCTGGCACGGCGCCTGAAACGCGACGAAAGCACCGCCGAAATCCCCATCATCATGCTCACGGCCAAGACCGAGGAAGACAACCGTGTCCAGGGACTCGAGGTCGGCGCAGACGACTACATCACCAAGCCGTTCTCACCCCGGGAGATGGT
>NZ_CABPRH010000155.1:0-458 GCF_902410085.1 Haloferax sp. KTX1 | reverse complement strand
GTCGGCACGCTGGTGCTCGCGCTGACACTCTTCACAGCGGCGGCCGCGGCTGCGCCCGCGGTGGACGGTGACGACGGGACGAACGCCGTCGGCCCGCCCGGCGGTCTCCCGGATCAGGTCCCTGACTTTGTGACAACGATCATCGAAGCGATTCAGGAGTTCCTCGCCGGTGGGAGCGACGACAGCCCCGGCTCGGACGTGAGTGGGGCGGCGACAGGGGCCGGGACGTAGACCGATGAACGGAAAGCTGCTCGCCGTCGGCGGCGCTGTCGTGCTCCTGCTCGCGGGTGTCGGCGGCGCGTTCGTCGCCGGCCTCGGCCCGTTCCAGGCGGAAAGCAGCGGGCAGGACCTCTCAGAGTTCCCGACGGAGACGCCTGATAGCGATACCGCCAGCACTGAGGACGGAACCAATGCTGACGGCGGCGCGGCCAGTACCCCGCCGTTTGCGTTCACCGTCG
>NZ_CABPRH010000154.1:0-459 GCF_902410085.1 Haloferax sp. KTX1 | reverse complement strand
GTAGGGCACACTGCACTGGAAGCCGGGCGGGTTGCTCCAGCAGCGCTCGAACCAGTCCCCGGCGGCACGCAGTGCCGGCAGCTCCTCGCTGCCCGCCAGTTCACAGCCCGCCTCGAGGTTGAGGTCATCCAGGTTGCGCCGGGTCAGGTTGGCCGAGCCGAGGATGAGCCCCACACGCCCATCCCGGCGTTCCAGCCGCAGGAACTTGCAGTGGAACTGTTCGCCGTGAGTCCGGTACCAGCGCACGGGGATGCCCGAGGCATGCAGTTCCAGCGCCACCTGGCGGTTGGGGACACCGCCTTTCACCCGCCCGAAGGCGTCCTTGTTCGGGTCCAGCAGTACCCGCAGGTGGCAGCCCCGGGCATGGGCCCGCTTCAGGGCCTGGATGATGCGACGGTGGCTCAGGTAGAACATGGCCACGTCCAGTGCATCGCCAGCCTCGGCACTTCGGATCATGGC
>NZ_CABPRH010000153.1:0-459 GCF_902410085.1 Haloferax sp. KTX1 | reverse complement strand
TTCCACATCCAACTGGCTCCGCCCTTCCCAGAGGCGCTCGCCCAGTGGCCTGAGGCGATGATCCAGCGTGACGGCATTCACCTCGATGCGTGCGTCCCCCAGATCCATGGACAGGCCGGGCCACTCCATCGCCAGCCGGTGCCGGTTGCCCGGGGACCATTCACCGTGCAGGTCGACAGCCTCAACCTGGCCCGCGGAGCCGGCAGGCGCGTCATCGCCCGGACATCCGTGAGCCCATGATTGAAGCGCGTGACCAGCGGCAGCACCCGCTCCTTTCCGTTCTCCGGGCGCCAACGCAGCTCGTACCGGGCAACGGCATTGAGGTAGCCGCGCTCATACGCCAGATTGGTCAGCCGCCAGTCCCGGTCCTCCTGACCCAGGTCCCGCACCAGCGAGCGGAATCCGGTCTCCGTGAGTGCGCCCACGCCATACGGGGCGCCAACGGCAATGCCGATCAAT
>NZ_CABPRH010000152.1:0-459 GCF_902410085.1 Haloferax sp. KTX1 | reverse complement strand
CTCGACCATGTGCTCGACCGCTACGCCGACATCGGTATCATCGTCGGCCTCGCCGCCGGCGTGAGCCAGTGGGAACTGGGCATCGCCGCCGTCACCGGCGTTTTGATGACTTCCTATCTCGGGACCCAGGCGCAGGCGGTCGGCCTCGACCGCGTGTACGGTGGCCTGCTCGGTCGCGCTGACCGGCTTGCACTTGTCGGTGTGGTCACGGGCGTCGCGGCGTTCGTCCCGAACGCACTGGCCGGCCTGTCGCTGGTCGGTTGGCTGCTGGTCGTGTTCGCCGTTGTCGGCCACGTCACCGCCGCTCAGCGGTTCTATCACGCGATGCGGGCGCTCGACTGAACATCGGCTCAGCAATTGACGGACCGGCATCCCGCTGAGAACGACCAGTGCACTATTTATACTGATCAGCGTGGCGAATCCCCCGACACACCATGAACGGGGATGAAGCCGAAACTC
>NZ_CABPRH010000151.1:0-459 GCF_902410085.1 Haloferax sp. KTX1 | reverse complement strand
GGCCTGGGCCTCCTCGCGGACGATGGTGCCCTTCTGCAGCAGGTTCTGCAGGTGCTGGTCCAGGGTCTGCATGCCCAGCTGACCGCCCGTCTGGATGGCGGAGTACATCTGCGCCACCTTGTCCTCGCGGATCAGGTTCCGGATGGCCGAGTTGCCGATCATGATCTCGTGCGCGGCAACCCGGCCGCCACCGTTTTTCTTCAGCAGTGCCTGGGAGACCACGGCTTGAAGGGATTCCGAAAGCATCGAGCGTACCATGGCCTTTTCCTCGGCCGGGAATACGTCCACGACCCGGTCGATGGTCTTGGCGGCAGAGGTGGTGTGCAGGGTGCCGAACACCAGGTGGCCGGTTTCGGCGGCGGTCAGGGCGAGGCGGATGGTCTCGAGGTCCCGCAGCTCACCGACCAGGATGATGTCGGGGTCTTCACGCAGCGCGGAGCGCAGGGATTCGTTGAAGCC
>NZ_CABPRH010000150.1:0-461 GCF_902410085.1 Haloferax sp. KTX1 | reverse complement strand
GCCTGGAGCGAGGCGGCGATTGCGGCCATACGCCAGGAGGCCCCGGTTGAGGCCTGACCCCTACCAGGCCCCGCGGGTAATCCGGCGGCACCCCCGAACACTGCCGTTGTAGAAATAGACCCAGGCCGGACCAAACCGCGTTGCCATCCGCCGCCGGGTATAGTCACCGCGTTCCGGCGCCTGTGGGTTGTAGCCTTCCAGAGCATCCACCCTTGCGAAGGTGCGCTCATCCACCTCGTACACTTCCACCAGCACGCCTGCCGAGGGCCTTTCAACAGCACCAGGGCAAGGACCCAGGTCATGAAGCACGATCGTGCTCAGGTGGTCCGTACCCAGAAAGCGGGCCCTCATCAGGAGCTGGTGGTTCCTGTAACCGCGTTTCAACGTGCCATAGACGGCGATACGTTCACATTCCTGCTCGCCGGGCTCACTGGACTCCGGCGCGCTGTCATACTGAATGG
>NZ_CABPRH010000149.1:0-461 GCF_902410085.1 Haloferax sp. KTX1 | reverse complement strand
GACCATGGAGGCCGGCGAAATCTACTTCCTGCGCTATTCCGAGGTGAGTGAGGCCAGCTCCACGGATTCCCGACTTCCCAGCGACCACCCCCTGGACCGGGGCGCGGCCCGCTTTGTGTCCCGTGAAACCGCCATGGAGGAACTCCCGGAAACCCGGTTCATGGAAAGCGTACTGATGGCAACCAACCGTGCAGGCACCTCCATTGTTCCCGACAACCGCGCGACGGATTACCGGCGTCAGGGCAAGTATGAGCCTGCCCCCTGGTACTGGCCCTGGGGCGGCGGCCCTACACAACCGGTGGAGACGGAGCGTGAGCGAGATCAGCGGAAGGCCGCCGAAAGCGCGGAGGGGCACTGGTGGTGGCCGTTCTGAGACCATTGCCGTAGACTGAGACTGTCATGAGTGCCAACACCATCACCCTTAACCGCAACAACGATCAGCTGCCCGGAGACGGTCGCCC
>NZ_CABPRH010000148.1:0-461 GCF_902410085.1 Haloferax sp. KTX1 | reverse complement strand
ACCCACATCTGGAAGCCTCTGCTCCACGAAGTCGCCTCCGGCGCCATGGACTCGTCGGTGGACCAGATCAGCTACCGGGCCGTGGCGCGCCACCGGGGCTTCCACTTTCTACTCGGCGAGTTCACGGGCCTGGACCGAGAGGCCCAGACAATCACGCTCAACACCATCCTCGACGAAGACGGCAACACCATCCTGCCCGAACGCCAGATCGCCTATGTCTACCTGGTCCTGGCCATTGGCAGCATCACCAACGACTTCGGTATTCCCGGCGTGCGCCGGCACTGCCAGTTTCTGGACTCCCCCGAAGAAGCCCAGAATTTCCACCGCAACTTCCTGAACACCCTGATGCGGGTGAACAGCCAGCGGCATACGGACCCCGAGGCCTGTGCCCGCATTCCGATTGTCGGTGGCGGGGCGACCGGCGTCGAGTTGGCAGCCGAGCTGGTGCACGCGGCAGAGAC
>NZ_CABPRH010000147.1:0-462 GCF_902410085.1 Haloferax sp. KTX1 | reverse complement strand
GGATTATATTTGCCGGTACTGAGCTAGAGTTCGAGCCATCCGTCGATGGATCTTGCTTGGCAGAGACACAACGATGGCTATCGCTTCGGCAGTGTCTCCCGGCAATCGGGTACGGTTACGCGAGGAACTGGACGCCCAGGGACAGCAGGAACAGTACCACGACCCCGATCGATGACAGTTCGAGCCACCGGGACCGCACGTCGGCGGACCTGATACTTGCGACGAACAGCGTTCCGACGACGCCGACGACTACGACCAGTGCCAGATACACCGCGTTGAGCGCTGATGCCATATGATACCATTTCACAGCGGTACAGTAAACACTAGTGGTTGAGCGCCCCCTCCCCAACGGTAATGAGAGCCAATCACATAGACAGGGGCATGCGTCTCGAACTCCGAATCTGTAAACACTGCCACGAGGGGGATCACGGCAACGCCGAAAAGACGGCTGTGACACAGGAT
>NZ_CABPRH010000146.1:0-463 GCF_902410085.1 Haloferax sp. KTX1 | reverse complement strand
AAACGCTGTTCGACGCCCTTGACGTGCCCGTGACACTAGTGAAAGGGAATCACGACGGCGGTCTGGAGCCAGTCTTGTCTGACCTCGACGCCGACGTCGAAGTGACGCCCGGACACGGCACCCGCATCGGCGCTGTCGGGTTCGCCCACGGCCACACCTGGCCCGCGCCGGACGTGCTCGAAGCCGACGTCGTCTGTGTCGGCCACGAACATCCCGTCGTCCGACTCGAAGACAGCGTCGGTGGGGCCCAGAAGGAGCGGGCCTGGCTCCGCGGCTCGCTGGTGAGTGAGCCCTTTGCCGAACAGTTCGACCAACCAGTCGAGAACGCGCCGGACATCGTCGTCTTTCCGGCGTTTAACGACCGCTCCGGCGGGACGTGGGTCAACGTCGACGGCCAGGAGTTCCTCGCCCCGTTCCTGCCCGAGGGCATGGCGGATACCGAGGCGTTCCTGCTTGATGGCAC
>NZ_CABPRH010000145.1:0-463 GCF_902410085.1 Haloferax sp. KTX1 | reverse complement strand
GTATAGAGAGCTATCCATCGCCTCTACAGATAGGTAAGGCGAGTGCCTTGGGGATTTACCCCGAGGTTCTTTACCTGAATTGAGAGAATTCCTTTACGGATTCATTTTCGATCGTCGCAGCTGCACCGGGAGTGAGCGTCAGCAAACTCCACAAGATATTGGTGGATTTCTTCCGCCAAGTCGTGCATTGCCATGGCGAAGTCTCGACCGGGCCGGTCGATGTCATAGTAGAAGCGTGCCCGATGTTCCGAGCGGAAGGCTTCGATCCGACCAGCGACGTCCTCGTCGGAGAAGACGTTTCGCACTGCGATGTCGTCGAATACTTCCTCGTGTTTAATGTAATCTGCTGACTCCGCCGCCGTCATCTCTACAAGGTAGAACTGGAACGAGCGCTCGATGGCGTTGAACGACAGTTCGACGATGCTCACGTAGTTGTTCGTTCCCTGCCGAAGCTGCCGGCACG
>NZ_CABPRH010000144.1:0-463 GCF_902410085.1 Haloferax sp. KTX1 | reverse complement strand
GTGTAGATCTGATTCGTCGACGCCGTCGAGGCACAGTTCGTACTCTGCGACGGCTCGGAATGCGTCGAGTTCGGGAACATCCTCAACGAGAACCTCGTGGAGATACCCGTGAACAACGCTGTCGTACTCCTCCAGCGAGAACTCGTCGGGCGAGAGTATCTGTAGTTCCGCGCCAGTCTGAACCACGCGACGGCGCTTCGGTTCCAACAGCGGACATAAGAATGCCAAGCGGTCGGTGTGGAGGAGGTACGCATAGCTGAACAGCCGCGACCGCGATGAAGAGTCCTTCACCGGGTCATGTCCTTCCGCATAGTACTTCGAGTCAAGCACAGCAAGCGTCTCCTCGCCTTCCTGCAGTGCGTGGTCGGGCTGGTGAGACACTTTCCCCTCGCCCTCAAAGGGATTGACTGATGGCGATCTGACCGGCGTCACGTCGTCGAGTTCATCGAGGTGGTCGTAAGAC
>NZ_CABPRH010000143.1:0-464 GCF_902410085.1 Haloferax sp. KTX1 | reverse complement strand
GCTTTGATGACGACGGGCTCACACTGGGCGGGGTTGCGGCTGCCGGGGAAAGATCCGAAGATACCCGGGCCGGGGTTGAGCGCGCCATGGAAGCGCTTGAGGAGAATCCCGAGGAAACGATTGCCGAGGCCGGCTTCCGGCCAAACAAGGAAGGGCCGGGCTACGTGTACGATGGCACCAACGAACAGCTCTCGGCCATGAATCTGCAACCCGGGGATGTGATCATTTCCGTCAACGGGCAGCAGCTCGGAGACATCGAGGCGGACCGGGCGAATCTGGAGCAATGGATGAACTCGGACCGGCTCGACCTTGAGATCGAGCGTGGCGGCACGCGCTTTTCATTCACGGTTCCGGTCCCATGATCCGCGGACCAGGAACACTGACAGGCACTGATTATCCGATGATCCACATGCAACGACTGTTTTTTGCGCTCGCGCTGGCTGTGCTGGTGACCATGCCAGTGG
>NZ_CABPRH010000142.1:0-465 GCF_902410085.1 Haloferax sp. KTX1 | reverse complement strand
GACTCCGACTCCTGCCCGATACGGAGCCGCCGACGCGCCTCGCTGGTAAACCGGTCTCGAACGGCGTCTTTTCCACCAGAGAGGTCGGTGACATACGTATACTCCGGCCGAACTGTACAGTCATTCCACTTGAATTGCCGGACGTCATCGAGCCCGGTTGGCGACCGCACTCGGAGGTACTTCGGATCAATCGTGTCTTCGATATACTCGAATGCCGCATCGATGAATCCCTGCCGCCGTCGCTCACGCTTGCGTTGTTTGGGGTCCCCTCGAACGACGAACGCTGGACCAAGTCGGGGAATCCAGAGGTTCGGTGGCGGGGAAAAAACAGCACTGAACGGCCCCTTGCGAAGCTCGAAGATCGGCAGGACACCGATCGGCTCCTGTCCCTTGAACCCCATCAGCCGGTGGAGTTCCGTCCCTGACTCGGCTGCCAGTTGCTCTAGAGCCGCACACCGGTGGAAG
>NZ_CABPRH010000141.1:0-467 GCF_902410085.1 Haloferax sp. KTX1 | reverse complement strand
AGCTTCGAGTGAGCGAAGATCGTGTCGGTCTTGTCGTTAAACGTCCGACCGCAATTCTTACACAAATACCGTTGATACACCCGATAGCTGCCGTTTCTGACCGTCAGGTCAGAACGGCAGCGGGGGCATCCAACACCATCACACCAGCGAACCTGTTGCAGCAGGTCCGCTGCAGCCGATTCCGACACGAACCGGCTTAGTGGGAACATATCGGGCACCGCTGGCGCGGTGCCCTTGCCCTCTTCGACTTTCAGCCGCAGCTCTCGCTATCAACAATCTACTTCGCAAGAGCGATTCAGTTTTATTACTTGGTGCGTCATATCTGATTTTCTAACTCTTCGGGACTATAAATAACCGAGCGCTTCAAGTCGGTTATCTCGAATTTCATCGCTTAATGCGTCGTGTTCTATTGGATTATCTGATTGAATCTCACGTCGTTGATTGGCAGGTATAGATAACCATGGCAC
>NZ_CABPRH010000140.1:0-467 GCF_902410085.1 Haloferax sp. KTX1 | reverse complement strand
AGGTGATATCGCGTCCGGTGATTTCTTTCCAGGCAGCCAGGCGATCACTCATGGGAGAGATCGGGGTCAGTGAAGAGCACTCGAGCTCATTATCGATGTTGCGCCTGGAGAGGTCATCCACGATGCGTATTTCATGGTCAAGTGCGGACAGATGCAATGCAGTCGGCCAGCCGCAGAAGCCATCGCCCCCTAGTATCAGGATTTTCATGACATTCTCCTTTTATATGAGATTGTTGAGGATAGAGTTTTCTAAAAAATTCCCGGCCGTAGCTGTAATCGCCGGTAAACTTTAAAAGCTAACACCGTGTTCCATGTCAAAAGTCCAGCGGCGGCGGCGTACGCTGCACCCTGCGCGCCGTAAGACGGTATCAGTATCAGTGATGCTGATACGTTAACGATAAGCCCGGCAAGGTGCCCGAGAAGGGTTTCTCTCTCAAATCCAGTCATTGTCAGGAACAGACCAACTG
>NZ_CABPRH010000139.1:0-468 GCF_902410085.1 Haloferax sp. KTX1 | reverse complement strand
GAACGATCTCGACGGGAATTCCGTTCTCCGCGAGATGGGCCAGTTCTTCGCCGCCGCGGCCAAACACCATCGAGTCGCCGCCTTTCAGTCGGACAACGGTGTTACCCTCCTCGGCGAGTTCGACCAGTCGGGCGTTAGTGTACTCCTGGGGCGTCCACTCGCCGCCGGCGCGTTTGCCCACGTCTTCGCGTTTCTCCTCGGGAATCATCCCGATGATTTCGGGGCCGGGGAGCTTGTCGTGCAACACCACGTCGGCCTCCTCCAGCAGGCGCTTTGCCTTGACTGTCAGCAGGTCCGGGTCGCCGGGACCGGAGCCGACCAGATACACCTTGCCGGGTGCAGCGTCCGTCATTCCTCGTCTTCCTCCCGCGCCGTCGAAGCGTCGTCGTCTGCCTCCGTCGAGTCCCGCTTGGCCTCGGCGATGAGGTCGTCAGCGCCCTGTTCGGCGAGTTCCGCTGCGAGGTCCTG
>NZ_CABPRH010000138.1:0-469 GCF_902410085.1 Haloferax sp. KTX1 | reverse complement strand
GAACGGCAGGCGCCCCGGGCGGCGGATGCGGTTGCTGTTGTGGTTCGGTTTCTGGCTCATAACCCCTCCTGTCCGTGTTGATCGTGTGTCGATGCAAAACGAAAAAGCCCGGAGGCGGTCACCTCCGGGCTTTCGGACAGGCCATGAGCCCGACCAACCGGAGGCGACCCCGCAGGGCTCCCCCGGCCTGTTATACCGTTCAGGAGCCCACGGCCATCCGCGGGTGCTTTCGTGTCGTAATGGCTGTCACCCTCATCGGGTTATCACCTGTTGTCATGGTAGTGCTGCCTTTTGACTTCATACCCTCAGTGTATCCCTGCGCGAGGCTTTTTCAAGGGGGACTGCGGGTAGCCCGTACAGGCCATCCGCAATCCGGTCATGGTTGATAGAATGGGCGTTCAAGCTGAACCGTACCGGGAATCCGAATGAGCCGTATCGTTGTCATCTATTCAGGGGGCATGGACTCCTA
>NZ_CABPRH010000137.1:0-470 GCF_902410085.1 Haloferax sp. KTX1 | reverse complement strand
GTATCCTTGTCCTGAATCACCTTCTGGGCCAGATCGTCCGCCATCAGAAGCTTGAGCCAGTCGATCAGCTCGGACGTTGAAGGCTTTTTCTTGAGGCCAGGGACGCGACGTACATCGAAGAAGATTTCCAGTGCATCCTGAACCAGCTGCTGCTGGATGCCCGGGAAGTGCACATCCACGATCTCTTTCATGGTGTCGTGATCGGTGAAATCAATGTAGTGGAAGAAACAACGGCGCAGGAAGGCATCCGGAAGCTCTTTCTCGTTATTGCTGGTAATAACCACAATCGGGCGTTGCTTGGCCACCACCTGCTGCTGCGTCTCGTAGACATAGAACTCCATACGATCGAGTTCCTGCAACAGGTCGTTGGGAAACTCAATGTCGGCCTTGTCGATCTCGTCAATCAGAAGGACCGCGCGCTGGTCCGCCTCAAAGGCCTCCCAGAGTTTACCCTTGACGATGTAGTTGCC
>NZ_CABPRH010000136.1:0-471 GCF_902410085.1 Haloferax sp. KTX1 | reverse complement strand
GATCAATGCAGACCGGCATGCGGGTCAGCCGCTTGACCACCGGGATGTGCGCGAAATCCACGAGGTTCCGGTGGGGGTTGCCGGCTTCCGTTTTCATGCCCCGGAGGCAGAACACCACATTGGTGTTGCCTTCCGTTGCCAGATACTCGGCGGCATTGAGGGATTCGTTCAGGGTAATGCCGAAGCCCCGCTTGAGCAGCACCGGGTAGGTGCTCTGGCGGCCCAGGGCCTTGAGCAGTTCGAAGTTCTGGGTATTGCGGGTCCCCACCTGGAGCATTACGCCAGTGGGGTGGCCGGTCTGCTCCAGGGCCTGCTCGATTTCCTGCACATGGTTCTCGTGGGTCACCTCCATGGCGATGACCCGGATGTCGTACTTGCCCGCCAGCTCGAACACCCAGGGCAGGCAGCTCGCGCCGTGTCCCTGGAATGAGTAGGGGTTGGTGCGTGGCTTGTAGGCGCCCATGCGGGTGC
>NZ_CABPRH010000135.1:0-472 GCF_902410085.1 Haloferax sp. KTX1 | reverse complement strand
GTAAGGCGTCGGTTGAGCGCGTAGTGTGCAATCAGGGAGCGCGCGTGGTCATCTCCGAGGTCCGGACGTACGGCGTCCTCACCCAGACTGAGCCGCCCCCCCTTGAGCTCACAGTCCTCATGAAAGAAACCAAAACGTACCAGCCACTGCACGTCGCGGGCCTTGAGCACCGCATCGATGCAGCCAGCCTCGCAGAGCCGGTCCAGGGCGGTAATATCGAGCGGATCCGGGATGGCGCCGTCGTCCAGCAGTTGCTGAAGGGTCTGATCCGCCACCACTCGGCGGCGCAGAATGCCGGCCTGGTAGAGGTGCAGGAAGCCCTCCACCATCATCTCGCTGCAGCCGTAGAGCCCCTTCTCAAAGCGCCCCGTGCCGCCAATCGCCGCCAGCTCCGGAAAGCGCGTATGGGCATCCAGGCGCCGGGCCAGCTCGTTGAACAGGCCGTTGTCGCGATGCCGGAAAAGGATATTGT
>NZ_CABPRH010000134.1:0-472 GCF_902410085.1 Haloferax sp. KTX1 | reverse complement strand
GATTCCGCCTCCGGGCACCATTCCTTCCCTTTGTTATCAGTAAAATAGCCCTTTAAACAGCGCTTTATGCAACTACGCCATTGATTTTAGGCGTTTTGCGTTGACGTGGCTAACTCTCTGATTTTCCACAAAACACCGTCAGGTCTACACAGATCATTACGCGCGCTTTACGCGTGAGCGTATGGCCTTGTGTGTCCACGGCGCTGCCCTTCCTAAATTTCCTCAGGTTGTAAACCGAACTCCAGACACAATTAGGAGGAGTGATCGGTTATGGCTACTTTCCGGAAAACGGGCGGCCGGTGGCGTGCAGAGATTGCAAAAAACGGCATTCGAAAAAGCAAGACGCTTAACAAGAAGCGTGATGCCCAAGCTTGGGCAGCTGAAGTTGAGGCAGCGATTGCGAACGGCGAATATCGCATGGGAGCCGCGCCCTCCAAGGCGGTTTTTGCAGATGGCATGGCACGTTATGCAG
>NZ_CABPRH010000133.1:0-473 GCF_902410085.1 Haloferax sp. KTX1 | reverse complement strand
CACTGAGCCCTCATGCTCAGGGGCCGGGCTTTCATTCACGGCCTGGGTGATTGTTCGCTCGGCCCGAGTTGGCCCTGGCTCCGGCTCGGTCGGCTCCGGCATCGGCCCCGGCTGCGCCGGCGTCACATCAGCAGCAAGGTGATAGCGAAGGTGGTCAGTGATGCGATCAATGCTCCAATCGCCGCTGCTCCCATTATCAACCAGGGCAGCCTCCGCTGCTGCTGGCTCTGATTCTGGATCAGCCCCTGAATCTGGCTCTGTTGTTTCTGTAGTGCCTGTTGCTGGCGCTTCTGGAGCGTCAGCGCGTTGCGCTGGAGCTGCTGCTGGCGCTTGGCCGCCTGCTGGCTCTGGGTCTTGGCTTCTTCGATCTGCGTCGCCGCGTTGCTGGTCGTCTCTGTCAGCCGATACGTGGCGCTCGTCAGCAGCTCCGACAGCTCGCCCACTCTGTGCTGGAGCTCCCGCGTCGTCTGCAT
>NZ_CABPRH010000132.1:0-473 GCF_902410085.1 Haloferax sp. KTX1 | reverse complement strand
GAACAGCTCAATCCCGTCAGTCTGTCCGGTGGGGAGCAGCAACGGGTTGGTATTGCCCGCGCGGTTGTGAACAAACCGCCGCTGCTGCTGGCGGATGAACCCACGGGGAACCTGGATCCGAGCCTGTCTTCGGAGATTATGGATCTGTTCCGTGAGTTCAGTCGCGTGGGCGTCTGTGTAATGGTGGCGACCCACGACATCGGGCTGATCGAGACCATGCGCCAGCGGACGCTGCAGCTTTCGGGTGGCGAGCTGGTGCGGGACGGCCTACCGGCAGGGCTGGAGACCGGCCATGGCTGAATCACGCCAGCAGACATCCCGGGGCGCGGCCAGGGCGCGCGCACTCTGGCTGAACCAGCTCCAGAGCTGGTTCAGCCACCACCGGCGATCCGCCCGGGATAGCGCTGCCCGCCTGCGACACGCGCCGCTTTCCAGCTTGATGACAGGATTGGTGATGGGGATCGCGCTGGCAC
>NZ_CABPRH010000131.1:0-474 GCF_902410085.1 Haloferax sp. KTX1 | reverse complement strand
GTCGCGGTTCATCACCGTATCGACGAGTTCGACGCCAGGCCCAGCGAGTGATAGCTGCCGCGCCGTGAACGCTGGCAGTATAGCCGACAACCGTCCGACTTTTGCCCACTGGGAGCATGGTCCCGACAATGGCTGACCTGCAACTCACCGACGACGTGCCGCCGGTTGCCGATGACGGCGTCTGGCTGGCCTGCATCGAGTGTGGTGAGACGTTCGCTCCCTTCGACGAGATTCGCTACACCTGCGACGACTGTGACGGCCTGCTTGAAGTCCGCTACGACGACCTGCCGACCTTCGACGAGTTCGATGGCTCGGGGGTCTGGCGGTACAACGCTGCCCTGCCCTTCGAAGAGGGTGTCACGCTCCCCGAGGGTGACACGCCGCTGCACGAGATGCCGCGCCTGAAAGACGACATCGGCGTGGACGCGCTCCGCGTGAAACACGAGGGGATGAACCCCACTGGCTCGTTCAAGG
>NZ_CABPRH010000130.1:0-475 GCF_902410085.1 Haloferax sp. KTX1 | reverse complement strand
ACCTCCGCCAGCGTATCCTGTACGAGGACGAGAACCCGTTCCTCGCCGAGCAGTTCGAGCAAGTCGACGGCGGCGACGAGATGCGACAGGACATCGCCGACGACGAGCCGGCCATCATTCTGACCACCTCCGGGATGGTCACCGGCGGCCCCGTGATGTCCTGGCTCCGACTGCTGGGCAGCGACCCGGACAGCACGATGGCCTTTGTCGGCTATCAGGCCGAGGGGACGCTCGGTCGCCAGATCCAGCGCGGCCAGGACGAGATTACCTTGGGCGATACGAGCGGGCCACGCGCCGAGCGGGTGAGCCTCAGGCTCAACGTGGAGACGGTCGATGGCTTCTCCGGCCACGCCGACCGACAGGGACCGGAAAACTTCGTGAAGACGATGAACCCCCGACCCGAGAAGATCCTCTGTGTCCACGGCGACGAATCCGCGACACAGGACCTCTCCTCGTCGCTGTACCACGACCAGAA
>NZ_CABPRH010000129.1:0-475 GCF_902410085.1 Haloferax sp. KTX1 | reverse complement strand
CGGCGTGTTCGACCCGGCGGATGAGCGACGTGTACTGGTCCGTCCCGACGGACTTCTTGAGGTAGTCGGTGACGCCGGCCTGGATGATCTCGGCGGCGACGTCGCCGGTCTCCTCCCCGGAGAACAGCAACACCGGCAGTTTCTGGTGGGTCTCCCGGATGGCTTCGAGGAAGTCGATGCCGTTCATCTCCGGCATGCTGTAATCGCTGACGACACAGTCGAAATTCGTCTCCGAAGACCGAATCATCGTGAGAGCGTTCTTGGGATTCGTCTCCGTCGTGACAGTACAGTCAAGGCCGCTGTCTTCTCGTTCGAGATACGTTTCGACGAGGGCTCCCAACGCCGCGTCATCGTCGACATGGAGTATTGAGAGCGAGTCTTCCGTCTCCATTCTTTGCTATCAGGGATAGAGTACGCAAGTAGTTGACGCCTATCTTGAGGTATTTGATAATCAACTGCGCGACCAGCCGCGGGC
>NZ_CABPRH010000128.1:0-475 GCF_902410085.1 Haloferax sp. KTX1 | reverse complement strand
TTCTTTTCAATAAACTGCTCGTAGTTATTAAGAACAGTTTGCGGTGCGAAGTCGGCTGCGCGGTCCTGTAACACTGCTGCCGGTGGCGGATTCTCTAACATTTCCAGGGCGGCAGTGGCGATTGAATCGACATCCCCGACTGGTGTAAGTCTTCCATACTCGCCATCTGCGAGTATCTCACGCGGACCGCTCGGACAGTCTGTCGAGACGATCGGACACCCACAGGCCATCGCCTCGATCAATACTGTGGGTAATCCCTCGAATTGAGAGGAAAGAAGGAACAGGCTAGCCTGGTTCATGAACCGATATGGGTTATCGACGTAACCTGGAATAGACGTAACCTCAGTGAGCCCCAGTTCGACGGTAAGTTCACGGACCGTTTCGGTTTCTGACCCGCGGCCTGCGATTACTGCACGAGTATCCGGTAACGTATCGTTAACGCGCTTGAATGACCGGAGCCACGTTTTGAGGTCCT
>NZ_CABPRH010000127.1:0-475 GCF_902410085.1 Haloferax sp. KTX1 | reverse complement strand
CAATAGGGGTGTCTGATAACATCAAAAAACCACTAATTAGGAGATATGATCCCGCTTTCGGGTCCGCTCTCTCCCATAACTCGGTGTTTCGAGATATGCACCAGAATTATCATAACTGTGGCAGCGGATCAGTTCACGTGGATGAAAGGAAAGGAGTCAGCGACGAGCAACGATAGCACAAAATCGGCAACTACCACACGACGACGGCTCCTCAAAGGAACACTTGGCACAGCAGTGACCGCGGCCGCGGTTCCGAGCCTGAGCGGCGTCGCGGCGGCCCACTTCCCGGTCGAGATCACGGTCGACGTCCAGCCCGAGAACGCGGAGAACTTCATCGACCTGTCGGAACACGACACCATCACCGTCGCAGTCGAGCAGTCAGAGTTCGTCAACAGCGACGGGGACAGCGAGACCTTCGACCCCACGGAGCGGGCCGTCCGCTATCGGTTCGGCTCGCGTCTCGCGCTGGAAGACG
>NZ_CABPRH010000126.1:0-477 GCF_902410085.1 Haloferax sp. KTX1 | reverse complement strand
CTCAAGGAATTTTGGGAGTCTACGTCCCGTCCATAGCGTGGGCATACTTTCACTCACGTTGACGGGGCCGCCACTGAGATGGGTCCGGACTGACGGCCTCCAAGCCTACAGAGAGATGGAGCGTGACCTTCGAACAATCATACACAAGAGAATGCCCATCGCCCGACGGCGTCCGCATATACAAGCAAAAGTGCCTCTTTTCGCTTGTTTCACCGTGGCTACGGAAATTCCAAAGCCTATCCAAGCAGGGCTTGGAACAGGCTGTTCACACCTTTGGCACCGTTCGGTCACTCACTCTGGCTTGCGAATCCGTCGAGTCAACCATTGAATGTCCCGATATTAGGGCCTTCCGTAGCATTATATAAGAGCCTGTCATTCTAAGTATTCTTAAGACCGTCCACCGAATAGGGAACCGCAAACGATGTGCCCCCGCCCAACTGATCCTCCAGAACATGAGCCTGTAGTTTCGGTCACAGG
>NZ_CABPRH010000125.1:0-477 GCF_902410085.1 Haloferax sp. KTX1 | reverse complement strand
CATCTCCTCGGCCACCCGCTCACGGGGGACATGGAGCCGCTCGTAGAGTTCGTCCGGAACCGGCAGTGCCGGCCCCAGCTTGACGCCCCGCTCAACCAGCAGCGCCCGGGCCAGATAGAGTGCGTTGGCATAGGCGGCGTGGTCCCCGTCGTAATGCGGGTTCTTCTGGTGCCGGATCGCGGTTACGACTTCCTCCGGCATGTTCCAGAGATCCATCAGCACGCCCGCGATCTGTTCCCGGGTAATGCCGATCAGGTGGTGCTCTACCAGCTCATGCGGCACATGCCCGTTCACCTCGGTATGGCGGCAGATCAGGGAGAAATGCGGCGGGAACACATGCGCAAGCACCAGGTAGCCGAAGTTGTGAAGCAGCCCGGCCAGGTAGTTCAGACCGAAAGTGGGCCGTTCGCGGCGGGGCATGGCACCAATGACCACACTGACGGCCTGGGCCATCCAGATGGCCTGGGTCCAGTACCC
>NZ_CABPRH010000124.1:0-477 GCF_902410085.1 Haloferax sp. KTX1 | reverse complement strand
GTCCGCGACCGCGCGCTGCTCGGGCAGCAGGTCGGCGAGGGCGCGCACGGCCGTCGATTTCGCCGTCCCCTTCTCGCCGCGGACCAGCAGGCCGTCGAGGTCGTCGTCTGTCGCGACGGCCAGCAACCCGTCTTTGAGGTCCCGCTGGCCCACCACGGCTGCGAAGGAGGCCTCCTGCGAAGCTTTTTTGCCGTCGCCGAGTACAACCATACTTGTATTAGTGCAAACGGAGATTTAATAATGTTATGCCACAGCTAGGACTCTACACCGCGACGGAGAACGAACTCGGGGCCGTCCAGCGGGCCGCGGACGAGGTCGACGCCGACCTCGTCGTGCGCTCGGAGAGCGACCTCGACGACGAGCCAGCGGTCGAGGCGTTCGTCGACGAACTGACAGACGCCGACGCCGTAATCCTGTGGCTCCACGGAGCCGAGGACAGCATGCCCGGCTACGAGATGGCCGTCGAGCGGTTGCGCG
>NZ_CABPRH010000123.1:0-477 GCF_902410085.1 Haloferax sp. KTX1 | reverse complement strand
CACCCACGCCGAGGGCCACGGCCCGAGCCGAACGTACGCCGAGGTGGTCGAACTCGTTGAGGAGATGGACCTCTCGAAGTCCGTCAAGGCGGACGCGCTGGCCATCTTCGAGATACTTGGCGAGGCCGAGGCGTCGGTCCACGGGACGGACCTCGACGGGACGCACTTCCACGAGGTCGGGGCCGACGACGCCATCGCCGACATCGTCGGTGCCTGTCTCCTGCTGGATGACCTTGACGTCGAGCGGGTCGTAACGACGCCGCTGGCGACGGGCGGCGGCACGGTCGAGATGAGCCACGGCACCTACCCGGTCCCGACTCCCGCGGTAGTCGAAATCGCCGAGCGGGCCGACTGGTCGCTGCAGGGCGGCCCCATCGATAGGGAACTGGTAACGCCGACCGGCGCGGCGATTCTCGCCCACATCGCGGACGGCACTGAGTCGCTGCCACCGCTCGATATCGACGCGTCGGGCTACGG
>NZ_CABPRH010000122.1:0-477 GCF_902410085.1 Haloferax sp. KTX1 | reverse complement strand
GGATGAGGTCTCCCAGTTACCTTCCATCGCCGCCACCTTGGTGGGCTGATGCTTGAGCGTGTTGAGACCATGAAGGTCCCCCACCCACAGCTGAGCGGGCGCAATCACCAGAAGAAGCCAGAGGCACATGGACAATGCACGCCGGTTGGCTTCAACCTCACGCCCTTTCAGTAGGAACCAGGCACTGAGAGACGCCACCACAAATCCGCCGGTCAGGAATGACGCCAGCCCCATGTGCGTAAACCGGTACCAGAACGACGGATTGAATATTGCCTCACTCCAGGAAACGACCTGGTGCATGCCATTTTCCATCACGGTTCCCGCCGGTGTGTGCATCCAGCTGTTTGCGGAAAGAATCCAGAACGATGAGATGAAGGTGCCAATGGCCACCATGAACGAGGCGAACAGATAGATGCCGGCCGGTACCCGGTCCCGACCAAAAAGAAGGATGACAAGGAAAGCAGCCTCAAGGAAAAA
>NZ_CABPRH010000121.1:0-478 GCF_902410085.1 Haloferax sp. KTX1 | reverse complement strand
CTGTTTCCACAGAGCAGCGGGGCGGCCGCGGTTCTGCCGGCGATGGGGCTAACCTTCATCGCCTTCGAGGGGTACGACCTCATCACCACCGTCACCGAGGAGGTACAGAACCCGCGTGAAAACATCCCCAAGGCGATATTCATCAGTCTCGCTGTTACGGTTGTCGTCTATCTGGCAGTTGTGACCGTCGCCGTCGGCACGCTCGGGGCTCAAGGACTCGCCGACGCCGGCGAGGCGGGCATCGCCACGGCAGCCACATCGTTCATGCCGACCGGATTACCGATTATCCAGAACGGTGGTGCACTCATTGTTTTCGGGGCCGTGTTCTCGACACTCACCGCCCTCAACGCAGTCGTCATCGCGTCGTCACGCGTGGCGTTCTCGATGGGACGTGAGGGACAGTTGCTCCCGTCGATCGGCCAGATTCACCACCGCTACGGGACGCCGTTCGTCGCAATCCTCGCCAGCGCAGTCGTGA
>NZ_CABPRH010000120.1:0-479 GCF_902410085.1 Haloferax sp. KTX1 | reverse complement strand
GTTCCGCGGGCGTCCAGTCGACGACCCGAACCCTCCCTCGAAGGTCGTCGAGGCGGGCCGTTCGGTCGATTCGTTCGACGGTACTGCCCGGACTGTCCCCGGTCGTCATGTCCGGGCTGACGACCGTGACCGCGTGCCCGTACGCGGCGAGCCGTTTCGCCGCATCGGCCGCCCGGTCGTCGAGCAGGGGCGTACAGAACACGACCTGTGACTCGCTCGGTATCGAGCGGTCGAGCGTCGCCACCGCGTCGCCGCCGTCGGCGATGCCGTACCGGTCTGTCATCCCGGTCGGCGACTGCATCCGCCGGGTTCGGGTGCCGGTGTCGAGCAGCGATGAACCGCGGGCCCCCGACGACCCGGTGGCCGCCCCGTTCACAGTCCCCTCTAGAAACGCCTCCAATCGCTGTTCCTGTGCCCGATTGGCCGACGGCTGGAGCGTCTCACAACTGTCGTAGACGGCGGCACCCACCCGGTTGTCC
>NZ_CABPRH010000119.1:0-479 GCF_902410085.1 Haloferax sp. KTX1 | reverse complement strand
CCCTGCTGCTGTGTGGCGTATTGCTGAGCCTGGGTCTGGCCTTTGCGACCTGGCGTCTGGTGCGCGCCCACCGCCTGACGATCCGCCGTCAGGTACGCCTGGAACGCCTGCGGGAACGCGACAGCCGCGCTCTGGAGAACAAGCGCCTCGAGAAGGAAGTAATGAGCCGGGCCCTGTCGGACAGCGAACAGCGCACCCGTGACCTCATCCGCCTCGGCGTTGGCATTGCCCTGGAACTGGACGATACACGGGCCATTGGCTATGTATCGCCCCAGGTCGAGACCTGGCTGGGGCATACGCCCTCCACCCTGGCGGGTGAACCTGTCATGTTTCTGTTTCCGGAATCCGAACACGGTCGGTTGAACGACACCCTCGACGCCAGTCGCCGGGAAGCCACCCACAAGCATCTCGACACCTGGCTCCAGGACCACGCCGGCCGGGCCCACCCAATCCATGTCCGCCTGTGCACCATTGTGGAT
>NZ_CABPRH010000118.1:0-479 GCF_902410085.1 Haloferax sp. KTX1 | reverse complement strand
AGTGAGCGCGATCGTCCGTCATTCCCAGACTGACGAACACGGCTACTTCTTCGGTCTGGAGTTCGAAAAGGACCTTTCCCAGAGTGTCAGCGAAAGACTGGAGCGAATTGAGGGGATCCTGAACCGCCATCAGGACCTGAGCGCCAAGGTACAGTAACCCGGGTTATAGCGGGAATCAGGCCTTGAGTTCCCGCTCCTCCCCATCACCACTGAAGTAACGGTAGAGTTCGTCAAAGCTCATGGGGCTGGCATAGCGGTAGCCCTGCACCAGCGAGCAGCCATGCATGCGCAGGAAATGCTCCTGACTTTCCGTTTCGACACCTTCCGCCACAACGGTTTTCTCCATCTGTTGGCCAATACCGATGATCGCGGTGGCGATGTCGGTGTTTGGGCCGTCTTCAGGAATTTCCTTAACGAAGGTCTGGCCAATCTTGAGAATGTCGACGGGCAGAAACCGCAATTGCCTGAGACTGCTGTAA
>NZ_CABPRH010000117.1:0-479 GCF_902410085.1 Haloferax sp. KTX1 | reverse complement strand
CCGTCGCGACGACGGCCGTCACGAGTGAGCCCAGAAGGATGCTGCCCAGGAATGCGAGTGGCTGGTTCGAAAGCAGGACCACGAAGATACCGCCGTGGGGTGCGGGCATCGTGACGCCGAGGGCCATCGAGGTCGCGCCGCCGACAGCGCTACCGGCCACAATAGCCGGGATGACGCGCAGCGGGTCCGCGGCTGCGTACGGAATCGCGCCCTCGGTGATGAACGACAGGCCGAGCACGACACCGCTTTTTCCGTTCTCGTACATCTCGGCCGCGTACTTGTGCGGTGCAATAAAGTTTGAGAGCGCGAGGCCGATCGGCGGAACCATCCCGCCGATCATCACCGCGGCCATCGGTGCGTAGATCTCCTCCGTGATGAGCCCAGTCGCGAACACGTAAGCGACCTTGTTAACGGGACCACCCATGTCGAAGGCCATCATCCCGCCGAGGATGAGGCCGACGACGATAGCCTGGCCGCCC
>NZ_CABPRH010000116.1:0-480 GCF_902410085.1 Haloferax sp. KTX1 | reverse complement strand
TACGTTGCGCCACCCAGTTGTCATCATAACTACGCTATCATTATGCGCTTTAGCTCTTTCAAATAAGTTCGTCCAGTAGCTCTCCGGCTGGCTCAACTGATCAATAAAGTAGGCAATCACCAAAGAAGCAATATTCCGAATATCTTGAATGCTTCCGTACTTAGCGCGACTATAGGCTTCGACGAGACTTATCTCCTCAACCCCGGTATCCATGTTTCGAAAGGTTTCAGAGTTATCTTTAGTTATATTGTATAATGCATGCCCTCCAAAAACGGAAACATATTCATCCATAGTCATTTTGTTATCATTAAAAAGATTCGCCGCAAAATATCTAAACCCGTTATTTACATCCTCAGGGAGACGTCTTTTTAGTCTCCTTTCAAAGCAATCTAATTGAATACTGTACGGCTTATCCATCATATCATGCCAGTTCATATGTTTTACGTTTTCCATATATAGAGCATTAAATTATGTGAAGTT
>NZ_CABPRH010000115.1:0-483 GCF_902410085.1 Haloferax sp. KTX1 | reverse complement strand
TTGAGTCAGAACATGGCAGGCTCGGAGATCAACCATGCCAACAGGGAGCTGATTGCCGCCAATTACATACGTGAAACGGCAGCAGACACGTTTTACCAGGAGGTACTGGACAAATGACTGGGAGTTCCAGGGCAGTTCTGGTAACCGGCTCCAACGGATTTATTGGTACTCACCTGATTGAGGCGCTATCCAGGGATAACCAGCTAACGCCCGTAGCCGCTGTGCGTTCTCCTGAGAAAACGCCTTTGAATGCTCCCGGTTCCCGGGTTCTGGGTAACCTTGAAGACTATGAACAGCTCGATACCGCGACGCTGCAAGGAATTCAGGTTGTGGTTCATGCGGCTGCAAGGGCACACATCCTGAGTGAAAGCCGTTCAAGCACAAACCCGTTCCAGAAGGCCAACGTCGATGCAACTCTTGCTCTAGCCCGGACCGCAGCCCAGGCAGGGGTTACACGATTTATCTTTATCAGTTCAATTGGTG
>NZ_CABPRH010000114.1:0-484 GCF_902410085.1 Haloferax sp. KTX1 | reverse complement strand
GACCGGAGCACGAACCCAACATCGTCGTGTGCTGGGGCGGCCACTCCATCAGCCGCGAGGAATACGACTACACCAAGGACGTCGGCCACGAACTCGGCCTGCGCGGCCTCGACATCTGCACCGGCTGCGGCCCCGGCGCCATGAAAGGCCCCATGAAGGGCGCCACCATCGCCCACGCCAAGCAGCGCATCGACGGCGGCCGCTACGTCGGCATCACCGAACCCGGCATCATCGCCGCCGAGGCCCCGAACCCGATCGTGAACGAACTCGTGATCATGCCGGACATCGAGAAGCGCCTCGAAGGCTTCCTGCGCGCCGGCCACGGCATCGTCGTCTTCCCCGGCGGCGCCGGCACCGCCGAGGAAATCCTCTACCTGCTGGGCGTGCTCATCGACCCGCGCAACGAAGACCTGCCGTTCCCGCTGATCCTCAGCGGCTCCAGCGATAACGCCGACTACTTCGAGATGATCGACCAGTTCATCCG
>NZ_CABPRH010000113.1:0-486 GCF_902410085.1 Haloferax sp. KTX1 | reverse complement strand
CTTGTAAGCCAGGGGCGCTCTGTGATCGCGCTCAGCGCGCTGGTGAACCATGCCCTGCAGCAGGAGGCCGACGCCCAGGATCAGAAGGTCATGGCCCATGCCCTGCAGCAGACTGCGGAATCGCCCATAGGTAGAGAACTCAGTCGAAGCCGTGAAGGCCGTGCCCTGGCGCGGCGGCTGGAATGGCTCGTGCAGACAGACCGCGTGTCCGCCGCCATCAGCAAATCCATCCTGGAACTGCTGACCACCGGGCTGAGCCTGAAAATGCTGTTGGCAGTGTTTGAGCGGCTGCTGGCTTACCAGCCCACCGAAATCCGCATGCGGGCGATCCGGCTCTCCCAGGCCAGCGATCACTGGATTCAGCAGGCCTTTGGGCTGGGAGCCGACCCGCAGCGCCTGCGCAGCACTTTTCTACAGCTGGCTCTGCGCCCGGAACCCGTTTCAGAAACCGAGGAGGCCGAATGACCACCACAGCCGCACCCGAAC
>NZ_CABPRH010000112.1:0-486 GCF_902410085.1 Haloferax sp. KTX1 | reverse complement strand
GCCGTGTGTGGCTGTGGCACTTCGTATCTTATTACTCGACAGGTACTGACTGATAGCGTCGGTGTCACCTGATTGTGGCTGTGTTGCCATCAATACATAAGCGGGCGTACCGAACGACCGTACACGATGTCACAGACGTATTACAGCCGTAGCCTCGACGACGAGATTTCGGAACACCGGGACCCTGCTCACGACGTCGACCCGCTCTTCGTTAATCGCTGGTCGCCGCGTGCGATGGCTGGTGATTCGCTTGCTGAAGATGACCTGCTGCCGCTGTTTGAAGCCGCGCGCTGGGCACCGTCCGCATTCAACAATCAGCATTGGCGATTCGTCTACGCCACCCGTGAGGACGACGAATGGGAGTCGTTCCTCGGCCTGCTGAACGAAGCCAACCGCTCATGGGCACGCAATGCTGGCGCGCTCATCGCCGTTTTCTCGAAGGTCACCCTCGAGCACAACGGCGAGTCCGCTGGGACGCGTTCGTTC
>NZ_CABPRH010000111.1:0-486 GCF_902410085.1 Haloferax sp. KTX1 | reverse complement strand
TCCACACAGAGTGTCATGTCAAAGCAGAATATAATAAAGCTGTCGGGTGAGATAATCCATCATTAATAACAATAGTTGTCATGAGAATCCCTCTCCTCCCCTGATTGTACATAATTTCTTCGACCCATGACCACAGTGTGGCGTGCCATCTATCAATAAAGCACATTATTCACGCACTAATGTACGTTGAAGCAGATATCTATCAGACTAGTAGACTATCTCTCCCGCGGTTTCAGCGCCGGATATTTCAAGCAAGGTGATAAAACGGGAGCCGTCACTAGGAAGTCACGTCTGCGAATGTCGAACTACACCGGGAAACTACTACGAGAGGCACTGGGCAGTCGTCTCGGATAGTCTGTAATCGGGAAAATGCGTCAATTCGAGTAGCGTGTTCCGGGTACAGCCACCTGATTCCATGTACCGGTCGGTGGCTTTGGCGTCATGGTTGCTGAGCGTCTCACACTGAGCGACGAAGCCGACTCCGTA
>NZ_CABPRH010000110.1:0-487 GCF_902410085.1 Haloferax sp. KTX1 | reverse complement strand
TCCTTGTACCGAGCTGCGCTGCACATCGTGTTTTGGCGGATCCATCGCTATGAACATTTCCACCGACAGCCCCTCTGGGGGGTCACCCAGAATGATTTGCGGCTCGGCGGAAAACAGGTCATGGCGTTGATCCACGAACTTGATGTCTTCAAAGCGAGTCACCGACCAGAAGGGGCCGAAGGGGCTGTTCTTCTGGTAATGCACCGGAGCCTCATCACGCAACCGTTTGAAGTAGGCGCGCCACTGGCCCTGTCGATATAAAAACGGATTGCTGACATCAATGTCCTCAAGAGCCAGCGTATTAACGTCCGGGATGGGCTTCTCAATGAATTCTGACATCGGCCGGCGCGGGCCGAAGGCCTTCTTCTTGGCGCCCATTAACAGTTTCAGCCCCTGAATTTGCCTGTGCATCGGCACCACCCTGGAGGTGGCGTTAATCACTCGGGACGGAAAGTCGTCAAAGGTTCTGGACAGTGTTGGCATACGT
>NZ_CABPRH010000109.1:0-489 GCF_902410085.1 Haloferax sp. KTX1 | reverse complement strand
GGGGTTCCTCGAAGGGGACGACAGAAACCATATCAGCGACCGTCAGCGCCCCATCGAGCGGAACCGTGTCGTTTCGGAGACCGCCGCTGTTCTGGAGGCCCACGTCCGCGCCCGTCGCCCATCGGTACGCGTCCGCGACGAGGTTGCCGAGGCGGCACTCACCGCCGTAGGTCGTCGCCCTGCTCCGGTCCAGCGGTTCCTCGACGTGCCCGACGACCTCGTCGAGTCCTGCCGCAGAGAGTCTGTCCTCGATAGCCTCCGCGACGCGGTCGTCGACGGGACCGTCGGCAGTCTCGCGGAACTGCGCAGTCGGTTCCGGCCCGCCGAGGTCGACCTCGACGACGGTCTTGCCGTTTGCGCCCGGTCTAGTGAGCAGCGTACCGGCGACGCGGTCGATGCAGCGCTCGTGGACGTGCCCGCCGAGGATGACGTCCACGTCGCAGGTGCGGGCCAGTTCCTCGTCGGTCCGGCCTAGGTGTGAGAGCACGA
>NZ_CABPRH010000108.1:0-490 GCF_902410085.1 Haloferax sp. KTX1 | reverse complement strand
CCATGGGGCGGCCGTCCGCCAGCGCCTCCAGTGGCCGCTCATTGCCTTCGCGTGATTCCACTGCCACATCCGGAATCCCCTGCCCCTGGACCTGCATCAGCTTGATCAGGCCAAAGGGAAGCGCCCAGACCAACACACCGACGGTCACCGCAATCCCGAGTGCCTGGCGCAGCGCCGGATGACGCCAGAGCTGCCAGGCGGTTGCGGCCACACAGCCGATCAGGCCGGAAACCAGGTGGAAGCCGCCATCGCGGATATCGATCATTCCCAGCAGGTCATCCCGGTAGTGATCGAAGTAGAGCACTACAAACCCAATCCGCGCACAGACCAGTGACCAGAGCAGGATATCCGTCAGCGGTCCGCCCACGCTCACCTGCTCCCGGCGCCCTGCCACCGCCCCGGCAAAAAGCGCCACCGCGAAGGCCACGATCATCAGAACCTGGGCAACCGGAAGGCTCAGCGGCCCCACAGCAATTGATGACATCCATAC
>NZ_CABPRH010000107.1:0-490 GCF_902410085.1 Haloferax sp. KTX1 | reverse complement strand
CGCCAGGGCCACGCTGGCATCGTTGCCCGACTGCACGATGATGCCATGCATCAGCTCCCGGACGGTTACCTTGACCCCCTCCTTGAGGAACATCCGGGAGCCGCCCGTCTTCCAGGCGTTAACACTGACCGTGGTTTCCTCGTCCATGCTCAGTCGGCCGGCTTCCATCTCCCGGTCCGCGATATAGGCCGTCATCATCTTGGTCAGACTCGCCGGCGCCACCCGCTGATCCGGGTTTTTCGCGACCAGAACGCGCCCACTCTGAACGTCCATGAGGATATAGGAATCCGCACCCAGTTCCGGTGGCGACGGGATCAGACTGGATGCCTGAAGCGGCATCGCTGCGAAAGCAATGCAGAAAACCAGTAGAATCGAGAACAGCGTGCGCATGATTGTATCGTCCTGATGTTCAGCCCGTCCTTCCGACGGGCCGTGTAATGATGATGGGCTGCCCCAGGTCGTTCCGCTCAATTGCCCGGCGAGCCTGCTC
>NZ_CABPRH010000105.1:0-493 GCF_902410085.1 Haloferax sp. KTX1 | reverse complement strand
CGTGGAGATGAAAACAGCCGTCGTCTTCCCAGCGTCCTTCCTGGTCCGGATGCCAGGTTTCTTCCGCGCTCCAGCGGGCAGCCCTGGGAGAGAAGCACAGGTGGGCGGTCTGGTTGGCTTCGCCGGTGAAGATGCCGAAGCTGGCGCTAAACTCAGCGTCGATGGTTTCAGGGGGGCACTCAAGGGCTTCGTCGCTTGTCACGGACGGTGCGCTCATCCGGTCCAGAGAGAACAGCCGCAAAGCCTCTGCCTCATGGCACCAGCCCAACAGGTACCAGTTGGAACGGTAGTGCAGAAGCCGCTGGGGGCTGATTTCCCGGTTTTGCGTTTGTTCACGGCTGCGGCTGGTGTAGGCGGTTTTGAGCCGGAGGCCCCGGAGGGTGGCTTCGGCAGCGTTCCGGAATAGGGGCTCGGGCGCATGGCGGGCAAGGATTGGCTGTATCCGGATGCGTTCATTCAGGCGCTGGGCGGTGTCACCGTCATCCCCCAGTAG
>NZ_CABPRH010000104.1:0-496 GCF_902410085.1 Haloferax sp. KTX1 | reverse complement strand
GGTGCGCAGGAACTGGAGATTGCTGACGCCGGGGATTTCCACGGGGTACTGGAAGGCGAGGAAGAGGCCGGCGAGGGCGCGTTCTTCGACTTCGAGGTCGAGCAGGTTCTGGCCGTCGAAGAGGATTTCGCCTTCGGTGACTTCGAAGGCTTCGTGGCCGACGAGCACCTGGGCGAGGGTGGACTTGCCGGAGCCGTTGTGGCCCAGGATGGCCGTGAATTCACCGTCGCGCAGAGTCAGGTTGTCCAGGCCCAGTATGGTGCGCCCGTCCCGATGCACCCGGATGTCAGACAGCGACAGCTTCATGACTCAGTTCCTCCAGTTGACGCCGCTCGCGTTCCGAATAGGTCAGCTTCGGGCAGGACGAGCAGTAGCAGCCATCCTCCCGCCGGTAATGCATACAGCAGGCACGGCGTTCAAGACCCAGTACCTCCTGCCCGTTCCGGAACTGCAGCGGCAGGTACCGCCTCTGCTCACGCAGCCCGGCTGCGGCCAG
>NZ_CABPRH010000103.1:0-497 GCF_902410085.1 Haloferax sp. KTX1 | reverse complement strand
GCGCATGCGCGTCACCGGCTGCTCGCAGTGAACCGGCGCGTATCGGTACATGGGCCGGAACTCCTCGGCGTAGAACGGCGCCGGAACGCTGAAGTCCACGCCGAGGATGGGAATGGAATAATCCAGCAGCCAGCAGGCAAAGCGGTGGTAATAGAACAGCGTGGAGACGTGAGCATAGTGCGCCAGGGGCCGTTCCGGGTCCGTCGGGGTCAGCGTCAGGACCGCCTCGCCGCCCTCAACACGCAGCCGGGGCGTCATACCCCAGTCAAACAGGCTGAAGAAATGGCAGTACCGCCGAAGCGCCTCCCCCAGCGTCTCCGCCGTGATCACCGCGTGGCACATCATCTTCCAGGTGCCCAGCCGGTGGGGCACCCGGGTGTAGCCCAGCATCTCATCGCCCATGGCGATCATGATGGCCTGCAGCAGCCCCGAATACTGCTCCGCCGCAACCCGAGCCTGGCCCTCGGCCAGCAGACCGCGCGGCACACCATGCTTAC
>NZ_CABPRH010000102.1:0-497 GCF_902410085.1 Haloferax sp. KTX1 | reverse complement strand
GGCGGTCGTGACCGTCGAAGAGCATCGATACTTCCTGCTAGCACCGCCGGGCGTCATCGCGGGACTGCACCGAGTCCACCCGCTGGTGGCCATCGGAGCGTTCAATTTCCTGGTGTTAGGAAGCCTCACAGCGGCAGTTGGGGCGACCTTCGGGTTCGGAACAACGCGCGAGCGGAGCCGGGACCGGTCGGTCCCGCTGAAGCGACAGGTACGCCGCCTGCTTGGGCGTGAATAATCGCGGGTTCAGCCGGTGATATCGCCGCCGCCACCACCTGCGCTTGCCGTGCTTGAATTGTAGAGATTGCTCACCTGCTCGGCGGTGAGCGCGGCGTCGTACACCTTGGGTTCGTCCATGGCACCGTTGAATCCGTAGATAGCGTTCCCACCGGGGTTGATGCCGGTGCCGATTCGAAGCGGTTGCGTGGACGCCTGCGCATCGGGGAGTGAAAACGTCGGCCCCTTTTGCGTCCCGTTGACGTACACCCTGTCCTGTGATC
>NZ_CABPRH010000101.1:0-498 GCF_902410085.1 Haloferax sp. KTX1 | reverse complement strand
GTATATGCTGATGCCCAGCCCGCCGCCGAGGAATATGAGTGCGCCGCGTGTTGTCCCCTTGAGCTTGCGCCAGGTACGCCGCAGTTCCGTCCGCGCGATCAGTCGTGTCCGTCGTCCGCTCGGCCGTCTCATCGCTCTCCCGGGTGCTCGCTGGTCACGTCGAGGAACACGTCTTCGAGCGTGCTCCCGGACTCGACGCTGTCGGTCAGTTCATCGGGAGACCCCTCCGCGACGAGGTCGCCGTCGTACAGGACGCCGACGGTGTCGGCCAACTCCTCGACGACGGGCAGGATGTGCGTCGAGAGAAAGACCGTCGTGTCAGCGGCCGCGACTTCGCTGATGGTGTCACGCACTGTCCGGGCGGCCCGCGGGTCCAGCCCTGAGGTCGGTTCGTCCAGAAAGAGGACCTCCGGCTCGTGCAACAGCGCCTGGACCAGCCCGAGCTTCTGTTTCATCCCCTTCGAGTACGTCTCGACGCGCCGGTCTGCGTCCGTATCG
>NZ_CABPRH010000100.1:0-499 GCF_902410085.1 Haloferax sp. KTX1 | reverse complement strand
GTCCTGTGGCGGCTGCTCAAATCGGTCTGAGGGGAACGTCGTTGTGCTGACAGTGCTGATATGGATCGCGATCGCAATGATCGGCGCTGGCCTCGCCGGGCTGGTGTATCTGGGTCTGGGTAACCGTCGCCGGGCGGTCGCCGTGCGTCGTTTGCACGAGGGCCGGGGAAGCGGTAATCAGCGCAACAGCAGCGACCGTGGCCTGAAATGGCTGGCACAGCTTGATTCGCGTCTGACCCGGGTTGTCGGGCATGACCCGGAGCTTGGCCCCCTTCTGATCAAAGCGGGCTGGCGCTCACGGGAGGCTGTCGCCATTTTTCGGGGGGTCCAGAACGCACTGGTGCTGCTGTCGCTGGTGCTCGTCCTGCTTTACTGGTTGCTTCAGGGGTTTGAGGGCATCGCAAGCGTCAAAGGCGTCTTCAGTTTTTTCGTGGCGGCCGCGATTGCCTATCTGGGCCCCAAGATGGCACTCCGGCGCTACGCCCGCCAGCGCCAGCAC
>NZ_CABPRH010000099.1:0-502 GCF_902410085.1 Haloferax sp. KTX1 | reverse complement strand
GTATGACGACGTCATGCTCTCGACTGTCTGGGTCAGCTGCGAGAATTTATCCTCGTCCTACCAAGTCGCTGTTGCCCTTGTCAATGAACTACGTGGAGGACAGAACAAAGATCGAATCAGTACCACCGGCTACTCTCAGCAGCGGGTCTTTGATATTCTGTATGAAGAGCTCGACGCGCTTGGTGGGACCGTCGTGATCGTCTTGGACGAAATTGATAACATCGGACACTCTGACGACATCCTCTACGGGCTTCCCCGGGCACGATCGAATGGATACGTCGACGATGTCCGTCCAGTAATCGTTGGTATCAGCAACGACTTTCAGTTCCGGGACAATCTTTCACCGAAGGTCAAGGACACGCTCGCTGAAAAGGAGATTCTGTTTCCGCCGTACGATGCGAATCAACTGCGCTCAATTCTGAACCCGCGCGCCGAGAAAGCGTTCTATAATGATGTTTTATCAGAAGACGCTGTCCCGCTCTGTGCAGCTTTTGCTGCGCAG
>NZ_CABPRH010000098.1:0-502 GCF_902410085.1 Haloferax sp. KTX1 | reverse complement strand
GTGCGAATACGAGTGCTGTGGTGAGTGCTTTCAGTTTCATGGTTAATCCCTCCTTCGGGTAACGGCGTTTTGAGTGCCTATTCCAATGGGAATCAACTGCCGTGCCAGGACAGCGGAGGATGAACAGGTGTTAAACATAAACGCCTCCCGAAGGAGGCGTTTATAACGCTCCGGACAGGATTATTCGCCTGCCATCTCGTCGACACGCTTCTGGACGTCCGGGTTGGAGTTGTAGGCCACAGCGATGGCGTTGTAATCCTGTACGGACATGCCGGCATCTTCGATGGCGCTGACCATCTCGGACTGGGCTTGCTGCTGCAGCTGGCGGGCCTTGTCCTCGGACTCCGCCGCTTCGATCTGGGAGACGTACTCCTCGCGGATCTCGCCAATGCGGTCCTGAAGGTCAACGAATTGTTGGAGTTCTTTATCCGAGAAATCCGCCGGCTGCTGCGACTGCTCCATACCCGGGTCCTGCTGCTGGCCTTCGCCACTGCCATAGTCC
>NZ_CABPRH010000097.1:0-504 GCF_902410085.1 Haloferax sp. KTX1 | reverse complement strand
GTCGTACTCAGCGGCCCCGCGGAAGCCCTTACCCTTGATCTGCTTCGCGATCATCACCGATCCCCAGTAGGGCAAGGCGCAGCCGCTGCACCTCAGCGTGCACCTCCTGCAGCATCCCGGTTTCAACGCTCACCGGCTGGCCCTCGTTCGCCGCTTTGGCAAGCTGGTTCAGGTTAGCGGCCAGCCGCGCCAGCTCGGCGTACTGCTCGCGATTCGCAGCGGGCACGGGCGGCGATGGCAGACGCCGGGTCAACGCACACTCGCGCAGGAGCTGGCCCGGCGTGATGCCTTGGGAATCGGCCCGCTCGGCCAGCGTCTCCCGCTCATCCGGGCGCACGCGGACCCCGATGGTGAGGGTCCGCCGCTCGCCCGGATCGAGCGGCGGGCGGCCACCAGGATGGCGGTCGGCGTCTTTCGCCATGATCGAGCCTCCGGCGAGTGAATGGGCCGGTGGGGAGCGAAGCGACCCGCCGGCGGGGTTAAGGGGCGCAGCCCCTTACAAGC
>NZ_CABPRH010000096.1:0-507 GCF_902410085.1 Haloferax sp. KTX1 | reverse complement strand
GCTGGAGACTCCGGTGTCCGTTGATCTGGACGAGACCCTGGATGTGCCGATGGAGACCACCTTCACCAGCCAGGCGCGGCTCCTGTCACCGCTGGCCATCCAGCCGGAGCCGCTGGTTCTGGGCATCGAGGGCCGGCAGCTCGCGGTGCCGGTCCCGGGCTGGTGGCCCTTCCTTCAGTCACCCTCGGCGGACTGACCGTCCTTTGCACTGCTTCCCTGGTCGCCACTGGCGGACGGGGCGAGCAGGGCTTTCCGGCCGGCTGACTTCTGGATGCTGTCGAAGACCGGGGTGTTCACGGTGAAGACAGTGTCGTACTGATCCGTGACCAGCAGCGCGTCTTCCCCTTTGTCACCGGCATGGAACCGGTACTTGCGGGGGGCATCGTCGCCGGTTCCGAGGCGGAGGGTCAGGTCGGGCTCGCTGTCCGGCACGCTCCGGTCGCCCGCTGCGCCGGAGATCCTCAGGGCGGCAACGCGGCTGACCAGATCCGCCACCGCCTTCGGGTT
>NZ_CABPRH010000095.1:0-507 GCF_902410085.1 Haloferax sp. KTX1 | reverse complement strand
GGGACATACACCGTCTCGGTCTGGAGTTCCAGTTCGCTGACGAGGTGCTGTTCGACATCGGCCAACGTGTCGAACACCGTGTCACTGACCGACGCCGAGACGAACCGCTCGGGAGTGAGATAGAATGTGACGATGCCCGCAAACACACCGGTTCCTGCGAACGCGACGAAGATGGTCTGCAGGGTTGGAAAGAGGAGTGCCGCTATGAGGGATAGTCCACCGACCGCAAAGAAGCCCACTGCGGTCCGTCTGAACGTTGCCCGCTTCGCATGCGCGTAGGAGTCGCGCAACCGGCGGTTCTCCTCCCGTAACACTTCCAGCTCCGCTTCGAGTGTCTGGCGGTCGTGTACAATATCCGTCTGTCGGGTGCTGTCATCGGCTGATGCGTCCAGTTGCGTAGGCTCGGGTTGGCTCATAGGAAATCACGGTCCGAAGCTGCGTCTTCAGTCACGATGTCGAGTTCTATCAGCAGATAGCGATGGAAGAGATAGCCGACGATGGCAATTC
>NZ_CABPRH010000094.1:0-509 GCF_902410085.1 Haloferax sp. KTX1 | reverse complement strand
GTTCGAATGAGTTGTATCTGGTAGTAGTTCGGGTCGTAAAACGCAACATCTTCATGAGCCAGCGTAACCCGATCTCGCGAGGATTTCTCATCGTCGCCAGCTATGTGCTCAATACACTACTTGAATGACATGATTGTTGTATTGGATTAGACAATGTGGCTATTTCTCTAGTGTGTATGCGACACATGTTCTGTGTGGTGCCTAAACACGGTGGATTCGAGACCGTCCATTTATATACTCCCCTCCCATCGGATGTAATGCGAAGGTCGCGCCGGGCAGCGCTCTCGGAACGACACCCCAACGCCACCGTCGTGGTGGCCTGGGTCACTCGCTTAGAACGCGAGGCCACTGAGGCTTTGTGTTCGTGTATGAGGATTCCACCCCTGCGGTCCGCCGTTAAGATGGAATCTGATGTGAGCCCACGGACCCATGCAGTAGTCAACACTGGCGTAGGAACCAGTGTGTTAGCTTCCGACGGAGTGCAACCACTTCCGCCGCTGATGTATATC
>NZ_CABPRH010000093.1:0-511 GCF_902410085.1 Haloferax sp. KTX1 | reverse complement strand
GGGGGCAGTGGCTAGCTTCGCTGGCTGTACCGGCGCCGGTCCTGGCCGTTGGTTTCATCCTGATTGCCATGCTCGCCAATCTTTTCATTGGCTCCGCCTCCGCCAAGTATGCCTTCCTGGCACCGGTGTTCGTGCCCATGCTGATGCAGGCGGGGCTGAGCCCGGAGGTGACCCAGGCCGCCTACCGTATCGGGGACTCAGTGACGAACATCATCACGCCCCTCAATCCCTACTGGGTCATTGTCCTGGCCTTTGTGCAGCGCTGGCGGCCTGAGGCCGGCATCGGCACCCTGATGGCGCTGATGCTCCCCTATGCCATCGCGTTCGCCGTGGTATGGCCGTTATTACTGGCGGTCTGGGTCGCTCTGGGCATTCCGCCGGGGCCGGGGGCGCCGGTTATACTCGGTTGACTTTCAGACAGGGAGAGCTCCATGAACACGATCTTCATCACCGGGGCCGCCGCCGGAATCGGCCGAGCCACGGCTCAATTGTTTGCCGGCAAGGGCTGGTT
>NZ_CABPRH010000092.1:0-511 GCF_902410085.1 Haloferax sp. KTX1 | reverse complement strand
CCCTCATACGTTGTCTCAGAAATCACCGAGGGAGATACGTACAGTCCAAGCGGTAATTCACAGCTCACGATCACAGACGTCCATCTGACACCGCAGGGCAACCAGACACGTGTCATCTTACGCGCTACGCTTCAGGGACCGCCTGACGGGGACAGTCTCACATATGCGAATGCGCCCCCGCGCCTCGGGCGACCGCTAACCATCGCGACGAGTCGATACGAAGTAGACGGCCAGATTCGTGCAGTGGGTGGTGACAACAGTTTCACTCAGGAAGACACGACGGTGGTTCTCAGAGACACCATGGCCACCGCCGAAGCGCGAGACGTCACTCCCGGTGATGAGATCCGACTCAGCGGACGCACTGTCGCGACTATCGAAGACGTAGCTGCATACACAACCGAGAATTCAACCGAACAGACCGTCTTCGTCGAAGCAGAACTCGACACACACAGACAGCAGTCTGACCGTCGGTTCGGCGGCACACCGATGCGGCGCGGGCAGACGGTCACGC
>NZ_CABPRH010000091.1:0-512 GCF_902410085.1 Haloferax sp. KTX1 | reverse complement strand
GTCGTCGCCTGTGGATTAGCTGCGGCCGTGTCGGGGTCGGTCACGCCGACGAAGCCGAGCTGTTGCCCGTCGACGGTCCGACTCGCCCACGGCCGGGTCAATCGTCGGGCGAACCGCTCGCCGTCCTCTTCGGCGTTCGCAGTCAGCCACGTCTGGGGCGACCTGGCGATGATGTCCCGCGTCGCGTCGAGTCCGTGGTCGAAGTCGTGGTTGCCAAGCGTCTCGAACGCGGGTGTCAGCGCAGTGAAGAGGTCCAGCGACTGCTCGCCGTCGGTGACCAGCGACAGCACCCCCGGCCCGGTGTTGTCCCCGGTACCGACCACCAGCGCGTCCGGGCCGTCGGCGGCGGCCACTGTCCCCGCAAACCGCCCGATTCGTTCGGGTGTATCGTACGCTTTCTCCACGTCGGAGTAGTGGATGATCCGGGGACTCACACCCACAGTGCAGGGGAACCAGCCACTAATGGTTTCCGCAGTGATTTAGCCGCTGGCCCGTCATGCGTACGTATGGAC
>NZ_CABPRH010000090.1:0-516 GCF_902410085.1 Haloferax sp. KTX1 | reverse complement strand
GGATTTCGTGTTTGCCTACATTGCCGAACTCCAGGATACGACCAATGACTACCAGGCCGGGGAAGCCTTCCTGTACATGCTCTACACGCTGCCCCGGCGGATCTACGAGTTCCTGCCGCTGGCTGCCTTTATGGGAGCGTTGGTCGGGCTGGGCCAACTTGCCAACAATTCCGAGCTGGTCGTGGTACGGGCGGCCGGTGGGTCGCTCGGCCGGATCAGCTGGTCTGCTATGAAGCCAGCCCTGGTGGTGGTCGCGGTCGGTCTTGTGATCGGTGATTTCGTGGCGCCACCGGCGGAACAGGCCGCCCAGAGTAATAAGGCGGTTGCGCGGCATGGCGGCCAGGCGGCCGCGATCCATGGTTTCTGGCACCGTGAGTACGATGTCTTCATGCACTTCAATACAGTGTTGCCCAATGGGGAGCTGCATGGGGTCTCGCTGTTCCGGTTCGGTGAGGACCGTTGGCTGGAGGAGGCGTTGTATGCGGAGCGTGGTGAGTATCAGGGGGATTACCGGAC
>NZ_CABPRH010000089.1:0-520 GCF_902410085.1 Haloferax sp. KTX1 | reverse complement strand
ACCCATCGAAGCCGCTCAAGCACGTCTTCGAGCCCTGGAGCTACGACCGGACGTCCTACTCACGGCAGCTGGACAACGTAGCCGAGCACTTCGGCGTGGACCTTTCGACGCCGTTCGAGGAACTCGACGCATCCATCCAGCGGCAGTTCCTCTACGGGACCGACAGCCGTGTCCACTTCGAGTGGCGGACCAAGAACGGCACCCGAGAGAAGACCGAGCGCTTCGAGGGCGTCATCCCGAACCTGGAGCGGCGACACGTCGAGGCAGACTCGGACCGCGCTCGCGAGCACATCGAGGAGTTCATGGCGACCACGACCTGCCCGGCCTGTGAAGGGACGCGGCTCAAAACCGAATCGCGGGCGGTGCTCGTCGACGGCACCTCGATCACCGAGGTAAACGAGATGTCCATCAGCGACGCGCTGGCCCACTTCGAGGGGATGGAGGAGCACCTCTCGTCCCGGGACCGGAAAATCGCCGAGGAGATTCTGAAGGAGATTCGCGCCCGCCTCGGCTTCATGAC
>NZ_CABPRH010000088.1:0-520 GCF_902410085.1 Haloferax sp. KTX1 | reverse complement strand
TGAAAGCAGGAATCATTATGTCCCAAGACTATGACGTCATCGTTATCGGCTCTGGACCCGGCGGCTACGTGGCAGCGATCCGTGCCGGACAGCAGGGAATGAGCGTCGCCTGTGTCGAAAGCTGGAAGAATGACAAGGGCGATCAGGTGCTGGGCGGTACCTGTCTGAACGTGGGCTGCATCCCGTCCAAGTCGCTGCTTGAGACCTCCCACAAGTACGAAGAGGCAAAGCACGGCTTTGAGAAACAAGGCCTGAAGATCAAGGAACTCGATGTCGACATCGAGCAGATGATGAAGAATAAGAACGAGATCGTCGGTAATCTGACCGGCGGTATCGCGGGGCTGTTCAAGTCCAACGGCGTTACGTCCATTCATGGCTGGGGCCGCGTGCTCAACAGCAAACAGGTGGAAGTAACCGACCCGGAGGGCAACACGAGCACCTATGGGGCCAAGAACATCATCATCGCTACCGGTTCCCGGCCGATCGAGATCCCCCCGGCGCCGATGAAGGAAGACAGGAT
>NZ_CABPRH010000087.1:0-522 GCF_902410085.1 Haloferax sp. KTX1 | reverse complement strand
GGTCTGACATTTCCGTGTCTCCGTCTGGTTTATTTAAGGTTACAGGCGTCTAGGATCTCAGTGGTTTTTTCTTCTATTGTTTTTTGATTGAAAACTGGGTCATCACCCCATGAAATGGGAGGCATCGTCTGGACCGAAAACAACCATCCATTTTTCGATCCGACCCAATATCCATGTGTCTGTTTTGCTTCACCCATGCTTACCCGTAAGGTTCCCAATTCTCCTTCCATGCCATCTTTCTTTCTGGCATTTCGGGAAATCAGTTCAGCATCGTATGGACTGTCGTCGTAGAAACTTGGGATGAAGCTTTCTTGAGTTATCGAAGGATTTTCGGGTGATGTGCCAACTGTTCTTTTCGTTCCGACTCTCTGGCGTCTAAGGTTCCAAATCACGAGTTGCCCGGTCACTTCATAGCCGAAAGTGACCGACTCAAAGTCATCGGTGAAATCATCCGACATGAAAAAGGTGTCCGAGTCCGTCGGAGCCTGCTCCAGAGAGCAGATTATTGAGTAGGAAGGACTG
>NZ_CABPRH010000086.1:0-522 GCF_902410085.1 Haloferax sp. KTX1 | reverse complement strand
CTGTTGCACAACACAAAATCGACGCGATCCGCGTTGACCAGAAACCCTTCGGGACTGAAACCGAACGCATCCTGAGTGGCACCGGCACCGTTAGCCGTAACCACCAGACGGTCATCAATGTCGCTCACTGCCCTCAGAAACACTGTCTGATTCATGAATTCCTCCGGGGCACCCACCGTGGCGTGCACGCCGTTCTGCCATGCTGTCACCCCATTCTGACCCACGCCGGGAGAAATCCAGACCGTACGATTGCGGCGTATACCCTGAACGCGGGCGCCATTCAGCACGCCGACCATCGCATTGGTGGTCGCCGTCAGTTCGCTCGACGCCATAATGCTGCGGCTGACCGGGATGGCCATACTGAGGAAAATCGCCATCAGCGCCAGCGTGACGATCAGTTCAATCAATGTCAGACCCCGCTGCAACCGGCCTCCCGCAATTCAGTTTCACTTTGACTACTATTGACTATAGCAACCGCCACCGCAGGAACAATTGGCAAAGCCGGCCATGAATGTAAAAGAT
>NZ_CABPRH010000085.1:0-523 GCF_902410085.1 Haloferax sp. KTX1 | reverse complement strand
ACACAATGTCTTCGGCTTCCGACCTCGCCCAAACATCGGCGCGTTCGTGTTTCTCCCGGACTTCTTTATCGGACTTGCCATTTTAGTTCTTCTCTATCAGAGCCAGGCCTGAGTTCGCATCAATTTTTCAGATCTATGAGAAGGATTTCATAGACTGATTTCGTTCACCGATTAGACGGACTCTCTCGAAGTCGGTGTCACCGGTCGCCTCTGCAGTTCGGGCAGCGGTATGGCGGACGACTGCTCGGACGTCGGGTTGTTTCAAATAAATAATGCTCTTGCGTAAGCGATTGTTGGTGGCGTCATAGCGCTGTTTCAAGGATGATTTTGAGCGCTTCGTCGCCGGGTTTTCGGCGGACGCATTTTCGAAGCAGTAACGCTCTGAGACAGGGTGTGAGGATGAACTCGAAAAGAACCAGCTCTACGGGGGTATGCAAGAAGTCACGACACAGGGACACGCTGTGTTGTGTGCGCTTGCATATCAACAGGCGCTTGACGAAGTTGCTATCCGTTCTCGTGACCT
>NZ_CABPRH010000084.1:0-523 GCF_902410085.1 Haloferax sp. KTX1 | reverse complement strand
TATTCAGGGCTTTCCGCTTGCCTATGTCGCGCAACAGGGCCAGACTTTAGCACATCAGCCACGCCCGCGTACTGCCGTGCCGGGCCGGAACTTTGCTGTCGCCGGAAACAGTACCCATGGCCACCCGCACGGAACAGATTCTGATCATCGACGCGGATTCAGCGAGCCGTAATGAACTCCTTCGGCATCTGCAGGCGCGCGGTTATTACGTGACGGCCTGTGTGGGGCTTGCGGAGGGGCTGGTGAGTCTGGGAGCAACGCAGCCCGACGTGGTCTTCGTGGACCTCCCGCCGGAACGCATCGGTAAGCTGGCCCGGGAGGCGAGGGTTGGCGATATGGAAGTCCCGGTCATCGCGCTCACGTCCGCCGTAACAGCGAACGAGGTGGTGGCCGCGATGCGGGCCGGTGCGTCCGAGGTCGTGCTCAAGCCGCTGCAGGACAAGAGCGCTGTGGATGATGCGTTGAGCAAGCTGTTCGAGCGCGTTCGTGTGGCCCGGCTCAACGAGGTTTACCGGGAAGAGTT
>NZ_CABPRH010000083.1:0-526 GCF_902410085.1 Haloferax sp. KTX1 | reverse complement strand
GTCTCTCTGCGGCCGTCGTTCGAAATCTAAACACCATCCTCAGTACGGCGAGACGCGAACAGGGTCCGAGCAAATTCACCGGCATTGCGCGTGACGACTGGTTCATCACGGCCAACAGCAATCCCCGCGATCATTGCCTCGACAGCACCAATCTGTTCCCCGGAGCGAGCAAGATCACGTTGAACGTCCACGGCACGACACGCAGCTTCGCTATCGTATGGCACTAACGGACTGTCGTCGAGAATCTCATCGAACTGTTGGCCAGTCGTTGTCGTTGGGTCGATACCGATCCCGACGTCGGTATAGACTAGGGTTGGACAACAAGTAGTTCATCGGAGATCTCATCGAGTTTTGCAACTGCTCCGGCGTCCTCAGCGAGTAAATCAGTCAAAAAGCATACATCGAGAATCACTGTTCAATCTGGCTCTCATCGTTGATGCGTCTATCGACATCATCACGGAATGAGCGGGATTTCTCTTGAATCTGCGCTACTTCGTCATCTTCTGCCAACCCGACCAATCCATAC
>NZ_CABPRH010000082.1:0-527 GCF_902410085.1 Haloferax sp. KTX1 | reverse complement strand
CTTCCTGACTGTGTCGTTTCAGACTTCGAGATGCCCGAGACAGACGGGCTTGAATTTTTGCAGGCGGTCCGTGAGCGACACCCGCAACTCCCGTTTATCATGTTCACCGGTCGAGGAAGCGAAGAGATTGCAAGCGATGCCATTTCTACCGGTGCGACTGATTACTTGCAGAAACAATCCGGAGCTGAGCAGTACGAGCTGCTAGCCAATCGAATAAGCAACGCTGTCACGCAGTATCAGTCGAGAAAGCAACTGGAGGAAACCACAGCAGAGTACGCCGCTGTTTTCGAGAACACGCGAAACGGACTCCTCCTCGTCGATGTTGAACAAGACGGGTTCCGATTCCGGCGATGCAACTCACGAGTGCTTGAGTTCACTGGCCTCGTAGAGTCAGAGCTTATCGGTAAGACTCCAGTTGAAGCACTTGGGGAGAAAAATAGTAGAAAGATCGCTGGTGCGTACCGGAAATGCGTCGCCACGCGCGAGACAATCGAATACACGCTGACACTGGACCACCCGGTCGGGGA
>NZ_CABPRH010000081.1:0-528 GCF_902410085.1 Haloferax sp. KTX1 | reverse complement strand
CCTTTCAGTCCCGCCCAGCGTGGATTGGCCAACCGGCTATGGGTGGGGATGAAAGGGGCGAGGCGCTGGGCGTTCGAGATCGTCCGAAAATCTTCGATTTTCGGGATGATGAGAGAGCTCTGCTCTCTCGGACCACGACACAAGCACCGCAACGAAGTGAGGAGCGAGGGACCTGCGGTCCCTCGGAACGTGCGAACGGCGTTCCGCGCCGTGAGCAGAGAGCGCAGCGAGCCGCAGGAGCCCAGCGCCTCGGGACTTTCTGGTAGCCACTGGAAGAGAATAGTCCAATCCTAGCCGAACACTCATGTGCGCGGCAGGCACAGGACGAGGTAGCAAATGTCGCGCCGATATGACCACGCCCGGGTTCAAGAATACTGGCAGCAGGCCTGGGAGCGAGACGGAGTGTTTGAATGCCCCACTGACGCCGAGAACCCGACGTACGTGTTGGGAATGTTCCCCTATACCTCTGGCTCGTTGCATATGGGGCACATCCGGAACTACGCCATCACGGACGCGTATGCTCGGTAC
>NZ_CABPRH010000080.1:0-532 GCF_902410085.1 Haloferax sp. KTX1 | reverse complement strand
GATCAACCCTGTCAGCTGGGGAGCGCCCAGTTCCCGGGCAGTCTCCACGCTCTGGTGGATCGCCGCATGGGGCGCAATCCGGGTATGGCGCAGCTGATAGAGGCCGAGAATCAACAGGGATTCAAGTTGCGCGTGACGTTTGGGCAGGGGCTTGAGCAGCCGCTGCTGGAGCTCCGCGTTCAGACGGTGCCACCAGCGGCAGCTGCCGAAGCACCAATCCTGGAGCCGGCCGCGCTCATCCGCGGGCAGGCCCTCGAGCGCTGGCGGCAGGAGCTGCCCAAGCGACTGGCCATGGTGGACGACCTGGTGAATGATCCGGGTGGCCGTGGCGCGCCGGGACCCCCCTGTCACGCCGCTCATTCGCCCAGCCTCTGGCCGGGGAGCAGGATGGACCGGCCGCCGTTGATCAGATCACGGACGGACTGGGGCCGGCCACCTGCAAGCTGGACCCGGGTAATGCGGAGAACGCCCTCGCCACACTGTACCAGGGCGCCGGCCGGTTCGCGTTCCAGAACGGTGCCGGGCTCCGTAT
>NZ_CABPRH010000079.1:0-533 GCF_902410085.1 Haloferax sp. KTX1 | reverse complement strand
CGGGCCCCCGAGGCCGATTTGAACCGTCCACGGACCAGAGCCTGGTCGCGGGCCCCGTGGATGCCCAGGAGGAACCATGGCACAAGCATTTGAACTTGAAGCATCCCAGCGCGACGTCAAAGGGAAAGGTGCGAGCCGCCGCCTGCGTCGCGTTGAGCGCAAGATCCCGGCCATCGTCTACGGCGGTGAGGGCAAGGATCCGATGCCGATCACGCTCTGGCACAATGATCTGAAAAAGGCCATCGAGAACGAAGCCTTTTTCACCCATATCATTTCGCTGAACATTGACGGCAAGAAAGAAGATGTGATCATCAAGGATCTGCAGCGTCACCCCTTCAAGCCGATCCTGACCCACGCAGACTTCCTGCGCGTTGAGAAGGGCCACAAGATCAACGTCACGGTCCCCGTGCACTTCCTCAACGAAGAAAGCGCCCCGGCCATCAAGCTGCAGGGTGGTATCGTCTCCCACGATGCGATGGAAGTCGAAGTGACCTGCCTGCCGGACGATCTGCCGGAACACCTCGAGGTGGACC
>NZ_CABPRH010000078.1:0-535 GCF_902410085.1 Haloferax sp. KTX1 | reverse complement strand
GGTGATCAGAAGCTGTGCTGCAGGGCGACCAGCGCGACGGTCGCGTTGGACTTGTCACCGGAATCGTCCTCAAGGCGCATGGGCTCAAGCTCGAGGCGCACATTGGTGCGATCACTCAACGCCTGGCGAACATAGCCATAGACGTTGGTGTCGATGTCCGCAGCGTCATCAGCAGAGCCCCCCGCAAGACCAAGATGGCCGGTCAGGCCTTCGCCAAAGTCCATCATGGAAGCGATAGCAAAGCTGTCACGCTCATCATCGTTTGCATTATCGGTGTGCGCTTCGGTGTAGTTCATGGAGAGCTCGAATTCATCCGACAGGCTCCAGCGTGCACCGATGTTGTAAAGTTCCGGATCGAATTCAGCATCAATACCAAGTCCGCCGTAATCGTTGAACTCCCGGACATAGACGCCGTTAACGCTCACGTTATCAGCCAGGGTGTACTGGGCAGCGACCTGAACGGACGTGATGCCGTTCTGATTCGAGACGGTATCACCTTCTTCAACCACGACATCTTCGCCCAGAACCGTAATGG
>NZ_CABPRH010000077.1:0-537 GCF_902410085.1 Haloferax sp. KTX1 | reverse complement strand
ACATACGACATTAAGACGTGCGTATCTTGACGGAGCGGTAGTAGTAACGCCCAATCCGCAGGTACACGCTTTACTGGCCGACAAGCGAAACCTGACCCTCCTGTCCGACCCACAAAATCTGCGTAACTGGGGCTTGAATGAGGCGGATGTGGGATATCTGGAGAGAGCCGTGCCCAGAACCGAACTGGTTTCACGAGAAAACGCGACTGCATTATGGAATGCCCGTCGCGACCTGTTTTTCAAGCCCGTTGCAGGCCACGGCAGCAAAGGCGTCTACCGGGGCGACAAAATGACCCGTCGCGTTTTTGAAAACATTCTTGAAGATGCTTATATCGCGCAGGAGCTGGTTCCTGCCGGGGAGCGGAACGTCCGGATTGACGGCGCTGTAACGACCAGAAAGGTCGATATTCGCCTCTACACCTACGCTGGAAAACGGCTACTTGCTGCTGCACGCATCTATAAAGGACAGACCACCAACTTCCGCACACCCGGAGGTGGCTTCGCACCCGTCTTTCAGGTGTGAGCAAGCGGTGGGAG
>NZ_CABPRH010000076.1:0-539 GCF_902410085.1 Haloferax sp. KTX1 | reverse complement strand
CGGCCGTATTGTCTGCGTTTCCTCCATTGCCGGCTTTGCGGGCAACTTCGGCCAGACCAATTACGCCGCCTCCAAGTCCGGAGTGATCGGCTATGTCGAGAGCATGGCGCGGCATCTGAAGAACGGCATCACCATCAATGCGGTGGCGCCCGGCTTCATCGAGACCCAGATGACCGCCGCCATGCCGGTTACCATCCGCGAGGCCGGCCGGCGCATGAACAGCCTCTCCCAGGGTGGCCTGCCCGTGGACGTGGCAGAAACCATCGCCTGGTACTGCAACCCGCTCTCCCGTGGCATCAACGGCAACGTGGTGCGTGTGTGCGGTCAGAGCCTTGTAGGTAAGTAAGCGCGGAACTCGCCTGTGCGGGGGCTTGCCTTGTAAGCGATGCCAGCGTATCGCGAGCAGGGCTCGCTCCTGCAGGGGCAGGTCTACCAGCAATACATAGACGCCAGACACAATCGCGGGGCGATTCTGGAAACGCCAGAACAGACAAAAGAAAATCGGGGAAGAAATGGTGGGTGGTGCTTCCACAAAATAC
>NZ_CABPRH010000075.1:0-539 GCF_902410085.1 Haloferax sp. KTX1 | reverse complement strand
GCTCATGCCGTTGCTGCCGGGCAGCCACTGCCTTGACCTGTTTGCCGGCAGCGGCGCCCTGGGGCTGGAAGCCCTCTCTCGGGGAGCGGACAGTGTCACCTTTGTGGAGCAGAGCCCCGATCTGACCCGCACACTATCCCGGAACCTGACCACGCTCGGTGCGAACGGAGGGTCCGTGATCAAGCAGGACGCCCTGGGCTGGCTCAAGGCGCCGAAACAGATCATGCCCGCCCGGATCGTGTTCATGGACCCGCCCTTCCGGGCCGGCCTGGTAGAGCCAGCCTGCGAGGCGCTGGCGGCCTCCGGTCTGCTCGCGGCCAACGCCCGTGTTTACGTGGAACATGAGCGTGATCATGAGCCCGCCGTGCCCCCTGGATGGGAACTGGCACGGCGCAAGCAGGCTGGCCAGGTAGCCTACACCCTGTTCGAGGTGGCCTGACCCATGCCGGAACTGCCGGAAGTCGAAACCACCCGGCGCGGTGTCGCCCCCTGGCTGGAAGGCGTAACACCCTCAGAGGTGCGGGTGCACAACCCGTCCC
>NZ_CABPRH010000074.1:0-541 GCF_902410085.1 Haloferax sp. KTX1 | reverse complement strand
CCTTTAATAGGCGAACAACCTCACCCTTGCCCGCTTCTGCACGGGCAGGATGGAGGGAACCGACATCGAGGTAGCAAGCCACTCGGTCGATATGTGCTCTTGCGAGTGACGACTCTGTTATCCCTAGGGTAGCTTTTCTGTCATCAATTGCCCGCATCAAGCAGGCTAATTGGTTCGCTAGACCACGCTTTCGCGTCAGCGTTCCTCGTTGGGAAGAACACTGTCAAGCTATCTTTTGCTCTTGCACTCTTCGCCGGGTCTCTGTCCCGGCTGAGATAGCCATAGGGCGCGCTCGATATCTTTTCGAGCGCGTACCGCCCCAGTCAAACTGCCCGGCTATCGGTGTCCTCCTCCCGGAGTGAGAGTCGCAGTCACCGACGGGTAGTATTTCACTGTTGACTCGGTGGCCTGCTAGCGCAGGTACCTGTGTAACGTCTCCTACCTATGCTGCACATCGGCGACCACGTCTCAGCGACAGCCTGCAGTAAAGCTCCATAGGGTCTTCGCTTCCCCCTGGGTGTCTCCAGACTCCGCACTGGAA
>NZ_CABPRH010000073.1:0-543 GCF_902410085.1 Haloferax sp. KTX1 | reverse complement strand
ACGCTGGGTAGCTATATGCCGGGGAACGCCTCCATGCCGCTCTCGGCCATTGGTGTGGCAGTGGCCGCCCTCCTGGTTACGCTGATGCTTGGTCTGGCCGTCATGTCACTGGTTCTGGCGCAACAGGTGCCGCTGACCTCCGGCTACGAACTGGTGTTCGTTACGCTGCCGCGGGTCTTTGAGGCGATGGCTGGTGGCCAGCTGGTGGGCAGTCTGTTTTTCCTGATTGTGGTCTTGTTGGTCTGGACGTCGTCACTGTTCGCGTTAGAGGTCGTGGTGGCGCGGCTGACCGAGATGGTGGGGGGGTACCGGCCGGTGGCGGCAATAATAGCGGTTCTGCCCATGAGCCTGTCGTCTGCTCTGGCGCTGGCCGGCTTCGCGGGGCTCGGGCCCGTGGATACCTATGCCGCAATGGAGTTACTGGTCATGCTGGCACTGGTCCCCGTGTCGGTATTAGCGCTTGCGCGGCTCGCGGGGTGGCAGCTGCATCCACGGCAGCTGCTGGCCGTTCTTGGTATCGCTGGCCGGGGGTACCGTCTGTGG
>NZ_CABPRH010000072.1:0-545 GCF_902410085.1 Haloferax sp. KTX1 | reverse complement strand
GCCTGGCTCTGGTGGAGGACGACTCGCTCACCGTGGACGACCTCATGGAGTACATCCCGGGCCCGGACTTCCCGACCGAGGGGCTGATCAGTGGGCGAGCGGGCATCGTGCAGGCCTATCGGACCGGGCGCGGTCGCATCTATGTGCGGGCGCGGCACGAGATCGAGCACGACAAGAAGACCGGTAAAGACGCCATCATCTTCAACGAGCTGCCGTACCAGGTGAACAAGGCGCGGCTGATCGAGAAGATTGCGGACCTGGTGAACGAAAAGCGCCTCGAGGGCATCAGCGAGCTGCGGGATGAATCCAGTAAGGAAGGCATCCGCATCGTGATCGAGGTGCGTAAGGGCGAGAACCCCGAGGTGATCGTCAACAACCTGTTCAAGAACACCCAGCTCGAGAACGTCTTCGGTATCAACTGCGTGGCACTGGTCGACGGTGAACCCCAGACGCTGAACCTCAAGCAGATGCTGGAGCGCTTCCTGCTGCACCGGCGCGAGGTGGTCACCCGGCGCACCATCTATGAACTGCGCAAGGCGCGCGAG
>NZ_CABPRH010000071.1:0-550 GCF_902410085.1 Haloferax sp. KTX1 | reverse complement strand
AGCTGGAATAATCATGTTAAATTTAGCTAGAACTGTCTATGTTTCGAACGAGCGGTGGGTGTAACCGGCTGACACACCCGGTTCACACTCCGCGATGATGCTGGAGCGCGGACGGATCGGTAGCAGTCGACCGGCATATCGCGCTCTTTTAGTCCGGGACTCTCCCACTCTGACGTATGAGCAAGGTCAATATCGGGCTTCGTGGCTGGCGCTTCGACGAGGACGTACTCGGGCCGGACGGACGGGTCCGGCCGCTCAAGACGATGGAACCGGAAACCCGCCAGCGGCTGCTGGTGCTCGCAGAGCGGGTCGTCGACCCCTGTGACGCCTGCTGGCTGATTCACGGCGACGAAGACATCGAGCAGTGCAACGTCGCGGATGCTATTTACGGGGAGCCGATGGGCGAGGTGGTTGTCTGTTCGGACCACGAGACGGATTTCATCTACTGGTTCCGCGAGGAGGGCGGCGAGGCCCACGCTGGAGAGACGGACCTGGCCTCGGCCTTCCACGAGTGGTTCCTCGACGGGAACCGCGCCCCCGAGGGATATGT
>NZ_CABPRH010000070.1:0-560 GCF_902410085.1 Haloferax sp. KTX1 | reverse complement strand
GGGCAATGCCATCAAGTTCACATCCCGTGGGCAGGTCGCGCTCAGCCTGACCCCAATCGACGACGGCATTGAGCTGATTGTCACCGATACCGGTATCGGCATGTCGGAGGCCGCCCAACAGACCATCTTCTCCCCCTTTTCCCAGGGTCAGGCGGACACCACCCGGCGCTTCGGCGGCACCGGTCTCGGGCTGACCCTGTGCCGACAGCTGGTCGATCGCATGGGCGGTATGATTGACGTTCAGTCCCGCGAGGACGAGGGAACCCGAGTACGGGTGCAGCTGCCCCTTGAGGTGGACCCGGAAGCGCCGTCACGCGCTGGCGAGGCGGATTTCGAGACCATGGATGCGCTGGTTCTCACGGCTCCGGGGAACCCGCACGTTCAGCCATTGCAGGATCACCTTCGTCACTGGGGAGTACGCGTCCGGGTGATGGACGCCATGCCGGACGACCCGGGCAGTCTCGGTGCTCACAATCAGGACCTGATTATCCTCGACAGTAGCGCGCCGCGCTGGGCGAGCCTGACGGACTCCCTGGAGCGCTGCCCGCCCAAAGTACACC
>NZ_CABPRH010000069.1:0-561 GCF_902410085.1 Haloferax sp. KTX1 | reverse complement strand
CCCAGAAACTGACTATGTAACGCAGCCGGCCTGTGAAGCCCCGGTAACGGGGGTTCTCGCCGGCAACCCAGACGCGCAGACCGTATTCGATGCTGAACAGGGTGAAGAAGAACACTTCCAGCGTCTGGAACAGGGCAGCATGCCCCTGTCGCAACATGGGCTCGGTTTCCAGTACCGCCACCAGCACCGAGGCCAGGATCAGGACGCAGATCACCTTGTTGAACGGCGATAGCCCTCGACCAGGCCATGACGAGGATTCGATGTGTTCGTAGAGGCGGGCGCGCACGGTGCAACCCCGCTCGAACGGGAAGATATCGAGCAACTCATCCCGGACCATATTGAAACGCGCGCTGAGCTCGACGAGTGGCAAGCACAGAAGCTGCGCTACAGTCCGGCGTTGCCCATTCATTCAGGCTGCGTCGAAATCCAGCGGATGAATACCCTCCAGATTCACGGTATTCCGCGCCACCCAGAGATCATATATATCCTGCATCGCCAGCCAGCTTTCCGGGCTGCGACCGAGAACTTTTGATAGCCGCAACGCCATTTCGGGACTGACAC
>NZ_CABPRH010000068.1:0-567 GCF_902410085.1 Haloferax sp. KTX1 | reverse complement strand
ACTACGTCCGCATCCTCTACGAGCGCCGCTGTGGTGACGGCTGGGGCTGTATCGCGCTCCCGGACCGGACCAGTGACGACGGCGGAAGCAGCGACGGAGACGACGCCAGCCAGCAGCCGAGCTACAACGAGGGGCTGTTCACCGTCCTCTACCAGCCGTACGTCACCGGGCCGCGGTTCGTCGACCAGGTGCGCGCTGACGGCGGCTGGGACGCCGTCGACGCCCTCCACGACGACTTCCCCGACAGCACCGAGCAGGTGCTCCATCCGGAGAAATATCCCGACGAAGAGCCCGTGAACGTCAGCGTCGCTGACCGCTCGACCGACGAGTGGAGCCGCTTCGACCACGACCCGGTCGGCGACACGGTCGGGGAGACCTCGATCTACGCGATGATGTACCACAACGGCCAGACGGAGGGCGACCGCTACAGCTACGAGAGCGAGATGTCGGCGGGCTGGGGCGGTGATCTCGTCGTTCCCTACCGCAACGGCTCCGGCGGCTACGGCTACGTCTGGGAGATCCGCTGGGATACCGAGGAGGACGCCAGCGAGTTCGCACAGGCGTATC
>NZ_CABPRH010000067.1:0-575 GCF_902410085.1 Haloferax sp. KTX1 | reverse complement strand
AGTCAGTATTGGCCCATATCACATACCGAACAGTTGTTTCGCCAGATTAGGTAAGAGCCATCGGAGTTAACCAACAGAACAGAAGTATGGCAGTCGGTGTTGGTTAAACCACCACCGTTTCCGCAAAACGACGGGGAGTCGAGTCAGTTCGGGAGCTTCGGTGCAATAACAAATTGCACCGCTCCATCGGCGTCGGGGAACTCCGATTTCAGCACGAGCGGCACCTCGTCTCCAACGCGCAACACCCGATTCGTGCCGTCTGGAAGGCCAGCGTTCGCAGATTTGACCAGCGACGAGTCCAGTTTGACCTCGACATCCGCAGGCTCTAAGGCGATGAGATCAGTCTTCGCTCGACGGTACGTCATGCTGTCAGTGTCGCCGCTTGCGACGAACCGCATCTCTCCGGCCTCAGAATCCACTGTAAGGTCAAACCGGTCGCCAAGCATATCCGCTGCCGAGAGTCCAAGCGACATATCGTCTGGACTCAGGTGGACGGTCGCTGGAATATCGATATCCGGCATTTCAACGGGGTAGCGGAGCGATTCAATCGCGTCCAGTTCGATAGTGCGCGCTAT
>NZ_CABPRH010000066.1:0-575 GCF_902410085.1 Haloferax sp. KTX1 | reverse complement strand
GTCTTACAAGGTCGATAAATTATTCTAAACGGGAGTTTGAATTAGGTGATTATTAATAAATATACCTTCACTGTTGTAATTCCTGTTCATAATAAGCGACCCCACATCGCGCGCGCTATCGAGTCAGCTTTAGCACAAACCTTTGAGGACTTCGAGTTAATACTGATTGATGACGCATCAACAGACAGAAGCTCGGAAGTGTTAGAAAAGTATAAGGATCCCAGAATCCGTTTATTTAAGCGTGACTCAGCTGGAGGAGGGGGATATGCTGCAAGAAATTTGGGGATAAGGGAAGCGTGTAGTGAATGGGTTGCTTTTCTTGATGCTGATGACGAATGGTTTGAAGGTCACTTAAACGATCTGTATGAGCTTGCAGAAGAGTATCCTCAATCATCGATGCTTTGTTCTTCTTGGCTTATCGGTACTCAATCTGAGAAGAATATTAATTCATTTTCTAGAAGTAGAAAAGGGTCGCAAATTTTCTCTCCGAAAGAATATCTGGAGCTCCAGGCTGACGGGTGGGACGTGGTGAATACGAATGTCGTCGCAGTACGGAGAACCCAATTGTTGAGAAT
>NZ_CABPRH010000065.1:0-576 GCF_902410085.1 Haloferax sp. KTX1 | reverse complement strand
GCCAGTGACGATGCCACGGAGGTCGGCGGCGTTCTCCTCGGGTGATCCCCCGGAGATGGTCTCGATGTCGTGCATTTCAAGCCCTATATCCTCCGGAGTGATGGTGTACTCCTCGATCCGGTCGCCGGTGACCTCCGCGACAGCCGTCTCGCCGTGGATGGCGATCTCGTCGAGGCCGTCACCGTGGACAACCAGCGCTCGTTCGACGTCCAGTCGGGCCAGCGCCTCTGCCATCACGGGCACGAGGTCCGGGTCGTAGACACCAAGCACCTGCGCGTCCGCGTCAGCGGGGTTCGTCAGCGGGCCGAGAATATTGAAGACTGTACGCATCCCGAGTTCCTGGCGCGGGCCGATGACGGCCTTCATGGCCGGGTGGAACACGGGAGCGAGCATGAAACCGATGCCGTCTCGTTCGATAGTCTCCTCGACGGCCGGCGGTTCGGCCTCGATGTCGACGCCGACTTCTTCGAGCACATCGGCACTCCCCGAAGATGAAGAAACAGAGTAGTTGCCGTGTTTGGCGATGGGGACGCCAGCCCCGGCAGCGACGATGGCGCTCGTTGTCGAGACGTTGAT
>NZ_CABPRH010000064.1:0-577 GCF_902410085.1 Haloferax sp. KTX1 | reverse complement strand
TGATCGTACGCCATTAAGCAGGTGGCCTGCCATTTGTCCACAAACATAGCCTTGACTTTTGGTTGGTTAACCAACCAAAATCCAGCAACAATGTTATTCGGAAGAAAATGACATGGCAATGATCGATGAAAATCAGGGGATTCCCATCCCTTCCGCCCCGGCACAAAAGGTATGTCAGGCTGGGCAGATCTGATGACCAAGCCGAACGGAGTTCAGCACAGTGACGCCGTGACGACGGCGTGGCAGTTCACCGAACAGGTTCCCCACGGCAGGGATCTGGGCATGCAGGTTGTCTCGGTAGACCAGGGCCAGGTCTGCATGCGTCTGACGCCACAGTCATGGATGTTCGCCCAGGAGGATACGAAAGAAATCTGCACCAGCGTACTTTACTCGCTGGCAGACTCCGCCGGAGGCCTGGCGGTATTCGCGGGGGCCCTGGAGTTGATGCCTATTGCCACGCTGGATATGCGCATGGATTATCTGCGCCCTGCCAGCGGCGACCGGGCCTTGTCAGCGGTGGCTACCTGTCGACATTTAACGGACGAGGTCGCGTTTATTCATTGTGACATCCTTAACG
>NZ_CABPRH010000063.1:0-578 GCF_902410085.1 Haloferax sp. KTX1 | reverse complement strand
CGGTAATGCTCATCAACCGCCAGCTGGCCCCGGTAATTCGTTTCCAGACCGATGTTCTCCAGCGCCAGGGATCCGGTATTACCACTACGGCCGTTGCACCAGAGGAACGCGTCAGAACGGACTTTCTTGCCGGACTCCAGGTTCAGGACCACACCGTGATCATCGCCCTCGACGGACTCGAACTTTTCATTATGCCGGACCAGGACCCCATTATTGCGAAGGTGATAGCTGAGAGCATCCGATATCTCATCGTCCAGGAAGGACAGAAGCCGGCTGCCCGGATTAATCAGATCCACCTTCACACCCAGACCACAGAAGATCGACGCGTACTCACAACCGATCACACCGGCCCCGTAGATGGTCAGTGTCCGCGGGGTATGGGAAAGCGTCAGGATGGAGTCACTGTTATAGATCCGGTCATGGGAGAAGTCCACGTCCGGCGGCAGGTACGGCGATGAGCCCGTCGCAATCACGAATCTATCCGCCGTGATACGCATGCCACCTGTTTCCTCGTCCTGGAGCTCCAGCTGATTCTGGTCCATGAACTGCGCCTTGCCATGGAAACGCCGGACCCGGGT
>NZ_CABPRH010000062.1:0-580 GCF_902410085.1 Haloferax sp. KTX1 | reverse complement strand
CCCATACACATAGTCAATGCTGCAACCAGAGGCGACGGTTCTCTTGTCATAGGTATTGCAACTGAAAGCAAACGCTGAGTCGGCTAACGTGAACAGGTAGCCTCCGTGACAAGAGCCGTGCCCCTGAATCATATCTTCGGTAACCGTCATACTTAGCTCCGCCCGACCCGGCGCTACAGATTCGATCTTCATGCCCAGCTTCTGGCTAGCTTGATCTTGCTTAAACATCGCTTTCGCGCAGCGCTCAGCGAGTTGTTGTGGGTCGATTTCACTCATGTGTAAAAGCCCTTTTCCGCGTAATGGTTTTGTCGCAGGAACAGTGCTGGTCGGTAGCGATCTTCCCCGTAACTGTTCTGGACGTTGGTGAGCACCTCAAAGACCAAGCTGTTGCCAAGACGGTCACTCCAGCTCAGCGGTCCATCCGGGTAATTCAGTCCCGCCTTCATTGCCAGATCGATGTCTTCCTTGGTCGCAACGCCATGAAGTGACGCATCCGCGGCCTGGCTTGCCAGCATCGCGACTGTGCGCATAACCACAAGCCCAGGACGATCCTCAATTACACTCACCGCAATACCCGCCT
>NZ_CABPRH010000061.1:0-580 GCF_902410085.1 Haloferax sp. KTX1 | reverse complement strand
TGACGGAACTGGACGGGATCGAGGACATGGAGAACGTCGTGGTCGTCGCGACCACGAACCGGCCGGACCTCATCGACGACGCGCTCCTGCGCCCCGGCCGACTCGACAGGCACGTCCATGTGCCCGTCCCGGACGAGGAAGCGCGCCGCGCCATCTTCCAGGTCCACACCCGCGACAAGCCGCTGGCCGACGGCGTCGACCTCGACGAACTGGCCAGCCGCACGGACGGCTACGTCGGCGCGGACATCGAAGCGGTCGCCCGCGAGGCGTCGATGGCCGCGACCCGGGAGTTCATCAACAGCGTGGACCCCGAGGACATCGGCGACAGTGTCAGCAACGTCCGCGTGACGATGGACCACTTCGAGCACGCGCTCTCCGAAGTCGGCCCCAGCGTCACCGAGGAGACCCGCGAGCGCTACGACGAAATCGAGCAGCGCTTCGACCGGGCCGAACCCGGCGTCACTGACGAGAGCACGGCCAGTCGCACCTTCCAGTAGCGACGGTCGGCACTCGATAGCGACGGTCGACACACCGACGCTGATTGTTACGTCTTACAGGCGATTTTCTCGCTGCGTTATTC
>NZ_CABPRH010000060.1:0-583 GCF_902410085.1 Haloferax sp. KTX1 | reverse complement strand
GTCTAGAACTAGCCGAAATAGTTTAATACTCCAAGGGCGTTCGTGTCGTTGTAGACGAAGATGTCACACAGGTCCCTCACAACGGCACTGACACTGTATCGCGGGGAAACGCTCACGCTCGAAGAGGCGGCTACGTACAGCGGGGTGTCACCAACAAAATTCGCCGCGGCGCTTCGCTCACGCGGGATCCAGGTGCGTGACGAAGACGGTGCGCCAGTCGACCATACTGCGAACTGAGAGTGGCGTCTATTTCACCTTCAGAGAACAGCTACTGCGTACTGTTACGCCGACCGCTCGTTGAGATACGCCTGGAATTCACTGATCAGCGGAAGCACGACCCAGAAGGTCAGCGCGCCCAGCACCGCGAACCAGAAGAACGCGTCGCCCATGAACAGGGCGATCTGATCGAACGTGGTCGGTTCCTCGATAGTAAGTTCGCCGGTGAGCTGTGCCCCCTCGAAACTCGGCGTGTTGTACCAGCCCTTGATGGTCATCCAGCCCAGTCCGCCGACCATGAGGCACGCGAACCCCTTCATGAACTCGTCAGCCATTATCCGAACGTTAGGTAGCGTCGTCTTTAGAC
>NZ_CABPRH010000059.1:0-591 GCF_902410085.1 Haloferax sp. KTX1 | reverse complement strand
CGCCGCGGACCAGCGCCGCTTATTGGCTATTGCTGTTGTTATTACCGCCGCCACCGGCCTGCTGAGTGAGCAACTTGATCATTTCATCAGTCAGATACAGGTCCGGTTTCGCATAGATAACCGCTTCGGCGGGAATCACGATATCCAGATTGTGCTGCTCCAGAAGCCTGTTCATTGCGCTGTCCACCGCGGGACGGGACTTCTGAAGGAACTGCTGCTGGCGCTGATTCACCGCCTGCTGAAAACGGGCGCGGCGCTGCTGGTACTCCTGAACCTTTTTCTCAAACCTGGCCTGAAGATCCTTGCGCTCGGACTCATTCATCATGGCACTGTCGTTTTCCAGCCGCTTCTGCATCTCCTTGGCTTCAGACTCAAGCTGGCGGATGCTCTGCTGTTCCTGCTTCAGTTCACCCTGGATCACGTCCCCGAACTCAGCCCCGGCGTCGGAAGAGAAGACCGCCTCGCGCAGATTGACCACGCCGATACGCTCCTGGGCCAAAGCCGGAACAGCGGCGGCTACCATCAGCAGTGCCGCAATCATAGTCAGCGTGCGTTTCATGGAACGCCTCCCTGTATTGATCGTTGTCATAC
>NZ_CABPRH010000058.1:0-591 GCF_902410085.1 Haloferax sp. KTX1 | reverse complement strand
TTCCGCCCCTGCCGAACTGTCGACTACCTCTCCTTCCCGGTTCTTCAGCTGATACGCCAGTCGATAAACCCGTTGTTCTGCCATGCCGTTACTCTTGATTGCATTTGATCGTTATGAGCGGGTCACCCCGGTCACCCGCAACGCGTGGACCATGAGCCGCTGCTCCAGCCGCTCGCGCCAGCCTCCCGGTTGATCCAGCGCCATACGCTCCAGGTAGGGCCTGTCCGCGGAGCCCGGCGCCGGCTGGCGCAGGGCGCGCCACACGACCGCCAGAAGGCCCCGGCGTGAGCCGGTGACCTCGCGCAGCCACTGGAGCGCCCGGGTCAGGCCCTGCTCTGTTTCCGTGAACTCGGTACCGAACGGGAAGTCCGGAAAGAGCTGATGATGATCCCGGAGAGGGGCCAGGGCCTGTGTCACGCTCTCCGGGAAATTGTTGCGGTGTGCCTGGGGGACCTTCCAGTACTTGGGGATCTTGCCAGCCTTTTTCGCCTCACGCATGAGCTCGTTCTGGAAGCGCGAATCGGCGATGCAGATCAGCCGTTTATAGACTTCCTCGTCGGGCTGTCCACGCACGTCGGCCACGCCGTATTC
>NZ_CABPRH010000057.1:0-596 GCF_902410085.1 Haloferax sp. KTX1 | reverse complement strand
GGGACATCGTAACCAGTACCGACCACAGAAACCGCAGCGGACCGACACCGTCGACCTTTGCCGTCTCGACGAGCGAGGCCGGAATCGACAAGAAATGCTGGCGCAGTATAAAGACGGTCGTCGCGCTGGCCAAGTATGGGACCGTGATAGCGAAGATCGTGTTACCCATGCCAAGCTCCGTCGTCAAGCGATACAGTGGCACAAACCTGACCGGGACCGGGAGCAAGAGCGTAAAGAGAATAAACAGGAACACGGCGTTCTTGTACGGGAACCTGTAGTAGACGATCACCAGCGCGGCCAGCAGCGACACGATCAGCTTTCCGACGACGACGGCGACAGACATCACAAATGAGTTCAGCATGTACCGCCAGAATTCGAGGCCAATGAGGGCACGACGGTAGTTCGACAGCGCGTGGCCGCCAGGTGCCAGATCGGCGATCGAGGTGACGATCCCGGCCCGCTTCGTTGAGACAAGCACCGCGATCAACACTGGCAGTACGATCAGGAACACGACGGTCGCTGTGAGTACGTGCAGCGTGAGCTGCTCCGTCTCAAATCGCCGGATGCGGTCGCTGGTGGTTCGTCCCGCAGCTCGG
>NZ_CABPRH010000056.1:0-602 GCF_902410085.1 Haloferax sp. KTX1 | reverse complement strand
GAGCCGGAGGAGTGGAACCGCCTGCTGGGAACCGATTCCCCCTTCCTCCGCCATGAGTTCCTGTACGGGCTGGAAGCAACCGGCTGCACCACAACGGCAACCGGCTGGACGCCCCACCACTGGGTTGAGAGGGATGGACAGGGCGGGTTGCGAGCGGCTCTGCCCTGTTACCGCAAACACCACTCTTTCGGTGAATACGTCTTCGACTGGGCCTGGGCCGAAGCCTGGGCGCATTACGGACGGGATTACTACCCCAAGCTTCTGAGCGCCGTTCCCTTCACCCCCTGCGAAGGCCCGCGCCTGCTGCTGCATCCCGAAGCGGACGGTGCCAGTACCGGGTTCCGCAGCACTGACGCCATACTGGGGGACATAGAAGAAGGGGCGGCCTCCAGCTGGCACTTGCTGTTCCCGGACTCGGAATCCCGGCAGCACCTGGATCGGGACCAGTGGCTGCGCCGCCTGAGCTGCGAATTCCACTGGCACAACCCGGGATTTGAAGACTTTGAGGCCTTCCTGGCCACCCTCAAATCACGCAAGCGCAAGCAGATCCGGCGGGAACGGCGCCTGGTGACGGATCAGGGCTTCGAATTCCACCACTACTC
>NZ_CABPRH010000055.1:0-611 GCF_902410085.1 Haloferax sp. KTX1 | reverse complement strand
TGGCAGAGGAGACCCAGGCATCGGCGACCGAAATCGAACAGCTCATCGCGGAGACCCAGGCCCAGACCGAAACCACGGTCACAGAGGCACGGGGGGCAAAGCAGGATATGCAGGAGAGTACAGAAGCCGTCGAAGACGTCGTCGACACGTTCACGCAGGTGGCCGAGAACGCCGAGGCGACCGACGACGGGATTCAGGAGATCAGCGACACGACCGACGACCAGGCCGCCACGACCGAGGAAGCGGTGTCGATGGTCGAGGAGGCCGTGGACATCAGCGAGGCGACCGCCGCGGAGACCGAGACCGCCTCCGCGACCGCGCAGGAACAGGCCGCGTCCATGTCGCAGGTCAGTGCCAGCATCGAATCACTCGCCGAGCAGTCCGAACGGCTCCAGACGATGCTGTCGGAGTTCGAAGTCGACAGCCGATAGCGGCTCACTCCTCCCAGTACTCTTTTTCCGCGTTCCTGTCGAGATACGTCGACAACGTCCGGTCCGCCTTCTCGCCGCCCGGCGGTGACCCGGCGTACAGCCCGACCATCTCCCGGTCGGGGTAGACGGTGATATCCGGTTCCTCCATCGTCGAAACCATCAACAGTCGGAGTTCAGACT
>NZ_CABPRH010000054.1:0-614 GCF_902410085.1 Haloferax sp. KTX1 | reverse complement strand
CCAGGGCTGCACACGCGGCCGCGCCGCGCAGAATGAACACGTTGTCGTCGGCGCCGGCGGTGTTCTCGGAGAACTTCTCGACCGTTCTGGCGGCGAGCTCGAGGCTCTCGGGGTCGTCGGGATCGAACTCGTAGGCCTCCTCGGGCCGCTGGCCAGTGAGTGCCGGGTCCGCGCGGATGACCGGTTTACCGACCGGTGATTCACGGTCGGTCGATGGAACGTAATTGTCGGGCCCCTCAGGCATCGATACGTGCTTGGGGAGCACCGCACAAAAGTATCCCGTACAGGGGTGTCATACAGGCTATTGTAAGTCATTCCGGGATTTCGCCGACCCGGGCCGGCGCAATTAATACGCAGTCACAACAGTCTGTATCAGTCGTCAGAGGCGCTCTCGCGCTCTTCGCTCATGTGCTCCCAGATTTCGGTGCAGCCACAGCCATCCGCAACGTCCGCGAGATGCGCCCGCTCCGGATCGTCCGCTTTCGACTTGCTCATCGTCTCTGTCATGTAGTTACTGATAGTTACCGTAGTTGATAAGGGTTGTCTGCGGCGCGGTGGCAGCCCGCTCGGCCGTCGATTCAGTTGCTGGCCGTCGTCAGACGGTCCCGCCTCAC
>NZ_CABPRH010000053.1:0-626 GCF_902410085.1 Haloferax sp. KTX1 | reverse complement strand
CAATACTAATACAGGTGAGCTCCAACTACCTCCTGTGAGACTCCCATGACTGACATCGAACCCGACGAAACCGTCGACGCCCGAGGCGCGGCCTGTCCCGGTCCGCTGATGGACCTCATCGGACAGATCCGAGATGCCGAAGCCGGTGACGTGGTTCGGCTCCTGAGCGACACCGACCAGTCGCTCACCGACGTTCCGGAGTGGGCCGAAGAGGCCGGCAACGAACTGCTCGCTATCGAGGAGCTCGACGACCACAACGCGTTCTACGTGGAGAAAGCATGACCGAGCACGTCGTCATCGTCGGTGGTGGGACCGGTGGCACCGTCCTCGCGAACGACCTCGCCGACCGACTGGACGTCGAGCTTGCCGCCGACGACGTCCGAATCACGCTGATCAACGACGGACCTGACCACGTATATAAGCCGGTCTGGCTGTACGTGCCGTTCGGACAACGCGAACCGGCAGACGGTCGGCGACCGCTCGACGAGCTCGTCGACGACGCCGTCGACCTTCGAATCGACCGCGTGACCGCAATCGACACCGAAGCCCAGCGACTGCGGTTCAACGGCACCGCTCCGGCAGTCGACTACGACTACCTCGTGCTGGCGACCGGGTCGACGCTAGAG
>NZ_CABPRH010000052.1:0-627 GCF_902410085.1 Haloferax sp. KTX1 | reverse complement strand
TGAAAGGCCCGATTGCTCGGATTCTGGAAGCCATGGATATCTCTTGGGAGGAGGTCAAGTCCGGTCAGGAACAGACGGGACTCGGGAGCTTCATGTAACCCACAGAATACGGGCGATTACCGCTACGAGAAATATTGTTTCCATATGCAGAAGTTGAGTTCACAGCAATGCGAAAGCTTCATGGGTGAAACGTACCTTCTTTCGGTTGACCTAAGAGATACCTATGGCTAAACTCGAAATCAACAATCTCCACGCAGAAGTCGCAGAAGAGGACGGTGAGACGATTCTCCGCGGTGTCGACCTCGAAGTCGAGTCCGGTGAGATCCACGCGCTGATGGGTCCCAACGGCTCGGGGAAGTCGACGACGGCGAAGATCATCGCCGGCCACCCCGCCTACGAGGTAACCGACGGGGAAGTGCTCAGCCACCTCGACGAGAACGAGTTCGGTGACGAGGCAATCCCGGAGGACCTCCGCACCTGGAACCTGCTCGACCTCGAACCGAACGAGCGCGGCGCGCTCAACGCCAAGCTCGAAGAGCGCGAGGAACTCTTCGAGGATGACGACGAAGAAGCGGAAGCCGACGCAGAGGGCGGCGACACCAACGAGGACGCCGCCCTCTGCGTCGG
>NZ_CABPRH010000051.1:0-629 GCF_902410085.1 Haloferax sp. KTX1 | reverse complement strand
ACACAGTTCTGGTTCGGGCTGACATACAGCGGCCGGGAATCACTCCTGACCCGCCGACGCTGGGCGCTACTGCTCGCTCCCCCAGTCGTCGTTTTCGGGCTTGTCGTGACTGCACAGTCACACAACCTGCTGTGGACCCTCGACGGGTTCGTGCAGGGACCGCCGCTCGCGAGTCCGGAGCGCGTGAACGGCCCCGTCTTCTGGTTCAATCTCCTGTACCAGTACATTCTGATAGTGACGACGTACGTCATCGTCGGGCTCTTCGGACTCAAGCGAAGCGGTCGGTATCGAACACAGGCGACGTTGATGTTGCTTGGCGGCATTATTCCGCTGATTGCGAGTTTAGTGTTCGTCTTCGGCAGTGATCCGATGGGGTCCGCTGACCCGACAGCGTTCGCGTTCACGTTTACGGGGGTTGTCTTCGCTATCGCGCTCTTTCGCTTTGACCTCCTCGACCTGATGCCCGTCGCGAGACACACGCTCGTTGAAGAGATGTCTGATCCCGTCTTCGTCGTTGATAAAGACGGGCGGCTTGTCGACGTAAACGAGACTGGCACAGACCTCCTCGATGATGAAGGGACGGCGATTGGCCGGTCTGCGTCGGAAGTCATGCCGTCCTACGACTCGCT
>NZ_CABPRH010000050.1:0-637 GCF_902410085.1 Haloferax sp. KTX1 | reverse complement strand
GGATTGGAGGACGTCCTTCGCTTGGGAGTCGCTCAGCCCCTCAGCCTCGTCAGTGTACTCGTAGGCCGCTCGTATTGTCCCGTGGCACGGGCTATTGCAGACATCGGTCGACATCAGGTCCGGCCCGTCAGTGCCGGTCCGCTCGATGGCATCGTCGGCAAATCGCTTCCCGTCGGCATCTAAACTGTCGTAGCGGGTGAGTGCCGTCGTGAGTTCATCGCTGTCGACCTCGCCGCTCCCGTATGCGCGGGCGAAATCGCTCCGGGTACGGGTATCCATCTCGACCCGGGTCAGGGCATCAATTTCGTCTTGGTCCATTTGCCGGACGGCACGGGCAACGGCTGGATCGTTTTCTGCAAGCAGTGTGCCGAGGCGTCGCTGTTGGGCTGGGTCCAGCTCCACCATGTCGACGTCTGTCCGACGGATCGTGTGCCGGATGCGGACTGTATCAGTTGCTGTTCTGGCGGGTTTGAGGACACGCCGAGCGCCGCTCCGTGGGGCCGTCGTTGCCTTCGATAGTTGTGATATCGCTCGCATCTGTTGCCGGGCGCGCCACTCCCCAGCTCGGTCCTGTGCCCGACTGTACGTTCGGGCCGCCCGCATTACGCGAGTCCCGCCCAACCGGTCAGCTACAGTG
>NZ_CABPRH010000049.1:0-641 GCF_902410085.1 Haloferax sp. KTX1 | reverse complement strand
GATAGGCCAGCGTGGCGACGCCGGCATGGGCCCAGGTTGCCAGTGTCATGCTCAGGGTAGCGGTTGCGGCGACAAGTGTCCGGGTGGCTGTGATTCGACTCATACGTGTCCCCTGAAATAATGTCTGATGATGGCCATGGCCCGGTTAAGGGCCTGAAGCTGCTCGTTGGAACCGCCCCGGTCCGGGTGATGGCGCATCGCCAGGCGCCGGAAGGCGGCCCGGGCCGTTCCCAGATCCGGTGGGGGCGCCTCGATGTCCAGTGCCTGGCATGCTTGTTGGAGTTCGTCGTCGGCAGGGCGGGTTATGCCCTGCCAGAAATCATCCAGCATCCGGTTGATCGTGCTTTCCGCGAGATCGTGGTTGGCTGGATCCCGGTAGAACGCGTGCAGGGCATCGTGCTGGTCCGCCTGTTGGGCGCCGGCAACGTCCAGCGCTCGCAGGCGTATGTTGAGGGCATTGATGTCAATGGTTTCCCCACTCTCCGACGCGAGGCTTTCTCGCCGCCGGTACAGGCTGTGGAACAGGAGGAAGTGCACCGGGTAGAGCGCGGCCGGGGAGCTGAAATCGATGGTCTCGAACAGTTGCCAGGGTGGATTCTGGAGTGTGCGTAGCATGGCAAGCTCACTCATCCCGTCGGGAT
>NZ_CABPRH010000048.1:0-648 GCF_902410085.1 Haloferax sp. KTX1 | reverse complement strand
CATCTGGTCTTCGGATGGGTTGGAAGCACTCATAGTAACACCGATATACCAGAATAATTCACTAAGAGACAATAGTAGTAACCCATCGACCTTTGTGAACAGCCGTTGGGAAAGTTATATTGTGGTAGCCACTCATCTGCCACGTGGAAGCCGATCCATACGGGTGCTCAGAAAGTGCCCGACGTGCTGGAACACGTCGGACTCGGCTTCCGATCCCTGCTGAGAGATTCGCGAAGCCATGAAGTACGAGAACGAGCGGGCTATTGAAAGTAGCCCAACGAGCAGCGGTATAGCCAGTCGACCAACCTGCGGAGACCGGTACGTCCCGTCTGGAGGTGCGCGTGCGTGAGCGACCGCGTCATCGAAGACGTGGACAAATGCGAGACGGACGGCTGCGAGAACTTCTGCTATCCCGGTGAGTCCCGCTGTCTGGGCTGTTACCGGAAGCGAAAGCGGGGGCGAGCATGAGCGAGGACCTGATGGATCTCTCGCCGGAGGAAGGCATCGAGCGGTTCCTCCGACACCGCGAACCGTCCGTTCGCGAGAGTACGATGCGGAACGCGAAGACACGGCTCCGATTCTTCCGCGAGTGGTGTGAGGAGCGCGACATCGAGAACCTAAACAACCTCACTGGCCGCGATTTAGCTG
>NZ_CABPRH010000047.1:0-658 GCF_902410085.1 Haloferax sp. KTX1 | reverse complement strand
GTGACAGGGCGCCAGTGCCATGCGACCTGCGTGCACGTTCTCCCGGGGCCCCATGGATTCATCCGGCAGTTCCGCCGGGTTCCAGGCCGTCACCACCAGCCGCCGGGACTCGGGCCGGCTGCGGATGCCGTCAAGCACCTCGCTGATCTGATCCACGGTGCTGCCGTCCGGGCACTGCCAGCTGCGCCACTGCTTGCCATAGATGGGCCCGAGGTCCCCGTCCTCCGTAGCCCATTCATTCCAGATCGAAACATTGTGCTGCTGCAGCTCACGGTTATCGGTTGAGCCGCGCAGGAACCACAGGAGCTCATGGATAATGCTGCGTACATGAACCTTTTTGGTTGTAAGCAGCGGGAACCCCTGCCCCAGGTCAAACCGCAATTGGCGCCCGAAGACCGAGCGGGTGCCAACCCCCGTGCGATCACCCCGATCAACACCGTTATCAATCACATCACGCATCAGCTCCAGATAGGACTGCATTCAGGCGGCCCTCCCCTGTCGATAGGCCAGAAACAGCATGACCGCACCAGCCACGATCATGGGGATGGACAGGATCTGCCCCATGGTCATCGCGTCCAGCAACAGAAAACCAAGGTGCTCATCGGGCTCGCGGAAGAACTCCGCTACGGAACGCAGAATGCCATACCCCGCCAGGAAT
>NZ_CABPRH010000046.1:0-659 GCF_902410085.1 Haloferax sp. KTX1 | reverse complement strand
TCGACAACCTGCCCATCGGCCTGCTGCAACCACTGACCCGCAAGGCTCTGGAATCCGGCGAACAGCAGCGCGACATCGCCGTCAGCATCGATGCCCGCAATCTCTCTGCGGACATCGCCGATTTCGAGAACCTCTACCGCCAGCTCCAGCACCCGGACCTGAGGGTGGAGATTATCTATCTGGACGCGGCAGACAGCATGCTGCTGCAGCGCTTCCACGCAACCCGGCGCAAGCACCCCCTGAGCACACCGGGGCGCTCACTCTCCGAGGCGATCAAGGACGAAAAAGCCCTTCTTGAGCCCATTGCACGACTGGCGGACCTGCACATCGATACCACCGAACGCTCCATGTACGAACTGCGCGACATGGTGCGCGAACGGATCGTGGGGCGTGACGAACAGCAGATGGCACTGCTGATCCAATCCTTCGGCTACAAGCATGGTGTACCCATCGACTCGGATTTTGTCTTCGATGTGCGCTGCCTGCCCAATCCCTTCTGGGACGAATCATTGCGTGGCTACACCGGGCTGGAGGAGCCAATCCGTGATTACCTGACGGGCCAGCCGGGCACCACCGCCCTGCTGGACGATATCAAGGGCTTCCTCGACCGCTGGCTTCCGGAATTCCATACCGTTAACCGCTCCTACATGACCATTTCC
>NZ_CABPRH010000045.1:0-661 GCF_902410085.1 Haloferax sp. KTX1 | reverse complement strand
CTGTCCCCACCGCTCAGCACATCGTCGACATAATCCGGTTCACCACGCTCCTTCCAGGCCTCGACGATCCGGTGTACTTCGTCGTCATCCACGAAGGCCCCGTGAACGCGTTCGGGGTTACTGGAACCCGGCGGGAGATAGAGCATGTCACCGTTACCGAGCAGCTGTTCGGCACCGCCCTGATCCAGTACCGTGCGCGAATCCACCTTGGACTGGACAGAGAACGACATCCGGGTGGGAATGTTGGCCTTGATCAGGCCTGTGATCACGTCCACCGACGGCCGCTGCGTCGCCAGGATCAGGTGGATCCCGGCCGCCCTCGCCTTCTGGGCGATCCGCGCGATGAGCTCCTCCACCTTCTTGCCAACAATCATCATCATGTCCGCGAACTCATCCACGACCACGACGATGTAGGGCAGCGGTTCCAGTTCCGGCCGTGCATCCTCGCTGGGATCCAGCGCATTCTGGGGATTCCAGAGCGGATCCTTGATCGGTTCGCCCCTGTCGCGGGCATCCCGAACCTTCCGGTTATACCCTTCCAGGTTGCGCACGCCCTGGGACGACATCAGCTGGTACCGCCGCTCCATCTCCGCAACGCACCAGCGCAGCGCATTCGCTGCTTCCTTCATGTCAGTGACGACCGGCGCCAGCAGGTGTGGGA
>NZ_CABPRH010000044.1:0-663 GCF_902410085.1 Haloferax sp. KTX1 | reverse complement strand
GGGTGACTGCGACGATTGCCACGTCGTCCTCGTCGGCGATGCGGCGGAACTCGTCGAGTATCTGCCGTCCGGTTTCGCTGTCGAGGTTACCCGTCGGCTCGTCGGCGAGTACGACCTTCGGGCTGTTGATGAGCGAGCGCGCGATGGCGACGCGTTGCTTCTGGCCACCGGAGAGTTCGTCGGGCTTGTGGTCGAGTCGGTCACCGAGTCCAAGCCGCTCCAGAAGCGTTCTGGCCCGTTTTGTGACTTTCGGATCACTGTCCAACAGCAGGGGCACCTCGACGTTCTCGACGGCAGTCAGCGTCGGCAGGAGATAGAAGTGCTGGAACACGAACCCGATCGTTCGCTTGCGGAGCGCGGTCCGCTTGCTGTCGCCGAGTCCGGTCACGTCCTGCCCCTCCAGCAAGACGGTCCCTTCCGTCGGCGTATCAAGTAGTCCGAGGATGTTCAGTAGGGTCGTTTTGCCACTGCCGCTGGGCCCCATAATCGAGACGAACTCGCCGGCTTCGAGGGCGAAGTCGATACCCGCCAGTGCGTAGAGGGTCTGGCCGCCGGTACGGTAGCGCTTGACCAGTCCCTGTGCGTCGATGACCGTCATACCTCGATATCGTCGTCACTGCGGCGGTAGCGGCGCACGAGGACACCGACGACGACCAGTAGCGC
>NZ_CABPRH010000043.1:0-665 GCF_902410085.1 Haloferax sp. KTX1 | reverse complement strand
CGTTTGACCGGGGCACGTAACAACGGCGTCGTACACTCGTCTCCATCTGTCGGCGACGACCACGAAACGACGACGGCGTCCGGTCTCCGACATTTGGATAGCTCAAATCTCGGCTGTGCTACTGTGACCGTCGAACGGAGCGATTCACCCAGCAAATGAGCCACAATAACAGTCGTACCATCGTTAGGAAGAGGTCGAGGTAGCGTATCAGGCCCGATAGCCAAGCCTGCAGGCTGTTTCCGGCGGGTCGCCGCGGGAGTTATACCTGTCGTGGGTGGTCTCTCCCAGTACAGTGCTCCGACACTGCCGTGCCAAGTCTATTTTTGAGATAGTCAAAACACTGGGCGATTCTCTGTTCAGTACTAGGCCATGGTATAGCACGTCTGCGTCGATATTCTGCTATCCGGCGTGGCTTCATCTGACCAGTGTGGCCTCGCCTATGTTGAGCATATCAAAGCTATATTTATCGGATATTCCGCAAATACGCCACTAATCTGGCCCATAATACTCTATAAGCGACGAATGAAGATGTCTGCTTGGTTTTGCTATGTTCAAACTATTTGTCCCGCAGACAGTCCCAAATATTTATTAACAATACCGGTATTGGTGCCGATACACTGTCTCACTCCAGCCGTCGGATGTTGACAGTCAGGACGGAAGCAGCG
>NZ_CABPRH010000042.1:0-667 GCF_902410085.1 Haloferax sp. KTX1 | reverse complement strand
CAGCAGCATATCCGGTTCGGCGGCCAGCGCAATGCCGAGTTCGAGCCGGCGCTTGTTCCCGTAGTCGAGGCTATCAGCCTGGTTCTCGCGCTCGTCGTACAGCCCGACTGATTCGAGGACCTCGTTCGCCAGTTCGTCGACCGCCGGATAGCTGTTCTGGTTCCGGAAGAAGTTGAACCGGAACGAGCCGTGCTCGGCCGCCAGCGCCGCGATAGTCGCGTTCTCCTTGACGGTCAGTTCGGGGAAGATAGAGGCCGTCTGGAAGGACTTGCTCATCCCCCGCTGGACGACCTCGTGTGGGTCCATTCCGATGATGGAATCCCCTTGGAACGCGATCTCGCCGTAGCTCGGTTCGAGCCGTCTGGTGACGAGGTTGATGAACGTCGATTTCCCCGCGCCGTTGGGTCCGATGAGGCTCACGCCTTCACCCTGTTCTATTTCCAGGTCCACCTCGTCGACGGCCGTGAGGCCGCCGAACTGCTTGGTGAGCCGCTCCGTTTTGAGGACTGTCATTCGTCCTCACCTCCGACGACCATGTCACGAACGTAGTCGATACCGCCCCAGATTCCGTTCGGGAAGAGGACGACGGCGACGACGAACACGATGCCGAGAATGAGGTGCCAGAACGGGCCGAGCGTCTCGAACCCGCTGACGATATTCTCGATGT
>NZ_CABPRH010000041.1:0-685 GCF_902410085.1 Haloferax sp. KTX1 | reverse complement strand
CGGGGGTATTCACCCTGGTACCCATGGCATGGCTGGATAACCGGCCCGGCGTAACCCTGCCGCGGTTACTGCAGAACTGGGGGCTGGTCGCGCTCGGTAACCTGGGCGGCGCCCTCTTCATCGCCATTTTCGGCTACCTCAACTTCTCCATGGGGGGCTCTGAAGCCATCAACGAAGTCGGCCAGAAAATCATGTCCGTCGGCGAAAGCCGCACTGTGGGCTACCAGGAAGCGGGTCTCGCCGGCTGGATTCTGCTCTTCCTGCGCGGTATGTTCTGCAACTGGATGGTTTCCATGGGCGTGGTCGGCGCGAGCATTTCCACCCACGTATCGGGCAAGATCATGGCCATGTGGATGCCGATCATCATCTTCTTCTATCTTGGCTTCGAGCACTCCGTCGTAAACATGTTCCTGTTCCCGATCGGGCTGATGATGGGCGCGGATTTCACGCTTTACCAGTACATCATGTGGAACGAGATCCCGACGGTGCTGGGCAACCTTGTGGGCGGCCTGACGCTCGTTGGGCTGGTCCTGTACACCACCCATGTCCGCACTCAGCCCAATAAGAGCTTTTCCTGAGCAGGACCGGAACAAGCCTGACATGACAATCCAGCAATAACCCGCCACGCCGGGGCCGGATGGCTTGCCGCCACCCGTCCCGGCTTTCTATTCTGGGGGCTCCATAC
>NZ_CABPRH010000040.1:0-686 GCF_902410085.1 Haloferax sp. KTX1 | reverse complement strand
TTCAGTGCCTCGATCCTACCATGCTTCCATTCTGCACCCAAAGTCAGTTCGTTCGACCTTTTCAACTGTTTCTCGAGCCGTCTCTGGCTCTACATCTGTTTCACTTGACATGGGTCTTCTCGGGACGCTCTTACTGGAACGCCCCTCGCCCAGTTGGGGCACACAAAACAGCCGTCAATCGCTGCTCTCGAACGCGCCCAGACTGGCCTGTTCACTCAGGACAGACGTCGTGACCGGCGGCGTCCGGTCACCCGAATCCGTCTCTGTCTGCTGTTCTGAGCCGGACTGGCTCCCTCCTTCGACCGTGTTCTCGAAGGCGTCGGTCATCCACCCGTGAAGATCCTCGACCTCCTCGTCGTCTAGCTCGCGAACGCTTCCACCCATCGGAGAGTAGGAGGTTCCCCACGCCCGTTGGAACTCGACAGTCAGTGAGTCACCTTGCACGATGTAGGCGTCGAGATTCAGGAAACAGCAATTCAGCGTGGTCATGCGGGCACACAGTGGATCCTTGTCTTGCCCGACAAACAGTGCGTCTGGCTGGTTCCGACCGGCAGTCAAGAGCATTCGACCGCTCCCGCAGGCTGGGTCAAGCACCGTCTGTTGGTCCTCGGTATCGTTCTCGTCGACGACACCAGCAATCTCTACCATCGTCTCACAAACAGAGTGAGGCGTGAAGTGCTGGCCGA
>NZ_CABPRH010000039.1:0-703 GCF_902410085.1 Haloferax sp. KTX1 | reverse complement strand
GTTGTCACCCTGTATCACGCTCTGTTCCAAGAGACTTCGTGAAGACGGTCGGCTGATGAGAGGTAGCCCTGACACCACATTGCCCGTGAGGGCTTCGGTTTGGGCTGTATCGCGTTCACTCGCGGTTACTAACGACATCACATTGCGTTTTCTGTTCCTCCCGATACTGAGATGTTTCAGTTCTCGGGGTTCCTCATTGCGCGAAGCAATTGTTAGAGAGATTCTCATTCGGAAATCTGTGGTTCTTCGCCTCCGTGCGGCTCCCCACAGCTTATCGCAGCTTGGCACGTCCTTCATCAGCGCCTGAGCCGAGCAATCCACCAGCTGGCATAGTAGCCAACGTCGTTGTGACTCGTTCAACTGAACGAGTCCAGTGGACGCCTGGATCGCACGTACACACGGTTTCATATTCGCCCCCAAGGTGGAGATGGTGGGCGAATCGACCCTTCCCAGGCTCGGTTTCACCCGGCCTGGTGCATCTGTCGTCGTACCATATCCCATCGCCGTCCCACACTTAAGGGGCACGGTTCGGGGCTGGCACGTCGTATGGACCCACTGGGATTTGAACCCAGGGCCTCCGCCTTGCAAAGGCGGCGCTCTCCCGCTGAGCTATGGGCCCGGCAGATCCGCACGGTTGTTAGCCCTGATAGTTCATAGGTGCCCGGTCGACGGAGTTCTCGAACACCGAAAGGTGGGTCAGGCC
>NZ_CABPRH010000038.1:0-724 GCF_902410085.1 Haloferax sp. KTX1 | reverse complement strand
CCTGCTGGCCGGCTTCGCCGTCCGAGCGGCCGACCGAGCGCCCTTTAGCGTCGACGTGTAGGGAAGCGGACCGGCCTCGCGCGTGCCACCATACAAACGGTACGTTTAAGCGCCCGTCACTATCCAAACCGTACATGAGTGGACGACCGCTGGATGTACTCGAAGCGTCCCTCGGTGAGACAGTCACCGTACAGCTGAAAGGTGGCGAACTCTTTGAAGGAGAACTCACCGGCTACGATCAACACATGAACCTCGTCGTCGAGGATGAAGACACAACGATTATACGCGGCGATAACGTCGTCTCAATTACTCCATGACTGGCGCAGGAACTCCGAGTCAGGGCAAGAAAAACACCACGACGCACACGAAGTGTCGACGGTGTGGCGAAAAGTCGTATCACACGAAAAAGAAGGTCTGCTCGTCGTGCGGTTTCGGCAAGTCGGCCAAGCGGCGTGACTACGAGTGGCAGTCGAAAGCGGGCGAATAACACACTCAACACAAATGCACGAGAAGTGCGGCGTTGTTGGCATCTCTTTGGAGGACCGTGACGCCGCCCGACCGCTTTACTACTCCTTGTACGCGCTCCAGCACCGCGGTCAGGAATCAGCCGGTATCGTCACCCACGACGGGTTCCAGCAGTACAGCCACGTCGAGATGGGCCTCGTCGGTGACGCCTTCGACCCCGGTGACCTGGAATCGCTCAACGGCGCGAACGGTATCGGCC
>NZ_CABPRH010000037.1:0-752 GCF_902410085.1 Haloferax sp. KTX1 | reverse complement strand
CGACAGTGCTGTTCGCCTCCTCGACGGCCGCGACGGCTCGTTCGTCGCTCGGCGGCGGACTATCTCCCACGAATGTGCCACACCCAGCGAAGAGGGCAACGAAGCAGACGGCGAGGACCAATCGTCGCATACAATACCGTCGTTCGCCCGTCGGTCTAAAACGTCATGGATCCGACTTGTGATACCCCTCAAAACAATCTGAAGTCAAGTTGGGTCTGCAGGTCCATTACTAGAATATACGCCGCCAGTGCGAGAACGAGCACCGAAAACCCGGTCCAGAGGTGGAGATTTACTGCACCCTCGCCGACCCACTGTGGGACCGCCGGGCGCACAACGGGCGGCTGGAGCGGCCAGAGCAAGTCCGACGACACGTACGGGTCCGGGCGAAGGAGCTGTCGGTTATCGGCCACCAGATGTGAGAGATGGGCGAAGGCAAACGCCGCCCCAAGTCTAGTCCGATCCGTTCGGACCGCGTATGCGACGACGGCAATCGAGAGCGGAATCGCGAACGGAAGCGAGTGCATAAATACCCGCCCGGAGGGGATCAATTGGAGTTCGTACGCCAGTGGCTTGTCGATGAGATCCGGGAACTGGCTGCCGAAGAACGTCACTGCCAGTAAGTGAAGCGTTGGGAGCTGTCGATCGCGGAGGAGGGCGTATACTGCGACGGGAAGGAGGGCGATGATGAAATGTTCGATTGGGAGGACCATTCTCTGACTCCGTAGTAGTGCTACGTTGATGTGGGAGGAAAT
>NZ_CABPRH010000036.1:0-775 GCF_902410085.1 Haloferax sp. KTX1 | reverse complement strand
GTCGGCGACCAGCGAGCGTGCCGCTTTCTCGTAGATGGCGGGCTTGTAGACCTCACGCGCCTTTTCCATGTACCAGTCGTCCGGCTTCTGTTCGTGAATCTGGCCCCAGCGCCGCATCTGGGTCATGAACCAGATGGCATCGCTGTAGTAGGGGTAGTTCGCGTTGTGGCGGAAGAAGACATTGAAATCCGGCTCCTCGCGCACATCCCCGGGCTCGTATTCGAAAGTCCCGGTCATGGAGTTGGCGATGACCTCCTCATCCGCTCCCACGTAGCGGGAGTCAGAGAGGATATCGACCGCCTCCTCGCGGTTGGCGTTTCCATTCTCGTCGAGCCAGTGGGCCGCGCGGATCAGGGCCCGGAGCACACGCAGGTGTGTGTTCGGGTTCTTCTCGGCCCATTCACGGGTCACGCCAAAGACCTTCTCCGGGTTGTGTGGCCAGATGTCATGATTGGTGACCACCGGAACCCCAATACCCTTTGCCACCGCCTGCTGGTTCCAGGGTTCACCCACGCAGTAGCCCTGGATGGTGCCGGCCTCCATGGTGGAAGGCATCTGCGGCGGCGGTGTCACGGAAAGGCGGACATCCGCTCCGCTGCGGCCGCTGTTATCGCCCGCCTGCGGCTCATAAAAACCCGGGTGAAGGCCACCGGCAGCCAGCCAGTAACGGATTTCGTAGTTGTGCGTGGAGAGCGGGTAGACCATGCCCATGTCGAAGGATTCCCCCTGCGCATGGGCTTCCTCCACCACCGGCTTGAGTGCCGTGGCACTGATC
>NZ_CABPRH010000035.1:0-782 GCF_902410085.1 Haloferax sp. KTX1 | reverse complement strand
GAGAGAAGCTGCAAAGGTTGTTGCAGTGTCTCCATGAACCAGAACCGCATCTGGTTGAAAATCCGAGTAGACAGAGCGCAGGCCGGTCAGGATCGTTGCTGTCACATCATGGAGATCCTGGCCCGTACGCATAACGTCAAGATCAAAGGTGGGCTTGATATCAAATAACGTCAGCACCTGGTCCAGCATTTCACGGTGCTGAGCGGTAACCGCTACGCTGGCTTCGAAGCGCTCATCCTGCTCCAGGGCCTTGACCAAAGGGGCCATCTTGATGGCTTCCGGACGTGTACCGAATACAAGCAATACCTTCATTGCTGTGTTACCCCACAGAAATCAAGAACGAATCCTTTGGTTTTAAGCCCCTTGAATTCCCGATGGCCAACCAGGTAAACGACAATGTCTGCCTGTTCTGCCGCGGTGGTGTAATCCGTTAGCTCAATCGAAGGGTGTTCTTCCAGGTTGGGCTCCACAGCAAGAAGCGGGTAGCCGCTTTCGACAAGCCTAGTGTAGAGATCCAGAGCAGGTGATTCCCGAAGATCGTCTATGTTGGGTTTAAAGGCCAGGCCCATGCAGGCGACCAAGGGCGCACGCCCGTTCTCCGCCAGGAAAGCTTCAGCTTTTTCAACAACTTTTCCTGCTGCCCAAAGCGTCTTGCGGGTATTAATCTCGCGCGCGGAGCGAATCATTTTGGCATCGTCACCGCCCTCATGGACGATGAACCAGGGGTCAACCGCAATGCAGTGGCCACCAACGCCCGTGCCGGGCTGGAGAATGTTTACACG
>NZ_CABPRH010000034.1:0-786 GCF_902410085.1 Haloferax sp. KTX1 | reverse complement strand
GGGCATCTCGCTGTTCCTTGTGCCCAAGTACCTGCCGGACGAGCAAGGCAACGCAGGCGAAGCCAACGGCGTTTCCGTCGGCGCGCTGGAGGAGAAGATGGGCATCAAGGCGTCCGCCACTTGCACCATGAACTTCGATGACGCCAAGGGTTACATGGTGGGCGAGGAGAACAAGGGCCTGGAATGCATGTTCACCTTCATGAACACCGCCCGCATTGGTACCGCTATCCAAGGGGTGGGCCCGGCGGAGCTTTCCTATCAGAATGCCCTGGCTTACGCGAAAGAACGCCGTTCCATGCGGGCGCTCTCCGGCAAGAAAGAGCCGGACCAGGTTGCCGACAGCCTGATGTACCACGCCGATGTGCGCCGCATGCTGCTGACCCAGAAGGCCGTGGCAGAGGGGGGCCGCGCCATGCTCTATGACGCGGCGCAGTATGCGGACCATATGGTCTGCGGGCACCTGGAAGAAGACGAGAAGAAGGCCGAGAAGTACGATGACAAGCTCGGCTTCCTGACCCCGATCCTCAAGGGCTTCCTCACGGAGAAGGGCTACGAGGCGACCAACCTGGGCATGCAGGTGTTCGGCGGCCACGGCTACATCAAGGAACACGGCATGGAGCAAATCGTGCGCGATACCCGGATCGCGACCCTCTATGAGGGCACAACCGGTATCCAGGCGCTGGACCTGCTCGGCCGCAAGGTGCTGATGATGACCCAGGGGGGCGCAGTGCGCGAGTTCACCCTGCGCATGAGCAACGAGGCCCGCAAGCACCTCACAGACAGTAC
>NZ_CABPRH010000033.1:0-858 GCF_902410085.1 Haloferax sp. KTX1 | reverse complement strand
GTCGAACAGTGATCTGTAGCTCTCTTCGGGCATCGAGCCAAACGGCGTTTGCCCTGCGCCGATGAGATACGCGTCCCGCATACATGGAACTCTGAGGGTACTGAAAAATAGCTTTGCATCACTTGCCGACAGTCACACAGCAAGCACGACCGGCACTCGGAGTGGTCAATCCCAAACCATTTTATCACTATCATTCCACTCTATCATTGACGATGGTGTACAAGCAACTGGAGGCGGCTGACCGTACAGAGCTGCGTGCGTTGCAAACCGACCGATTACAGGGGGTTGTTACGCACGCCTACGAGAACGTCCCGTTTTATCGGGAGAAGCTCGACGAAGCGGGCGTCTCGCCCGAAGACATCCAGAGTATCGACGACATCACGAAACTGCCGATGACGACGAAAGAGGATTTCCGCGACGAGTACCCCGATGGCCTGTTCGCCGTCGACGATGCGGACGTCGCCCGGATCCACGCGTCGTCCGGGACGACCGGGAAGCCGAAAATCGTCTCGTACACGGATGACGACCTCGACAGCTGGAGCGAAGTCGTTGCCCGTTCGCTGGCTGCGAGTGGGACCGAACCGGGCGACACCGTCCAGAACGCCTACGGATACGGGCTATTCACCGGCGGATTGGGGCTTCACGACGGAGCCGAGGAGCTGGGGGCCACAATTATCCCTATCGGGAGCGGCCAGACCCAGCGACAGGTCGAGTTGATGACCGACCTGGAGAGCGATGTGTTCACATGCACCCCGACGTATGCGCTGTACCTCGCCGAAACGGCCGAGGAAATGGGCCACGACCCCAGCGACCTGCCGATCTCGACGATTATCTTCGGAGCGGAACCGTGTACCGATC
>NZ_CABPRH010000032.1:0-866 GCF_902410085.1 Haloferax sp. KTX1 | reverse complement strand
GGCTGTGTCCGGGAGATGCACCGCCAGGGCCTCGCCGAGTGACTCCCGCTCAGCGACATCGGCATCGACGAGGGTCAGCCGGCCCGGGTGCGCTTCGGCCAGGGCAAGCGCCGATTCGCTCCGGGTGGCATGACGGCTCAGTCCCACCAGATGCGTATCCGCCCTGCGTTCCAGCTCGTAAGCCGCGAGCGCCAGGCCGATACCGCCGCTGATCCCTGCAACCAGGGTATCCATGGGCGCTGGACCTAGCGTATGAAGGGGTTGAGCAGACGGGTGAGCCGACCGGTGAGTCGGACTGGCGCATCCAGCACCGAGAGCGTAATGCAGTCTTCCCCGTGCAGTGCCACCGGTTGGTGGTCATGATGCTGGTCGAGGACGACGAAGTCGCCCTTACTGAAAACGCCATTGGCGTCCGCGAACGCGCCGGTCAGCACCAGGGTTGCCTCCGAGCCATGATGACTGTGGGAGGGCGCTCGGCCACCGGCACAGAGCTTCTGCAGCGTCACCCGTTCATCGCCGGGAAAGCGGTCGCTCAGATCATAGACACTGACATCGGCGAGCTGGCGCTTCCAGGGCAGGTCATCAAGCCCGCTGCCAAGCAGCCGCTCAAGCGGGGAGTCGTACTCATTGTTCCGGCTTTCGTCCTTTGACCCATCCTGAGTGGACTGGGAATCGATCCGGGAGATGATGTGATCGAACAGGTCATCCGAGACCTTGCTGGCCTGCTGGCTGTGGTCAAGCATGATGGCCCCCAGGCTGTTCAGCATGTCCATCTGACCACGGCACTGGGAACATTTTTCGAGGTGCATGCGAATGCACAGGGCCATGGGCTCGGACAGGGTGCCGGCGCTGTGCTCCATCAAAAG
>NZ_CABPRH010000031.1:0-962 GCF_902410085.1 Haloferax sp. KTX1 | reverse complement strand
CCATCGCAATAAGGGGCTTCTCCGGCAGCTCGTCCTGGTCCAGCAGGTAGCGCCGCAGGGCGGTGGCGCACATCGCCATAACCACATCATTGACGGTTGTCCCCGTGGCCTCGCAGACACCGCGGATGCGGGCCAGCGAATAGGACTGGGCCGCAAACCGCCGGGAGCCAGAAATCCGGACGTTCAGAACGCAACGCGGCGCGTGGAAAATGGAGTCGTACTCCGGATGCTTGCGGGCCTCGTTGACGGTGCGCAGCAACTCCTTCGCCACCGTCGGCACCGTGCCCAGTTGCTTGCCGGAGCGCTCCAGCATACGCGCCACGCTGGTCCATAACGTTGAACCGCCCTCGTCCAGGCTGCCCGTGGATTTCGGCTGCAGTGCCCAGACCGGCGGCATGTCCCGCTCATCCGGATCCGCGGAAAGCATGCGCTGGGCCATGCGCATGGCGGAGACACCATCCACCAGCGAGTGATGAACCTTGCGTCGGCAATGCCTTAAGGCGAAAGTGATGTTCCAGGTCCAGCGCCTCATCCGGCACCCAGACCGGTTGCGTCAAGCGGCGGGAAAGGCGTTGATTGAACGGCGGTGATACCCGCTGGTACTCACGCAGCGACTCCGCCAGACGGACCACATAGTCATCCGGCGCCCCTTCCGGGAAGGAGAAAAGCTGGAGTCCGCCCACATGCATGGGCTGCTGGCGCTGTTCGAGCCAGAGAAACAATTGATCAACAGGACTGAGGGGCTTCACGTCACCTCCGCTCCTCGGGATTTGCCTCAGGATAGGGCAATACGTCCCGTGGAGAATTGACCCCCCATCAAGCAGGCAAGCGTCATATCGGCGTCACTGGCTGCTGACCGCCTCCAGCACCGCCCGGCACACGTCTTCCATGGAGCGGTTATCACAGGCGACGGTAATGTCCGCATAACGCCGATACAGGTCCAGGCGCTCCTCGAACAGGTC
>NZ_CABPRH010000030.1:0-1012 GCF_902410085.1 Haloferax sp. KTX1 | reverse complement strand
CTCCAGGGTGACCCGCACAAGACGATAGTCGACTACAGCAAACAGTCCGACATCGATTGCATCGTTATGCCGACGCACGGACGGCGCGGGCTCAAGCGAATCCTGCTCGGAAGCGTCACCGAACGCGTCATCAATACGGCTGCGGTTCCCGTCGTTGCGGTCAACCCTGCCGAAGGCCGACCACTCGTGTATCCACCCAAGCATGTCCTCGTCCCGACGGATGGAAGCCGTGGCGCAGCACTCGCAGTGGCAGAGGGGATCGATGTCGCGAAGGCGACGGGAGCAACGCTCCACCTGCTTCACGTTGTCGAGACCGGCGGTCTCGGACCGGATGCACGCTCCGTCCTGAAAGAAGGGGAGTTGACTGAGCGGGCAAATGAGATTCTGGCCGAAGCGACCGAGAAAGTCGAGGAGACGTCGCTCAACTCGGTCACCAGCGTCATCGAACACGGGACCCCCTCGAAGGTGATTTGCGACTACATCGACGAGAACGAGGTCGATCTCGCGATCATGGGGACCCACGGACAGACTGACTTCAGCAGGTACGTCATGGGTGGTGTCAGCGCCAAAATTGTCCGGCAGTCCCCAGTTCCGGTGGCGTGGGTTCGCGAGCCTGAATCCGAATCAAATGAGTAGCTCAGCCCGTGAATCGGCCGACACATACCAGAGCACGGGCCTGATAAAGCTCTCCGCGTGAGGGACCTCGCCAAACCTCCCGGTATGCGGGAGTGTTTAGTAACTATGGCGTTCAGGTAAATCGGATCATGACCGCAGACGACTCACAGTCCGGAGGGGGAACGAACAAGGTGGATGCCGTAATTCGAAAATACGATCTTGTCGGGATGGGTGCAGAACTCGAAGATCGGTGGGTCGGCGCCGACGGGGAGGAAGAAAGTACCCGAGACCTCGCGGACTACTTCAATCAGTCGGTGCTCGAGTCCGCCATCGAGGGGAGCGACGCACCGACATTGAGTGGCGACATCCAGCAGGTCTATCAATCACTTCGCGAAGA
>NZ_CABPRH010000029.1:0-1045 GCF_902410085.1 Haloferax sp. KTX1 | reverse complement strand
CGGCTCCTGGAGGACCAGTCCGGCTCCAAAAAAACGGCTTTCTCGACGCTCACAGAGGCGTTAGCAGACCGGATCAGGGGCAGGTAACGGCCAGCGGTTCAGTCTGTCGCCAGTCGCTGCCAGCGGACGACCTACGCACAAGCGATCTTATGGTAAACAAAAAAGCGCCATTCCATAGCGAAAAAATGGCGCTTTGTCAGATGTTTGCGTTGCAGGTAAAAGCTGGGGTAATATCGAGCAATCGAACACAAAAAAGCCCCGCTGTTTTCAGCGAGGCTTTTAGGGGCGGGCAGCGTTGGCGCGCTGTTCCGCCTCGGTCTCGGAAGAATCTGGTTTAACAGGCCGGAGACGAGACCGGATAAGAGATTATAGCCCCTTTATACGCGGTGCTACAACCTTCCTTCCGGTCCCTTCCGAAACCCCTCAAACGCTTGGATCAGATGAACAGTGGGCGTTTGAGAGTAGCCACCCGGCCATCACGGGGATCTGCCCAGGCCGGGGCGTTACAGCAGCCAATGACACAAAACGAGGGTTAGTCGCACCTATCCCTCGCGTTGCTCCTGGGGTGGTGGATAACAGCCTACCCGAACCCGCACGGCGGGGGAAAAAGATAGCGGTGGGAGCCGTCATTGGCCGGACGAGCGCGGCAGGGCCGGGAGAGGACGCCAATCCGATTGAATCCCGAAGTCGTCCAGTGAGGGTGCGCCGGAACGTTTGTTCCCGGCTCGCGGCGGCATCGTGAACAGACCGATTTTCGGTCTGGGAGCGAGGGGCCGGCGTGAGCCGGAACCCGCCCTAGGGTTCCGCGAGCGCCGGGCTGCGGAAAGCCCGGAAGAAACCTCTGCCTGCCCTGGTTGGCTCTAAGAAAAAAATTCCTGCCTTTGTCTTAATAGATCACCTCAGTAGAAAAACGGGATTCCAGTCAGTGCAAGTGCAGTGGCGGACTTTTTGATGGTCTGTCTAATAGACGGTTGACTCTTAGGTCTGTCGACAGTATAATTATGTTACTGTCAACAAACCAGGAGGCGGACATGCAGATTAGAGA
>NZ_CABPRH010000028.1:0-1222 GCF_902410085.1 Haloferax sp. KTX1 | reverse complement strand
CCTGTATAGTTGGCTGAAACAATGCCGTGAACGGGGAATGCCTGTGCCTGGAAACCGCAAGACCGGGGACGACTGGTCCGCCGATGCCAAGCTGGCTGTCGTCATCGAGACCGCCGCCATGTCAGAGACGGAACTCAGCGCTTACTGTCGTGAGAAGGGCATGTATCCCGAGCAGATCCAGAGTTGGAAAGAAGCCTGCCTGCACGGTGCTGGCCAACAGCAGAGTCAGCACAAAGAGACTCAACGCCAGCAAAAGCAGAGCAAGAAAAAGATCCATAAGCTGGAGTCGGAGCTGCGGCGCAAGGACAAGGCCCTGGCCGAGACCACCTCGCTTCTGGTGCTGTCAAAAAAGCTCGAAGCCTTGTACGCCAGCGACCGGGACGACGAGGACAGCTGACTCCGTTGACCGAACGTGCAAGGCTGATTGAATACTTTGATGAAGCGGTTGCCAGTGGTGCGCCACGCTACAAGGTGGCGCAACTGATGGCGCTCAGTGAGCGCACGATCAAGCGTTGGCGCGAGGGTGACCACGTGGCGGCGGATCGCCGCCCGGACACACAGCCCGCGCCACAGCCTCATCAACTCACGCCCGAGGAAGAACAGGCAATGCTTGATACCTGCAACCTGAGCGAGTTCCGCAGTCTGCCGCCGTCGCAGATCGTGCCGGCGTTGGCCGATAAGGGCATCTACATCGCCTCCGAGTCCTCGTTCTATCGGGTTCTGAAAAAGCATCGCCAGCTCAGCCATCGGGGCCGGAGTCAGCCGCCGCGCCAGGTGCCGGAGCCGACCAGCTTTACCGCGACCGGCCCCAACCAGGTCTACAGCTGGGACATCAGCTACTGTCCGTCCAACGTGAAGGGACTGTTCTGGTACCTGTATCTGATCCTGGATGTCTACAGCCGCAAAATCGTTGCCTGGGAGGTTCATGACACGGAATCCGGCGAGCACGCCCGAGCGCTGGTTGAGCGGGCGCTGATCCGTGAAGGCTGCTGGGATAATCCGCCCGTGCTGCACTCGGACAACGGCGCGCCCATGACCTCCTACACGCTGAAATCCCGACTGGCGGAGCTGGGCATGGCCATGTCCTACAGCCGGCCCCGGGTGAGCAACGACAATCCGTACTCGGAGTCGCTGTTCCGCACCGTCAAATACTGCCCGAAGTGGCCGCCCAAGGGCTTCAAGTCGCTGGAAACGGTTCGCCAGTGGATGCTGCGCTTCGAGC
>NZ_CABPRH010000027.1:0-1995 GCF_902410085.1 Haloferax sp. KTX1 | reverse complement strand
CCGTAGGAGCCGCCAGTGCCACTACCCGAGACCAGGGCTGTTGCCCTGGTCGTTGTCGGGTTCGTCGTCCCACCAACTGGGGCGGTGCTCCGGCTGCTCCTGCTGTGGCTCCGGTTCCGGCTTCTGGGGCTTGGTGTGGCGCTCGTTGTACTCGATCAGGGCGCGGTCATGCAGGGTTTCGTGGGCTTCGTCCGCGAACTGGATGCGCCCAAGCATGTCGTCCGCTTCGGCGTAGTCGATGATTGTCCGGGCTGTGGCCTCGTCCCGAACATTGAACCGGATCATTCCCTCTGGGAACTGCTCTTTCGCGGCCCGATAAAGGGCCGCGGCCTTCTGTTTGTGGGATGGGTCCGGCTCTTGATTCGGGGGGATTCGCACCAAACCAGGTGTGCGCTCGATGATGACCCCGTACCGCTCCTGGACGGTCGCCTGTGCGGCTTTCAAAGCGGTGCTGTGGGGCGTTTCTCGCTTTATCGTGGCGGTGTTGCGGTTGAGTTCATCAACGATCTTATCGGCTTTCTTGGCTCGCTCATCGGCCTTCCGGGCATTCTTGTCCGATTCATCGGCCTGCATCAGCGTTTTCTCGCGCCAGTCGTTCACCTCACTGGCCCGGAAAAAGCGGACTTCTCTGGTTTCCGGCTTGCCGATGTAGGGAGCATCACCGACAAGCGCTGTCCCCTTGCGCGGCTTCGGAAAGCTCCAATCTTTCTCTTTCAGGTGCGCCAGTCGCTCCTCGGCCTTCTGCTCGCGCTTCTGGGCATTATCCGCCCGTTTCCGGAGCTTGTCGTAAGCCGCCTGTTCTTTCTGGCGGGCGGCTTCGGCGTCGGCCAGCTTCTGCTGGGCGGCGTCTAAGTCGGCCTGTGTTGTGCCCTTCTGCTGCTCCAGCTCCTTCAGCTCGCCCCGGTACTGCTCGGCTTCACGACCCGCCGCGTCTCGTGCCTGCTCGGCCTGTTGTGCTTTGCGCTCTGCGGTCTCCCGGCGCTCCTGGGCTTTGCCCAGCTTCTGCTGCTCCGCTGCAATTTCTTCCGGCAGGTCCTGGTGAAGCTGGCGAACGGAGCGGTGAACGGTCTTGCTGAAATCCTCGCCTTCCGCGATCCGCTGGGCCTTCTTTTTGCCTCGCGTGATTTCCAAATCGGCATACGCTTCGGCGCCCACGTCCTGCAATTTTGAACAGCGTGTAATGTCCAAAGTTTGCGAAAGCGGCTCCCCGTTTTTGTCATAAGCCGCTAACTGGAAGTGAGCGTGTACCGAAGATTCGTCCCTATGAATAACCAAACCCTCTAGGCTTGTATTCAGGTCGTCGGCAATTTTATCGGCTGCTTCCTTAAACCGCCTGTCTTGCTCGGCGGGTTCCAGGGCCTCGATCTCGGCTTTTGCCTCTGTGCCGAACGTAATGATCCCGGCGACCGACACCGCCGCGTTCTGAGCCATCTTGCGGGGCTTATATTTCGCCCCGGTCTGCCCTGGTTGTCGGGCTGGCGCTTCCGCCGCCTCGCGGTCGTAACGCGACTGGCGGCGGGACAGACACAAATCCGACAAGTCACCGGGCGACGTAAAGGGGACCGGCTCAGAATTTTGATGCATCCGGGACTGGTCGACGTAATCCGGAATCCGCCCGGTGCGGTGCGCGTGCGCGCCTTCACCGGCTGCGCCTTTTGCGGTCTTTGTGTTCACTCGGACGGATACTGCTCGCATGTGTCGGCCTCCCCTGCGGGGGTTTCCAAAGGGGGGCGAAGCCCTCCCTTGGCCTACAGGTGAATTCGCAGCGCGAATTTGCCTAGTAGGTTATATGGTTTCATCTTCGATGATACCACGGCCCCGGAAATCTCGGGAATTGTACAAGGGGGAATGATTCCAGGCTGCGGCCTGGAATCGATCACGGCTCCGGACGGACAGACTGAAAGTCTGTCCGACTGGGGAGAGGCAAGAAGGCCAGGTTAGGTGCTGTCGAGTGGGAGCTGCCGCTCATCCTCGACCGGGGAGGCAGACTTATTT
>NZ_CABPRH010000026.1:0-5303 GCF_902410085.1 Haloferax sp. KTX1 | reverse complement strand
CGTCGTACCAATGTATACGTGCAATCCAGTTTGCGCCTGGACCCGTTCTCGGGTCTCAGTGCGTATGAATGTGGCTTGGACTGTTAGTGCTCGCGGGCTTAACAACTCGTTGCCTCGTTGCGTACACCCCGAGTCTATCGAACTCGTCTTCTACGAGTGTCCTCAGTGGAACTTCTTTTCCGTGTGGGTTTCGAGCTTAGATGCGTTCAGCTCTTACCCCGTGGTGCGTAGCTGCCCGGCATCTGCCCTCTCGGACAACCGGTACACCAGTGGCACCCATTCGTAGTTCCTCTCGTACTATACGAACGTTCACGTCAAGTTCCTTAACACCCCCAATAGATAGCAGCCGACCTGTCTCACGACGGTCTAAACCCAGCTCACGACCTCCTTTAATAGGCGAACAACCTCACCCTTGCCTGCTTCTGCACAGGCAGGATGGAGGGAACCGACATCGAGGTAGCAAGCCACCGGGTCGATATGTGCTCTTGCCGGTGACGACTCTGTTATCCCTAAGGTAGCTTTTCTGTCATCTACGGGTCCCATGAATGAACCTCGTAGGTTCGCTAGACCACGCTTTCGCGTCAGCGACACTCGTTGGGAATGTCACTGTCAGACTTCCGTTTGCTCTTGCGCTCTTCCACGAGTTCCCGACTCGCGTGAGGAAATCTTTGGGCGCGCTCGATATCTTTTCGAGCGCGTACCGCCCCAGTCAAACTGCCCGGCTACCGGTGTCCTCCGCCAGGAGTGAGAGTCGCAGTCACTAACGGGTAGTATTTCAATGCTGCCTCGGTGGCCCGCTGGCGCGGGTACCTGTGTAATGGCTCCTACCTATGCTGCACATTAGCGACCACGTCTCAGCGACAGCCTGCAGTAAAGCTCTATAGGGTCTTCGCTTCCCCTTGGGGGTCTCCAGACTCCGCACTGGAACGTACTGTTCACCGGGCCCAACGTTGGGACAGTGACGCTCTCGTTGATCCATTCATGCAAGCCGCTACTGAAGCGGCAAGGTACTACGCTACCTTAAGAGGGTCATAGTTACCCCCGCCGTTGACGGGTCCTTCGTCCTATTGTACTAGGTGTTCAGATACCCGCACTGGGCAGGATTCAGTGACCGTACGAGTCCTTGCGGATTTGCGGTCACCTATGTTGTTACTAGACAGTCGGAGCGTCCGAGTCACTGCGACCTGCTCGGTCAAGAGCAGGCATCCCTTATCGCGAACTTACGGGACTAACTTGCCGAATTCCCTAACGTCGGTTGATCCCGACAGGCCTTGGCTTGCTCTGCCAGCGCACCTGTGTCGGATCTCGGTACGAGCTTCTTGCTTGTCTTTTCACGGGCTCTAGGTACCGCCGAGTTTCCCTATCTCACCATTCGTTCGCTTCGTGCCGTTACGGCTTCCACGAATTTCGGTGATTCGACGGGGCGAAGGCCCCGCTCGGTGTTTCCTAAAGCGTCGACGTTTAGTGCAAGAAGGTACTGGAATATTAACCAGTTTCCCTTTCATCTAATTCGAATTACGGTTAGACTTAGGATCGACTAACCCTCGGCTGATTGACAGTGCCGAGGAACCCTTGCGCGTAAGGCCGTCGGGGTTCACACCCGACTCTCGCTGCTACTGAGACCATGATTTTCGTTGCTGCACGGTCCACACGAGATCTCTCCCGTGCTTCCACCCATGCAGTATGCCAACCTACGGAATCGTGTCGTATGACACGCCGCCAGGTCTCGGAGGTGGATTTGAGTCCCGATCATTTTCGACGCCTCGAACCTCGGCCGGTAAGCTGTTACGCTGTTCTTAGAGGGTAGCTGCTTCTAAGCTCACCTCCCGGCTGTTTAGGGCTCGAGACAATCTTCAATCACACTTAATCCACACTTTGGGTCCTTAACCTGGCTCTGGGTTGTCTCCCTCACGGTGCACAAGCTTACCCCGCACACCGGACTCCCTGAGTCTACGACGTTCGTAAGTTCGGAGTTTGACAGGGAAGCGAACTCCTCTCGGAGTCCGGATTCCCAATCGGTCGCTCTACCTCACGAACTATCTCATCAGAGGTCATGCTTCGACATGTTTCGGTTGGAACCAGCTGTTGCCAAGTTCGATGGGCCTTTCACCCCTACACCAGAGTCACGAGAGGGTATTGTAGGACACCAACTCTAACGGGCCTCCACGCAGCTTTCGCCACGCTTCGCCCTGCTCCGGCGTAGATCACTTGGTTTCGGGTCGCATCCGGTTGGCTCCCCGCCCTTGAAGACGGTGGCCCTGGTCAAAGACTGCGGCCGTATCGGTTTCCCTATGCCTCCGGGGGTTCTCCCCTTAGACTCGCCAGTCAGATGCACTCCATGGTTCGTTTTTCAAAACGCACGACGTAACATCGGCTTCACTTGAGTCATACTACGGGATCGCTCCCAGTTCTTTCGTCGAGTGACCTTGTATGCCACGTCGCTCTATCGCCAACTGATTTCAAGCCCTATTGCACCGCCCTTTTCGGGGTGCTTTTCAGCGTTCGCTCACGCTACTTGTTCGCTATCGGTCTCGAGGAGTGTTTAGTCTTCGCAGTTGATGCCTGCGAAATTCACGAGGGATATCCAACCCCCGCTATTCTGGAACAACCCCGGGATCTGGTTCTTATGTTACGGGGTTTTCACCCTGTATCACGCTCCATTCCAGGAGACTTCACATAAGATCCAGGTCCGTTATGGGTAGTCCGTACACCACATTGCCCGAAGGCTTCGGTTTGGACTGTATCGCGTTCACTCGCCGTTACTAACGACATCGCGGATTGCTTTCTTTTCCTGTTCCTACTAAGATGTTTCAATTCGGAACGTTCCCCATTGCGCGAGGCAATTGCGTGGGGATTCCCATTCGGAGATCTTCAGTTCTTACCCTCCATGCGGGTCCCTGAAGCTTTTCGCAGCTTGGCACGTCCGTCATCGGCTCTCGAGCCGAGCTATCCACCAGCTGGCACAGTAGCCAGTTGATATAGTCACTGTGACCCGGAGAACGGGTCCAGTGGACGCCTGGATTGCACGTACACACGGTTTCATCAAATCCCCTCGGTGACGACCCGAGGCGAATTTTCGACCCTTCCCAACCTCGCTTGCGCGGGATGGTGCATCTGTCGTCAGTATCCATTCTGTCGAAACGTCTTGCCACACTTAAGGGGCACGATCGTTTCGGAGTGGAGTACTGCTTACCATGGACCCACAGGGATTCGAACCCTGGGCATCCTCCTTGCAAAGGAGGCACTCTACCACTGAGCTATGGGCCCGTGTTAGCCCTAGTAGTTCTAAGGTGTCCGAACGGGTGTCATTAGTGAACTCGGAAGATCGCGTGTGAGCCACCCCGTCGGGGTGGTCTCGGTCGTTAGGAGGTGATCCAGCCGCAGATTCCCCTACGGCTACCTTGTTACGACTTAAGCCCCCTTGCGAAGCCCAGATTCGACCACCGTGTGGTGGCCTCATCCGGACCTCACTCGGGTGCTTTGACGGGCGGTGTGTGCAAGGAGCAGGGACGTATTCACCGCACTCTATTGAAATGCGATTACTACCGAATCCAGCTTCATGAGGGCGAGTTTCAGCCCTCAATCCGAACTACGATCGAGTTTAGGAGATTAGCGTTCTCTTTCGAGATAGCAACCCATTGTCTCGACCATTGTAGCCCGCGTGTAGCCCAGCTCATTCGGGGCATACTGACCTACCGTTGCCCGTTCCTTCCTCCGCTTTAGCAGCGGCAGTCCTTCTAATGTACCCAGCCAGTCGAAACTGCTGCTGGCAATTAGAAGTGCGGGTCTCGCTCGTTGCCTGACTTAACAGGACGCCTCACGGTACGAGCTGACGGCGGCCATGCACCTCCTCTCTATAGCGTCGTGGTAAGGTCATCAACCTGACCGTCATTACTATAGTCGGAGCTGGTGAGATGTCCGGCGTTGAGTCCAATTAAACCGCAGGCTCCTCCGGTTGTAGTGCTCCCCCGCCAATTCCTTTAAGTTTCATCCTTGCGGACGTACTTCCCAGGCGGCTCGCTTCTCGGCTTCCCTACGGCACAACACAGGCTCGTAGCCTGTGTCACACCTAGCGAGCATCGTTTACAGCTAGGACTACCCGGGTATCTAATCCGGTTCGAGACCCTAGCTTTCGTCCCTCACCGTCGGATCCGTCTTCTCGAGGTGCTTTCGCCATCGGTGGTCCGTCCAGGATTACGGGATTTCACTCCTACCCCGGACGTACCCCTCGAGCCTTCCGGTCCCAAGCCACGTGGTTTTCACCGGACGCCCGCCAGTTGAGCTGGCGGATTTCCCGATGAACCTTCGTGGCCGGCTACGGACGCTTTAGGCCCAATAATATCGGTCATCACTTGAGCTGCCGGTATTACCGCGGCGGCTGGCACCGGTCTTGCCCAGCTCTTATTCCACGACCGCCTTACAGTCGTGAAAAGCGAGGACTATATGCCCTCGCACTTGGGGTCCCCTTATCGCACTTGCGTGCAGTGTAAAGGTTTCGCGCCTGCTGCGCCCCGTAGGGCCCGGAATCTTGTCTCAGATTCCGTCTCCGGGCTCTTGCTCTCACAACCCGTACCGATTATCGGCACGGTGGGCCGTTACCCCACCGTCTACCTAATCGGCCGCAGACACATCCTACGGCGCCGGAGCGTTTGGGAGAGTCGGCAGTTCCAGCGCGACTCTCCGATGAACTATTAGCCTCAGTTTCCCGAGGTTATCGTTCTCCGTAGGGTAGTTTGTCCACGTGTTACTGAGCTTTCCGCAACGAGCCTAAACTCGTGCAACTAGCATGGCTAAATCGGACCCCAATAGCAATGACCTCCGGCAGGATCAACCGGAATGGGTCGCGACCATTTAAACCTGGTCGCGGGGTGTTGGCGGGTGAATGGCAGCGGTATGCTGTCAAATCACCGTTCAAAGGTCCGAGTTCGTATGACATCCGTTCGGATGTCACCGAACTACTAGGGCTAACATCAGATACCGTCTTGCGGCGTACCGCAGGGGCGGAATCCTCATTTCCTTCGGACCTGAATCGAAGCGGTTCGAGGGTATAAACCCTTCGAACCCCGTTCGGGTCAGGGCCGGTGAGGCAGGACGCGTTGAATCGCCCTGCAATCGCGGTGTGTCGTTCGCATTCATCCGAAATGCCTTGGACCACTTAAGGCCGTCGTATCGTGGCGACCCCCGGGAAGGTGTGTCATCCCGGTGAGCGCCTGACGACCTTGGGGTCGGGGCGTTCGGTGGAAGCGTTCGGGGGGAGTACCCCCGTGCGCTTCTTCGCATTAATCCGAATGCCGGGGATACAT
>NZ_CABPRH010000025.1:0-5984 GCF_902410085.1 Haloferax sp. KTX1 | reverse complement strand
GCCCCAGCCGTCCCCGCCCCGACGGCCTTTTCTTTCGGCGCGCCGTCGGACTCGGCGATGGGTCTGCGCGATTTCGACCTCGACGCGGCGGTCGACGACTGGGCGGAGTACTACCTCGGAAACGGCCCGAGCCTCGTCGTCTTTCTCGTCCTCAACGCCGCCGCGTTCCTCGTCGGGGTGAGCTTCTACGTCCACTCGGACCCCGGGCTCTCGGACCTGCCGACGTTCCTCTACCCGCTTTTCGGCGACTCGCCGACCGCCCTCGCGCTGATGACGCTGTCGGCCGCGACCCTGCTTCCGAACCTCGGTCGCCGCGTCGCCGACGCGCCGGTCAACCGACCGCTCGCGTACCTCCACACGCTCGCGTTCGTCTGGCTCGTCAAGTACGGCGTCTGGACGGTCGTCGCGCTCAACCTCCGGCCCGACCTCTACGTCGGCTTCTCCGGGGCCGCGCTGTGGGACTACTGGGGCATCATGCTCACCCACGCGGGCTTTCTCGCGCTCGCGCTCGTCGTCCCGCGCTACGGCGCGACCACGAAGGGCGCGCTCGGGTTCGCTCTCGCCCTCGCGCTCGTCAACGACGTGTTCGACTACGGCCTCGGCTACTACCCGCCGCTGAAGTACGAGGCGGGGGCGCTCCTCGCGGGCATCACCGTCGCCCTCTCGTTCCTCGCGGTGATCCTCGCGTCGCGGGCGTTCGACCGGCTTTCTGAGACGTCGGAGACCGTCCCCTGAGCGCCCCGCGAGTCACAATCGCTAATCGCATGACGGCGCTGTGACTCACATGAGTCAGGCTTTTCCCCACCGGCAGTCTATGACCTCGTAATGGACTCCGCGGTACTGCTCGACCTACTCGGGAACGAAAACCGCCGGCGCATCCTGCGGTTGCTCTCGCACAAACCGTGCTACGTCACCGAGATCAGCGAGTACCTCGGCGTCAGCCCCAAGGCCGTCATCGACCACCTCCGAAAGCTGGAGGACGCGGGGCTCATCGAGTCGCGCACCGACGACCAACGGCGCAAGTACTTCCACATCTCGCGGAACCTCCGACTGGAGGTGAACGTCTCGCCGTACGGGTTCGGCGCGAAGAGCGCCTACCCGCCGAGTCCGAGCCTCGACATGGCCGGGCGCTGTCCGCACGTGACGCTCGAAGTCGAAAACGCCGGCACCGACGACGTCTCCGAGTTGGCGCGCGAACTCGGCAAACTGGAGGAACTCGACAACGAACTCTCCTTGGCCCAGCGGTGGGTGCAGGGCCGCATCACCGACGTGCTCGACCGCCTCAACGACCGCCTCGGCGTCGACGCCGACAGCCGCTTTTACGCGGAGATTCTCGCCGCGCTCGCCAACGGGTCGAACACCGTCCGCGGCATCGCGAAGGACCTCAACGCGGACCCCGCGGTCGTCGACAGCGCGCTCCACCACCTCGCCGAGGGCGACCTCGTCGCCCACAACGGCGACCGCTGGCGAATCGACTGACGGCTACAGCTCCTGTGTCAGGCCGTTTCTGAGGTCGCGGCCGAAGTAGTGCCCGACGAGCGCCGCGAGCCCGCCGCTCGCCGCGCCGACGCCCGCGATGGCGACGCCGTAGTCCGCGAGCAACTGCACCGCGAAGGGCGCGAACACGGCGAACAGCGTCGAGAGGACGAACGCGAGGCCCGCGGCGATAGCGCCGGCGAGGACGACCTCCGTGTAGTGGCGCTTCGACCCGACGAGACCGATCAGGAAGCCGGCGGCGGCGATACCGGCGAACCGGCCGACGAAGCCGACGAGGGGAATTGCGCCGCCGACGAGCAGTCCGCCGATGGAGAGCAGGAGCGCCGCGAGGAACGTGCGCGGGGAGAACAGCCCGCTGAGGCGACCGCCGCCGGACGAGTCCGGCGAACTGGTCGGCGTCGCGTCGCCGCCCTCGCGAGAGAACCCGGAGAGCAGGTCGTCGACGGACTGCTCAGACTCCTTCTGGTCCGACCGTTGCATGTGTACAGGGTCGCGGGCGAGCCTGATGGCTCTTGTGCCGGTGCGACAGATTCCCGCCGAAAAGGAGGCGCGACGCGGTCGTTACGAACCCCGACCCAAGATGAGGTACAGGACGATTCCCAGAAGCGGGGCGAGGAAGACGACGACGGCCCAGAGGAACGCCGGGTGACTGCTGTTTCGCTTCGCGTCGCGGTACGTCCACACCACCATCCCGAGGTACAGGAGGAAAAACAGCAGGCCGATCACGAGCGCGCCTGCGCCGCGCGACTGGAGGAGTATCGTGGGAAGCATACGCTGGCCGACGGTCGGTCGGCTAAAATGTCTTGTGCCCGTTATGTCGGCGACACGGACATCTCGCTCGTTGCACTCTGGCGGGGCGGCTCCACCCCAGTTGTCGTACCGAGCGGCGAGCGAAGCGAGCCGTTCGGCATTTTTCCCTCCAGGTTTTTGCCGTGAGCGGGTCGCCTTCGGCGACCCCGAACGGTAAAAAGGTGGGTTTGAAGTCTGCCCCCGCGGTATCCCGCGATATGAACGCAGGGGACCGCGTCCGCGTCACCCGCGCGGACGTCACGAACGAAGGCGTGCTCATGCCGTCGTCCACCGAGGAGCACCTCGTCGTCAAGCTTGACGGCGGGTACAACGTCGGCATCGCCCGCGAGGGAGCCGACGTTGACGTGCTCGAAACCGACGTGTACGACATCGAAGACGCGCAGTCCGAGGGCGACGGCACCTCCGAAATCGAGTTCGACGACGACCTGCCGACCATCTCGCTCATCTCGACCGGCGGGACCATCGCCTCGACGGTCGACTACCGCACGGGCGCGGTGACCGCGCAGTTCGACGCCGAGGACGTGCTCCGGGCCGTCCCCGACCTCGCGGGGCGGGCGAACTACCGCGGCCGCGTCGTCGCCAACATCCTCTCGGAGAACATGACGACCGACGTGTGGGTCGACCTCGCGGAGGCCATCGCCGAGGAAATCGAGGCCGGAGCCGACGGCGTCGTCGTCATGCACGGCACCGACACGATGCAGTTCTCCGCGTCGGCGATGTCGTTCATGCTCGACACGCCCGTCCCCATCGTCTTCACGGGGAGTCAGCGCTCGGCCGACCGCCCCTCTTCGGACAACGTGATGAACGCCGTCTGCGCCGTCGAGGCCGCGAAAGCCGACGCCGCCGAGGTCATGATCTGCATGCACGCCTCGGAGTCCGACGACGTCTGCGCGCTCCACGAGGGGACGCGCGTCCGCAAGAACCACACCTCCCGGCGCGACGCCTTCGAAACCGTCGGCGCGAAGCCGCTGGGCGAGGTCGACTACGAGGCCGAGGAGGTCACGTTCCGCCGCGACTACGCCCCCCGCGGCGAGACCGATCTCGCGCTCCGCGCCGACCTCGAATCCGAGGTGGAACTCGTGAAGTTCACGCCGGGGATGGACCCCGCGGCGCTCGACTACCTCGACGGGAAGGCCGGCGTCGTCATCGAGGGGACGGGCCTCGGCCACGTCCACACCGACCTCATCCCGCGGTTCGAGGAACTCATCGAGGACGGCACGGTCGTCGCCATGACCTCGCAGTGTCTCGAAGGCCGCGTCTGCGACCGCGTCTACGACACCGGTCGCGACCTGCTCGACGCGGGCGTCGTCGAGGCGGGCGACACGCTCCCCGGCACGGCGAAGGTGAAGCTGATGTGGGCGCTCGCCAACGTCACCGACCCGACGGGCGCGATGGGCCGCAACCTCGAAGGTGAACTGACCCGGCGCTCGGTCCCGTGGGAGTGACCTGATGGAGATTCGACCCGCGAGGCCCGAGGACTACGACGCGGTCGCCGCGTTCACCCGCGACACGTGGGCCGACCGCGGGGTGTCGGACTACCTCCCCGACGTCTACCACGACTGGATCGCCCCCGGCGAGTCGGATCGGGCGACGCTCGTCGTCGACATGGGCGAGGAGACGCCGTCCGACGAGGTGGCCGCCATCGCGCAGGTCGTCATGCTGTCGGAGTACGAGGGGTGGGCGCAGGGCATGCGCGTCGCGCCCGACTACCGCGAGCAGGGGCTTGCGACTCGGCTGTCGCGCGCGCTTCTCGACTGGGCGCGCGAGCGCGGCGCGCGCCGCGTCCGCAACATGGTCCACTCGTGGAACGTCCCGAGCCTCGGCACCACCCGCACGGCCGGGTTCGACCCCGGCGTCGAGTTCCGGTGGGCGAAGCCCGACCCCGACCCGACCGCCGACCCGGAGGCGGCCGTCGGCCACGACGCCGACGCCGCGTGGGCCTACTGGACCGGCTGCGAGGCCCGAACCGCGCTGTCGGGGCTCGCGCTCGACCCAGTCGAGTCGTGGGCGCTCTCCGAACTCACCCGCGAGCGCCTCCACGACGCCGCGGACGACGACCGACTGTTCGTCGTCGGCGACGACCGCGCGACCGGCTTCACCTACCGCAACCGGACCTTCTCCCGCGAATCCGACGACGAGGGCGAGGTGACGTGGGCCGAGTACGCGGTCGCCGCGTGGGACGACGCGTCGGCCTGCGGGTCGCTGTTGGACGCCGTCCGCCGCGACGCCGCTTCGGTCGGCGCGGACCGGACGCGCGTCCTGTTCCCCGAGCGCGTCGACTGGGTCTCCGACGCGTCGCTCGCCCGGAGCGACCTCGCCGAGGAGCCGACGTTCGTCATGGAAGCCGACGTCTCCTGACGCCGCGGGGGTGCCGCGCCCGCCGAGCGCCGATTACCGCCAGTCGACGCCGCGGACTTCGAAGCGTGCCCCGCCGAGTTCCGAGTCCACCACGTCGAACTGCCAGCCGTGCAGGTCGGCGATTCGCCGCGCCGTCGAGAGATGTGTGGCGTCGTAATCGACGCCGAGCAACTGGTTCGAGCCCGCAGCGGCCGCCGCGCGCTCCTCCGGGGACGGACGAGGACCGTCGTCGTCGACGTAGAAGCCGTCGGCGGTCGTTCCCACGACGACGCTGAACGGCGGACCGAGCGACGCGTTCCGCTCGTAGCAGTTCGTGAGCACCGCGACCAGAAACAGCCCGAACAGGTGGGTGTCGGCCAAGAGCGACCCGTCGCCGACGACCCGGAGCGAGGCGTCGTCCGCGCCGTCGGGCGACGCGACGGCCCGCGCTTGCGCGACGTGCGAGCGGAAATCCACCGGCGCGAGGTCGAGCGTGCTCGGTTGCCCGGCGACGGCGATGCCCCAGTCGACGAGCGAGTCGATGCGCGAGAGGCTCTCGGAGAGCTGCACCGCGTCGTCGCCGTCGACGGCGGCGAGTCGCTCGGCGGACGCGGTGGCCGACGCGAGCTGGGCTTTGAGCTCCGAGGCGAGCACGCTGACGAGCGCCGCGAGGTGCTCGTTTTTCTCGTTGACCTGCAGCTCGGCGAGCCGCCTGTCGGTGATGTCGAAGTGGGTGACGAGCGCGAAGCGCCCGTGTCTCGGCGTGTCTATCGGGGCGACGCGGAGCGCGAACCACCGATAGACGGCGGGCGAGTGACACGGGTATTCGGCGGTAAAGAGATCGCGGTCGCCGCGGAGCACCGCGCGGATGCCGTCGGCGACGACGCCCGCGATTTCGTCGGTCTCGCGGGCCGCGTCGCACACGTCGAGGTAGTTGACGCCCGTCGAATCGGGGTCGCCGGCGTAGTCGTTCGCGTCGGCGAACGCCCGCCACGCCCGGTTCGTGTAGACGATGTCACCGCGCCTGTCGAGGAGCGCAATCGTCGCCGGGAACTCCTCGAAGCCGCGTTCGATGAGCGATACGTCGTCCATCACAGAGCGTACGCCGGGAACCCGTTTGTCAGTTTCTACCAGATCGGGTCCGAAACACGCGTCGCGTCGCTCGCGGCCTGAGAGTGCGAAAAACGGTGTTCGACCGCCACGGTCGGGGTGCAATCGACCGCGGCGTCGGGTGTCTGATGGTCGGAGTCGGGGTGGTCAGTCCGAGGCGGCGACTCGGGGCTTACGCTCGTTTCCCTCCGTACCCGCCATGGCGAGCACGTCGTCGAAGAAGCCGAGCG
>NZ_CABPRH010000024.1:0-10357 GCF_902410085.1 Haloferax sp. KTX1 | reverse complement strand
TTCGGAGTCGGTTCGGGGGCCGTTCGGAGTCGGTTCGGGGGGTGGTCGGCGTGCTTTACGTCTCGGGCGCGTCGTTCCAGAGATCGACGTGGAGCCGCGGCGTGTAGCGGTAGCCGAACGACGCGGCGAGGTCGGCGACCTCGGTCCGAGTTCGGGCGAGTTGCTCGCGGGTCTGTCCCTCGGGCATGAGCAACACGTCGCTGTCGCGGATTTCGCGGTCGGCGACGCCGCGCACGTCGGCGACGAGCGACTCGATTTCGTCGAGGTCGTCGCGGCCGGTGACGACGAACTTCAGTTGGAAGTCCGCCGCGTGCTCGACCACGGAGGCGAGCGCGTCGAGGTCGACGCGGGCGGCCTCGTGTCGCTCGGACCAGACGCCGGGGTCAACGTCGGCCGGGGCGTTCTCGGGCGTCGGCGTCGACGACGCGAGTTTGGGGCTGACGCTTGCGAGGTCGACCGGGGCGTCGGTTTCGAGCGTCCCGTTCGTCTCGACGGTCAGGTGGTAGTCGTCGGCGAGCGCCGACAGCAGCGCGTCGGTCTCGTCGTGGACGAGGGGTTCGCCGCCGGTGACGACGACGTGCTCGGGAGACAGCGACTCGACCTCGGCGACGATTTCGTCGAGGCCCATCCACGCGTGGGTCGGCTCCCACGAGGTGTGAAACGAGTCGCAGAACCAACAGCGGAGGTTACAGCCGCTGGTTCGGACGAACGTGCTCGGAACGCCGGCGAGCTTGCCCTCGCCCTGGAGCGACGCGAACAGCTCGTTTATCGGGAGGCGGTCGCCCTCGGCGTCGGTGTCGTCGCGGGCGACGGTGTCGGAAACGGGCATCAGAAGCCGGCGCAGAGTTCCGACGTTTCGCTGACCGAGACCGAGACCTCGGAGACGGTGTCGGGGAGCGCCGCAAGCAGTTTCTCTTCGAGGACGACGGCCATCACCTCGGCCGTCGGCGGCGCGTCGAGGACGACCGTTCCGTCCGCGTCGCCGGAGCGCTCGAACGCCTCGACGAGCGGGTCGCCCGACTCGACGAGAAACCGGTGGTCCCACTCGTCGATGACGTCGGTGACGACGCCCTTGTCGACGACCCAGCCCTCGTCGGTGAGGTCGCCGACGACGCGGACCGAAATCTCGTAGTTGTGCCCGTGCGGGCGGCTACACTTGCCGTCGTGATGGAGGAGGCGATGGCCGGCGCTGATGCGAATCGGCCGGTCGCGCCCGATGTGGAGGACGCGCTCGCCCGCTCGGGACAGCGGGGTCTGGTCGTCGGCGTCCGCCGACTGTGCGTGCTCTAGTGTTCCCCGAGGCATATCCGAGGATTATCATGAGAGTATATAATTCTCCTGTCTCGACTTCGTCGGGCGAATCGCGGGTCCTGTCGGTCGCGGTCTATTCGGAGAGACGAAACGCGACGCGGGCGGCGCCCGGACGCTACGGTTGGTCGGCGATTGCCTCGCGCCACTGGTCGGGGACGCGGGTCGGGCGGCCCTCGTCGTCCATGGCGACTTGGACCGTCTCGCCGGTGGCGACGGTCTCGCCCCCGTAGGAGAGCGTGTAGTAGATGGGGAAGCTCTTCCCGCCGGGCTCGCCGGCCTCGATTTCCACCTCGACGGTGCCGACGCCCTCGATGGGCGCGCGGTAGTCGAGTTCGAGGTGCGCGACGACGATGTGCGGGTCGGAAAGCGGCGTCCCCAACACCTCCTCGAAGAAGCGGACGCGGGCCTGTTCGCAGTAGGTCGCGTAGACGGCGTTGTTCACGTGTCCGAACGAGTCGTGGTCGCGGAACCGGACTTCCACCTCGGCGACGAAGCTCATTGCGGTGCGGGACACGCGCGAGGAGTATAGCACCGACGGTTCGTCTCCGGTGAACAGGGCGCAGTCAGCGAGGCGGGGCCGCGGACGACTCAGTTGGCCGTCCGCGCGGACTGGTCAGCGGGGGAGGTCTGTCGGCCGTGCAGCGCGACGGCTTTCCAGACGTTCGAGCGCGACCCGGCGCGCACCATCTCGACGGGGACGCGAGCGCCCTCGGGGAGAGACGCGAGCGTGTCGCGGATGCGCTCGGACTCGTAGGCCACGAGGTGGCGCGTTTCGTTCGTCTCGTGGAGTTCCACCGTCATCGTCTCGTGGTCGTTCATCTCGACGCGGACGTTCACCAACACCGGCGCGGACGCGAAGGTCACCATCACGCTCACCTACGGATTCGCCCGTCATAAGCCGTTATAATACTGATATCTTCGGGTATGGACTCTACATAGATGGCCGGATTCTCACCGAAGAGCCGTCAGTGAGTCGGCGGGGCGGGGAACCGACCTGAGGGGCACATCCATGTCGAGTCGGCCCGAACGACCGACCGATGAGCGACCGCGAGTCTCGACCCGAGCGCGACCCGGCCGGCCCGACCGTCACGGTCCGCGTCCGCGACGCCAGGGATGGAGACGCCGATGGCGACCGCGTCACCGACCTCGACGTCGAACGCGGGACCGTCCTCCGCGACGCGCTTCTCGACGCCGGACTCTCGCCGTACGCGCGGCTCACGAAGCGAGTGAACTGCGGCGGCCGCGGCCTCTGTGCGACCTGCGGCGTCCGGGTTCGCTCGGGCGAACCGACGTCCGACCACTGGCACGACGACCTCGCGGCGCGGTTCGGCTACCCCCGGCTCTCCTGTCAGCTTCGCGTCGACGAGCCGATGACCGTCGAACTGGTCGAAAAGGTGGTGTGGGGCGGCCGGGAGTAGAGGGCGCTGTGGGGCGGGACTAAGGAGTGAACCGACCAGTACGAAAGAAGGCGGTCCGCTCTCCCCGATTTGAAGCGGGCGAGACTCGCTTCGCTCGACTCGCGGCCTCCCGTTCACTACGCTCACGGGAGCGGGGGACAAGCCGATACCTCTCGAAGTTGAATCAGCAGAGAAGTCTGGTCTCCCCGATTTGAACTCACTCGCAACGCTTCGCGTTGCTCGCTGCTCAAATCGGGTCGAGAAGTCCCTCACATTCAACACCGCTCGCTGCGCTCGCGGGTGTTGAAGTTCAGTCCGCTCTCCCCGATTTGAACGGGGGACAAGCCGATCTACAGTCGGCTGCTCTGCCAGGCTGAGCTAAGAGCGGTCAAGAGAATCTCAATCTACGGGTAGACTTAAGAATTCTCATTCCGGGCGGCGAAGCGCCCGACGACGACCCGATTACTCGTCGGGCGTCGCCGAATCGGAGCCGTCCGCAGATGCCGACTCGTCGCCTTCTGAGTCAGGGTCGCCGTCGCTTGAGTCGGGGGCCCCGTCATCCGACTCAGTGTCGAGGTCGTCAGCACTGACCTCACGGACGCGGATACCCTTTCCGGCGAGGTGTTGCATCTGGCGCTGGGCGAAGTCCTCCTCGCTGGTCCCGCGGGTGGCGAGCACGTAGACGAGCGCGCTTCCCGTCGGTCGCATGGTTCGGCCGGCGCGCTGAGAGCCCTGCCGGCGGGAGCCGCCGAGGCCGGAGGCGACGATTGCGAGTCCGGCGTTCGGGAGGTCGATTCCCTCGTCGCCGATGCGGGAGATGACGAGCGTATCGAGGTCGCCGTCGCGGAACGCCTCGAAGTACGCCTCGCGGCGGTGGTGGCGGGTCTCGCCGCTGACGAAGGGGACCTCAAGCGCCTCGGCAATCGCCTCACCCTGGTCGAGGTAGTCGACGAAGACGAGCGTCTTCGCGTCGGCGTGGCGGGCGCGGAGCCGACGGATCTCGAATAGCTTCCCGGGGTTCATCGCGGCGAGCATGTGCCGCTCGCGGCCGTCGCTTGACGCCCACTCGTTTCTGGCCATGTCGTCGCCCCACCCCACGTATCGAATCTCGACTTCCGGCTCCTGAACGTGGCCGGCGTCGAACAGTTTGTCCCAGTCGGTTCCGATGGGCGGGCCGATGAGCGTGAAAATCTCGGCTTCCTTGTCGTCCTCGCGGATGGGCGTCGCCGACAGCCCGAGGCGGTGTTTGGACTGGAGGTCGGCGCTCCGCTGGAAGACGCGACTCGGGATGTGGTGGGCCTCGTCGTAGATGATGAGCCCCCAGCGGCGCGAGTCGAAAAGCGAGCGATGGCGGTCCATCCCCGCGGTCTGGTAGGTGGCGATGGTGACCGGACGAATCTCCTTTGCGCCGCCGTGGTACTCGCCGATCTGGTCGGCGTCGAGGTCGGTCGTCGAGAGCAGTTCCTCGCGCCACTGGCGGGCGAGTTCGCGGCTCGGAACGAGGACGAGCGTCTCGCCGCCGACCGCGGCGAGCGCGCCGATACCGGCGATGGTCTTCCCCGCGCCGGGCGGGCCGACGAGGACGCCAGCGCGCTGGTCGACGAATCGGTCGACCCAGTCTCGCTGGTAGTCGCGGAGGTCGACGCCGAGCGCGACGTCGAGTTCCTCGCCCTCTTCGAGGTCGCGGTCGTCCTCGACGGGATAGCCCGCGTCGTAGAGGATGCGCTTTATCGCCGCGATTTCCTCGTCTCTGACCCACGCCTCGGTGTCCGAGATGGGCGCGTAGACGTGGTCGTCGTCGAGTTTCTGGAGCGCGACGTTGCCCATGAGGCTCTCGGTGGCGGCTGCGAGGACGGTGTACCCCTCCTCGTGCGAGTAGAGGCGGAACTGGTGCGCGCGCTTCCACTGGTCTTCGACCCACGCTTCGAGGTGCGGCGACCGCTCGGGGAGGACCGACCGGAGCATCGAGAGCAGTGACTCGACCTCGTCGAAGGGGGCCTGCCACACGTCTTCCTGCCGGATTCGGTAGAGGTAGCCTCGGCCGCGACCCTCGCGGTCGCCGGTGGTGTCGACGAGGTGCGCGAACTGCGAGAGTCTCGCCCGCGTGTACTGGGTCGGGTTGTCGACGACGACCTCGCGGCGCTTCGGAAAGAGGACGACCCGCTCGCGCGAGGCGAGTTCGCCCCACTCGGTCGGGTACCAGACGACCGGGTCGGTCTCGACGTTCACCCGCCGGACCCGCCCCGCGTCGGCGAGGGCGTCGAGTCCGTCCATCGCGTCCGCCTGCGAGACCCCGAGACGGCGCGCGACCTGCTGGGCGGTCGCGACGGGACGACCCTCGGATTCGAGCGCCCCGTAGAACGACGCGAGCGAGACGCCGTCCTCGGTCTCACTCGCCCCCTCAGCGGCGGTCGGCGACGCGCCGGTCGCGTCGGCCAATCGGTCGAGTACGTCTCGGGGCGCGCCGGTCCCGTCGCCGTCGTCGTCTCCGTCGGGAGGACTCGGGTCCTCGTCCTCGGCAGTCATCGAACGCGAGTACGGCCGCGACGGGGAAACGGCTTGCGACACCGGGAGCCGTGATGGGCGTGGGAACCCGCTCGTCGCGGGTGAGAACAGGTGGGCTTCGACGGGAGCGAACGAGGAACCGAGAGGACGCGACTCGATTTCTCGAAGCGGTTCTGCGCCGACCCGACGTTATCGAGACGTGCTCGACCGCGCCGGAGCCATCCGGTCGAAGACGGCCCGGAAGTCGTCGTCGACAGTGAGGAACCCGGGGAACTCTTCGAGGGTCCGGACGCCGTCGAGATAGACGTACTCGACCGGTTCCGGGGGAATCTCCTCGAAGACCTGAACCGGGCCTCGCTCGGTGAGACCCACGAACGGTCGCCCCTCCGGGTCGGTCTGCGGCGTCAGTTCGTGTTCGAGGTAGAGTTTCGCCATCGCGAGGGCGCTCGCGAGCGGGACCTGTCCGGGCGTCAACTGCCACGTGACCTCCCGGTCTTCGTAGTGGACGGTGGTCACGTAGCCGTCGTCGAACCGAAAGCAGTCGACTCGCTCTCCCGAACGCGACCACCGCGTCTCCGTCGTACGGGAGCGTTCGAGAGACCACTCCTCGTCGCCGCCGCGGTCTAACACGGCCTCGCCGAGGCGCACCCACACGCGACTGAGCGCACGCATATGTCACCAATTCGTCCCCCTTGGTAATTGCATTGACGCCACGGGAACGAAACAGTCCGTCACGAGAGAACGTCGGGACGAGACGACGTTGGGACGAGAAAACGCTGGGACGAGTGGCGGTTTCGTCCGTGGACGCTCGCCGCGGACGCTTGGGGCGTGAACAGCCGAGTGCGCGTGAGTCGCATGCACACCACGTTTCCGGTGAACGAGCGGAGTCGAATCTCGGCTCCGGGACTGCAGTAAACGTCGGTGTCGGCGGTCGGTCACCGGCGATACCTCACCGAGTCGTGCCGCGAGCGACCCACACCTCGCTTCCGGTGAATCGCGAGTCCGTGTGAGACGGGCGGAGACACCACGTTTCCGGTGAACTAGCGCGACGGATCGGGAATGGAAACGCGGACCGATGGGACGGGACAAATAGAGAGCGCCGTTCCACAAGCCGCCGCCGCGAGTCGACTCAACGGAGAACGTAGCAGCGCTGACAGACACCACGTTTCCGGTGAAACACGGTGCGAGGGAACGCCGACAGTAACACCGGGCGGTAGTGACGCGGCGCGTCGATGAGTTCCGAGAGCGGAGTCACGCGCACACCACGTTTCCGATGAACTGGACCACGCGACCGACGGCGAGAGACGCGGCGGAAAGCGAGGGACGACCTGCAATTGTCTCGTGCCTCCCAGCTATGGCCGAATCGGTCCACTTATAACGACCACACTACGTTTCCGGTGAAACCAATCGTTTTAGACACCGTATCGGCGCTTCCGCCCTGGGTTACAGAAACCGTGTGGGACACCACGTTTCCGGTGAGTTAGCGTGTGGGGCCGGTTAATGAGCGTCGGACGGCAACTCGGTTCACGTCGGCGGGGTGAGATAGAATATATAACAATAGTTAAATAGTTTATTTGTGTTACCGTCCATTGATACACTCGCGAAAGTAAGAATGTACTCGAACTTCGAGTACTGTTCGACTGGAATAGAGTGTCTCAGTCAGGCATTTTCGAGAGGTTCGCGAGTTCGGAAGCCGGTTCGAACTCGTCGGCTCTCGTCAGTTCTGTTGCGGTGACTGCGAGTCGCTTCGACGCACGATTACCCCACTGTCCGCCCGTTTCGAGCGTTCTATCTTCGGTCCTCCCCGGGACGCAAGGCGCGTCCACCCGGTTTCGCGTGGGTAGAGAGGGACCCCCCCACACCGTGTTTCCGGTGAACCGAAACCTCCGTTTCATGTGGACCGGTGACCGGGGTTTGTGGGCGTTCACCGGAAACGTGGTGTGTGTGTGCTGCGTCGAATGGTAAGTCCTTTCACCGGAAACGTGGTGTGTTGCGAACATGCCTAACGCCAGCGACGACCTCTTCACCCGGGAGGACCCCATCTTCGCCAACAAGGAGTTGTTGGAGATCAACCACCTCCCGGGTGAGGGTCGCATCGTCGGTCGCGACGACGAGATCTCGGATCTCGCGACCGCGGTGAACCCCGCCATCTTCGGACAGAGCCCGAGCAACGTCCTCATCTACGGGAAGACGGGGACGGGTAAGTCGCTCTGTGCGAAGTACGTCTCTCAGCGCCTCGTCGAGACGGCCGAAGAAGAGGGCGTGAAAGCGACGTTCGCCTACGTGGACTGCGCGCAGGACACGACCGAGACGCAGGCCGTCCAGACCATCGCCGACAGCGTCAACGACACCGCGGTTACCGGGATTAAAGTCCCCGACAAGGGACTTTCGACGTCGACGTACTACAAGCGGCTGTGGCGCATCCTCGACTCGCTGTACGACGTCGTCCTCATCATCCTCGACGAGATCGACAAACTGAGCGACGACGATATCCTCATGCAGCTCTCGCGGGCCGGCGAGGCGGGGAAGATTGCCGGCTGTAAGCTCGGCGTCATCGGTATCAGCAACAAGATCCAGTACAAAGACCGGATGGACGAGCGGGTGAAATCCAGCCTCTGCGAGCGCGAGTTCGTCTTTCCGCCGTACGACGCGAACCAACTCCGCGACATCATGGACGCCCGCAGCGACGCGTTCCGCGACGGCGTGTTGGACCCCTCGACGATTCCGCGTGCCGCGGCGCTCGCCGCCCGCGAACACGGGGACGCGCGGAAAGCCATCGACATCTTGCGGTACGCGGGCGAAATCGCACAGTCGATGGGAGCGAGTACGGTCAAGGAGAACTTCGTCACGCAGGCGCGTCAGCGCGCCGAGACCGACCGCTTCCGAGAGCTGATTCGCGGGTCGACGCCGCACTCTCGTTACGTGTTACAGGCGCTCGCTATCCTCTCGCTTTCGAACGAAAAGCAGGACGGCTTCCGAACGAGTCGCGTCTACGAGGTCTACGAGAACATCTGTCGACAGCAGGGCTCCGACAGCCTGTCGCTCCGGCGAGTTCGAGACCTACTGAAAGAACACGCGTTTCTCGACATCATCGAGCAGTCGAAACACAGCGGCGGGAGTGCGGAAGGAAGCTACACCAAGCACCAACTGCTCGAAGATCCGGACGTGGTGAGAGACGTCCTCATCGAGAACACGGACACCTGATTGAAGAACCGGAATCTCGCGGGGCGTGTGAGGGCCGAACCGACTAGCGGGGACGCTGCACCGCTGCAGGCGTATCTCCGTAGAGCGGCCTCTTATAATTTATTGCAGCATCACGTGACCGGAATATTCACGTGTGACCGGACCGATCACACTCTCGGTTGTCGGTGGAGACTCACGGTTCGAGTCGGTCGATCGGGACCGACTTCGAGCGGACCGATTCGTACAGGCTTTCGACCCACGAGACGACTTCAGGCGTGTCGCCGTCCACGAGGGCCGTCAGGTTGTTGTGCTCGTCGTAGGCGGAGACGACGGCGTGGCCGTCGACCACGAGCAGTCCGAAGTCGAGGCTCTCCTCGGCGATTCGAAGTTCGAACTGGTCGAGTTCCCGCGCGCGCTCGAAGGAATCCGGATAGGCGTCCATCGACCGCTCAAGGACGCCGCGGTCGACAACGAGTTCCATCCCGGTGTTCTCCCCCAGCACCGCCTCGGCCGATTCGTTGAACACGCGACTCACGATGGGGGTGACTCCGCGGAAGCGGTCGACCGGTTCGTTTCCGACGATAGTCAAGTACCTGTTAAGTGGCGCGTGCGGGTCGTTGTCCGCGGCGGTCGTGATGTTCATCTGCCCGAGAACACCGGGCGGAGCGTCCTCACAGATCTCCGCGGCATCTGCCAAGAACTCGCTCATTCGGTCGGCGCATTCGACCGTCTCGGTGAACCGCTCGTACTGTTCGTGGACCATCGTCCCTCCCGGGGTGAGGTGATACAGTCCGTCGGCCTTCTTCTTCGTCCACCCCCGGTCACAGAACCCTGCGAGCGTCCGCTGTGCCGTTTCTCGGGCGCAGTCACAGAGTCCTGCAAGCTCTGTCGGCCGACGTGGCTCGACCGCTAACGCTCGGAGAATCGCCACTCTACTCTGTGACCCCACGAGAAACGCCACGTCCTCCCGCGCACTCATGTCCTTCCGTTAGACTGTTCGGCATTTCACACTTGTGGGTGGTCAGACCCGTAACGCGGCGAAAAATCGGTGGTTCGGAGTCGCCTATCCGAGAAGTCCAAGCGCGTCGATGCGCTCGACGATCTCTTCGACGGCGGTTTCGGCGTCGTCCGTCCGCTTTCCGCCGGTGATGACGATTTTCCCGGAACCGAAAAGCAGGATGACGACTTTCGGCTCGTCCATCCGGTAGACGAGGCCGGGGAACTGCTCGGGTTCGTACTCGACGTCTTCGAGTCCGAGACCGATAGCCAGCGCGTTCAGGTTCAGGTTGTGTCCGAGGTCCGCGCTGGAGACGATGTTCTGGACGGTTATCTCTGGCTCGTCGTCGACGGGTATCTGAAGCTCGCGGAGCTTGTCGAAGATAATGCCGAGTGCGTCGTGCACGTCGTCGATACTTTTCGCACCCGTGCACACGATCTTCCCCGAACGGAAGATGAGCGCAGCGGCTTTCGGGTCCTGGGTGCGATAGACGAGGCCCGGGAAGTTGTCCGGGTTGAAATCTGCACCGGGGAGGTCGTCGGCGAGGGCTTCGAGGTCGAGCTCCTGACCGATCCCGGTCGATGCGACTACGTTCTGAATCTCGATGGAGTCTGCCGGCCCACTCATTGCTCGCACGTGAATCGTACCTCCGGCCTTATAAAGCGACCCGTTATAAACCGACTTCAACGGGTCGATTCTATCGACGCCTCGTACGCGCGCGAAACTAATACACTGATTTCTCGGTCTACCGAATTGATGTCACAACTGACCGCGCGTGAAGTTATGGCACGCCTCGTGTCTATTTTTCTCACAGAGCCACTAAATCAACGGGGTTAAATGTATCCCCGGCATTCGGATTAATGCGAAGAAGCGCACGGGGGTACTCCCCCCGAACGCTTCCACCGAACGCCCCGACCCCAAGGTCGTCAGGCGCTCACCGGGATGACACACCTTCCCGGGGGTC
>NZ_CABPRH010000023.1:0-14926 GCF_902410085.1 Haloferax sp. KTX1 | reverse complement strand
CGGCACGACCTCGTCACGGTCGTCGCCCGGCGCGACTGCACCGAGGCCGACGCGCTGGCGACGACGCTCGCGGCCCTGCCGCTCGCGGACGCGCTCTCGCTCGCCGAGGACTGGTCGGGGCTCGAAGCGTTCGTCGTCCACGACGGCGTGTTCCACGCGACGGCGGGGTTCTCAGACCATGTCGCGTAGGGAACGGACGAACCGCCTCGTCGCGCTCGCGGCGGTGTTCGTCCTCGTCGCGTCGACGGCGGCGGTCTGGGCCGTCGCCGACGCCCGCGCCGACCTCGAATCGCCGACCGTCGCGGACGACCCGGCCGCCGCAGTCGCTGATCGACAGGCCCCCGCAGTCGCAGACCGACAGGCCCCCGCGGACTACGACGGCGACGGCCTCGCCGACGACGCCGACGCGTGCCCGACGCGCGCCGAGACGCAGAACGGTTTTCGGGACGGTGACGGCTGTCCCGACGCGGTCGCGACGACGAGGGCCTCCTGATGGCGCTCGTCTGGTATCTCGACCGGGCGCTGGCGCTCGTCTCGTATCCGGCGCTGTATCTCGCCGTCCTGACCGGAATCCTGTACAACGCGGAGGCGTTCGGCCCGCTCCGGGACGCCGCGAGGCGAATCCACGTCGAGGCGTCCGTGTTCGCGATGATGCTCGTGCTCGCCCACGGCGTCGTCGGCCTCGCGGACGTGTGGACCGTTCTCGACGGTGCCGCGCCGGTCCCCGACTACGGCCTGCCGTACCTGCTCGCGGGGTCGGCCGTCGGCGTCGGCGCGCTCGTCGTGCTCGTCGTCGCGGTCCTCGGGTTTCTCGACCCGCGGCGGTTCGCCCGCCCGTGGTCGCCCCGCGTCGTCCACGCGTTCGCCTACGCCGGGTTCGGCTTCGCGACGGTCCACGCCGCCGCGGTCGGGACCGACCTCGCGGGGTTCGCCGTCCCCGGACTGGTCGCGCTGGTCGGCTTCCTCGCGTACGTGCTGGCGCTCAGAGCCCTCAGCCACGCGGCGGCGCGAGTGACCGCCCGAGAGGCCTGAGCCCGAGGGTACCTGAGATGGGGGCGGGCGGTTCCGAACCGCGACTCGGCCTCAGTAAGCGTCCCACAGCCCGAGCAGTCGGTCGACCACGCCGTCGGTGAAGCTCCGCCGGTGAACCACGTACAGGTAGCGGACGCGGTCGGGGTCTCGAACCGCGTAGTAGACGCGTTGGCCGTCGCGCCGGCGGCTGACGAGGTCCGCGTCGTCCAGTTTCGACAGGTGCCACGATATCGTCGAGGGCGACCGTTCGAGGCGGTCGCTCAGTTCTGACGTGGTGAGCGGGCCGTCGGCGAGGAGGTGCGCGATGATGCGCCGGGAGTACTGCCGGCGAAGGGCGTTCATCCGGCGCTGGTCCTCGTCGTCGAACTCGTCGGCGGGGTAGTAGCGGGTGAACTTCCCGTCGTCGGACACCTCGACGAGGCCGGCGTCGGCGAGCTCCCGAAGGTGATACTGGAGCGTTCCCTGCGCGAAATCGAGTCGGTCCAACAGCCCGCGGAAGTGGACGCCCGGTTGGTCGGAAACCGCGGCGTAGATGTCTCGCCGGGAGTCGAGTTCGAACTCGTCCATTCGTCAGTCCCGCGAGAGCGCGGCGAAGAAGCCGGCAAGTCCGACGAGAATGAGCGCCGCTGACCCGTGTTCGAGGAGTTCGACGGTCGCCGCGGTCGCCACCCCCCAGTCGATGAGATGGTATTCGAGAAACACGGCGAGCCCGTACAGCGAGAACATCGCGTAGGACGCCGAGACGATGGCCATCCGCGTGTCGCGCTCTCGCCGCCACGCGAGTAGACTGAGCACCGCGAGCGTGGTTCCGAGGAGGAAGATTCCGAGACTCGTCGCCTGCTCGATCTGTTGTGCGAGGGTGGCCATGATAGGGTGTCCCGCGGGCGACCGCCCGACGGTGTCGGGTCGACGGACCGTTCGGACAAAGCCGTTTTCGTACACCACTCGAATCGTCGGCCCGCGGAGGGCGAACCCCCCGAACCGGGGCTGACGTACCGTTAGCAATCTCCTCTCTCGATTCCGCCGGCGACTGTCGGCTTCAAAACAACGTGTGACCGTGGCTTCTCCACCCAAGTCACGCTGAGTCGCCTATCCTGACGAGACTCCTCGATGACCCTCGTCGATGACGCCGCACTCACCGGCGACTCCTCGCCGACAAAAGTTAATAATAACACAACAGAAAATAACAGCACTTATTATTCAACGACTCATTTCTAATAACATGCGAACGAAGACCCGACGCAGGTTCCTCGCGACAGTCGCCGGAAGCGCCGCCGTCGGCCTCGCGGGTTGTCTCGGCGGTGATGACTCGTCCGATTCGACCGACTCGACCGGCTCGACCGACTCGTCTTCCGATTCGGAGACGACGGCGACGGCGTCGTTTTTCGTCTTCGGCGACGTGGCGCGACACGTCGCTGGCGACGCCGCGTCCGTCGACACGCTCGTCCCCATCGGTCAACACGGCCACGGCTGGGAGCCCGGTCCGGACGTACAGGGTCGGGTGCTCGAATCCGACTTGTTCGTCCACGGAATCCCCGGCTTCCAGCCGTGGGCCGACGACATCCGCACCTCGCTCGACGCCGACGGCTCGGACGTCGCCGAGGTCGACGCCGCCGCCGACGTGGAACTCCACGAAATCGGCGCGGACGGCCACGTCCACGACGACGAGTCCCACGACGAGACGGCGCATCACGACGAGGAAACGCACGCGGACGAGGCGGAACACGCGGACGAGATGCACCACGAGGAGACCGAGCACCACGACGACGAGCACACAGAGGAGTCGGAGCCCCACGACCACGGCGAACTCGACCCGCACTTCTGGCTGGACCCCACGCGGGTCGTCACCGCGACCGAGACGCTCCGCGACGCATTCCAGTCGGTGGATTCCGCGAACGCCGACGCTTACGCCGCGAACGCCGAGTCCTACCGCGAGACGCTCTCGGCGCTCGACGCGGCGTTCGAAGACGGCCTCGCGGACCGCGACCGCGACGTGGTTCTCGTCGCCGGCCACGACGCCTACGGCTATCTCGCCGACCGCTACGACCTCGACATCGTCGCGCTCACCGGCATCTCGCCCGACGAGGAGCCGTCGCCGAGAGGCATCGAGCGGGCGCAGGCGACCATCGAGGAACACGACATCCGACACGTCCTCGCCGACCCGCTTGAGTCCGACCGCGCCGCACAACAGCTCGTCTCCGAGACGGACGCCGAGGACGTGCTCCCGCTCACGCCGCTTCCCGGCGTCATGGCCGAGTGGGAGGAGCGCAACTGGGGCTACGTGGACATCATGCGCGAAGTGAACCTCCCGTCGCTCCGGACTGCGCTCGGCGCGCAATGACGGCCGTCTCGCTGTCCGACGTGGCCTTCTCGTACGGCGACGTGCCCGTCATCGACGGGATTTCGCTCGACGTACCCGAAGGGGAATTCCTCGGACTCGTCGGCCCGAACGGGTCGGGAAAGAGCACGCTCCTGACGCTGATGCTCGGCCTCCGGCGACCGACCCGCGGCGAGGTGCGACTGTTCGACCGGCCCGCCCACGAGTTCGCCGACGGCGAGCGCGTCGCCTACGTCGCACAGGACGCGACGAAGACCGCCCGCGACATGCCCGTCACCGTCCGCGAGGTCGTTCGGATGGGTCGCTACCCGCGGAACCTGTTCGGCCGCTTTTCGGCCGCCGACCGCGAGGCGGTCGCCGCGGCGCTCGACCGCGTCGGTATCGCGGACCTCGCCGCCCGCCGGGTCGGGGCGCTCTCCGGCGGCCAGCGCCAGCGCGTGTTCGTCGCCCGCGCGCTCGCCGCTGAGGCCGACCTGCTCGCGCTCGACGAGCCGACGGTCGCCCTCGACGCCGAGTCCCGCGAGGCGTTCTACGACCTGCTCGGCGACCTGAACGAACAGGGGATGACGGTCGTCCTCGTCGAACACGATATCGGCGTCGTCACGGCCCGCGCGTCCCGAATCGCCTGTCTCAACAAGCGGCTGTACTTCCACGGCTCTCCCGACGACTTCGCCGACAGCGACGCGCTCGCCGCGGCCTACGGCGCGAACCAGCGCGTGCTGGACCACGACCACCAGCGCGGCCGCCACCACGGCAACTCTCACGACCACCAGCACGGCCACTCCCGCGGTGACGCCCGCGACGAACCGGAGGACGAGTCGTGACCGGCCCCGTCGCGCTCGCGGCGACCGACTCCGTTGCGCTCGCTTCCCTCGCGGCCGACTCCCTCGCGCCGCTCCTCGTTATCGACGCGGTCACGGGGCTGTTCGACTGGTTCCTGACGGCCGTCGTCGGCGGCGCGTTCTCGTGGCTCGCCGGCGTCACCGGCCTCGACTTCCTCGGCTACCCATACATGCAACGGGCGTACCTCTCGGTGCTCTGCATCGGCGTCGTCGGCCCGCTCATCGGGTCGTTCCTCGTCTACCGCGACCTCTCGATGGTCGGCGACACGCTCGCCCACACCGCCTTCGCCGGGGTCGCGCTCGCGCTCTTTCTCGACGCGACGCTCGGCCTCGCGGTCCCGCCGCTTTTGGGCGCGCTCGTCGTCGCCGTCGTCGCCGCGCTCGTCGTGCAGGCGCTCATCGAGTACACCGACGCCCGGAGCGACGCCGCGCTGGCGATGGTTCTGACCGGTGGGTTCGCCCTCGGGAGCGTGCTTATCTCGCTGACCGGCGGCGGCATCTCGGTCGGCATCAACCAGTACCTGTTCGGCTCGCTGGCGACCGTCTCGCGGGCCGACGTGGGTCTCCTCGTCTCGATGGGGCTGGTCGTCGTCGGCTCCGTCGCGATCGCCTACCGGCCGCTCGTGTACGTCACGTTCGACGAGACGGCCGCCCGCGCGTCGCGGCTCCACGTCCGCGCCGTCAACACGCTCCTGTCGGTCCTCACCGCCTTCGTCGTCGTCAGCGCGATGCGAATCATGGGCGTCATCCTCGTCGCGGCGCTGCTCGTCGTCCCGGTCGTCACCGCCTCCCGACTCGGCCGGAGTTTCAAGCAATCGCTCCTCTACGGCGTCCTCGCGGGCGAACTCGCCGGTATCGTCGGCGTCACCGTGGCGTATCTCTACGGGCTCGCCGCCGGCGGGTCCATCGTCCTCGTCGAGCTCGCGGGCTTCGTCGCCGTCGCCGCCGGCCGCCGACTGGTCTGACTCCCGCGTTTCGACCCGCTCTCTCCCCCTCGCATCGGCTACGGCCATCTCACGGCGGTCGGCGACAGGAGCCGGACAGGAGGGTTTCCACCGGGCCGACCACCGCTGGGTCCGTCGGTAGCCGCGGTGTGGTATTCATCCTGTATTAGCCGAATCGAATCCGCGAATTTCGGGCGTTTCGACCCGAGTAGCGGCAATGTGGGATTATCTACATTGATACCTTCTGCGAATGCTTATCACTTTACTCCCACACGTTTTCGTATGGCAATCGAGCGAAATGAACGGGAGTCTGCGGCCGGAGACGGGAACGTCTCCCGACGGCACGACGCGTATTCAGGCGGTGCCGCAGCGGCGGCGACCGACGAGGTCCTCGACGACGTGGACGACGTCGACGACGCGACCGACGAAATCGGCACGGCGGTCGCCGAACTCTCCGACGCCTCCGAGAGCGTCGCCGTCAGCGCACAGGAGATAAGCGACCTCGCGGGCGACCAGTCGACCAACATGCGGGAGGTCGCCGGCGAGGTGTCGAACCTGAGCGCCAGCGTCGAGCAAATCGCCTCCAGCGCCGACCAGACGAAGGCGATGAGCGACCAGGCGCGCGACCTCGCCGCCGAGGGCCGAAGCTCCGCCGACAACGCCGCGGACGCGATGGAGACCGTCGACGACGTGACCACCGACGTGTACGACGAAATCACCGACCTCCGGGCGAAGGTCGACCAGATAGACAGCGTCGTCGAGGTCATAAACGACATCGCCGACCAGACGAACCTGCTCGCGCTCAACGCCTCCATCGAGGCCGCGCGGGCCGGCGAGGCGGGCGCGGGCTTCGCCGTCGTCGCCGACGAGGTCAAGAGCCTCGCCGAGCAGTCCCGCGACAGCGTCTCCGAGATCGAGGCGGTCGTCGGCGACATCCAGGAGACGACCGAGACGACCGTCGGCAACATCGAGGAGGCCAACGAGGAGGTCAACGACGGCATCTCGGAGGTCGACGCGGCCGTCTCCGCGCTCCGGAACATCGACGCCGCGGTCGGCGAGGCCGCCGCCGGCGCGGAGGAGGTCGCTCGCGCGACCGACCAGCAGGCCGCGAGCACCGAGGAGGTGGCGAGCCTCGTCGACGAGACCGCGCGGGGCGCGGAGGAGGTCGCCGGCGAGATAGACCAGGTCGCCGCGGCCACAGAAGAGCAGACGGCGAAGATTTCGGAGGTCGCGCTTCTCCTCGACCACATCGACGACGAGGTCGACGACCTCGAAGACGAACTCGACGCGGCGGAAGACGGGCTCTCCGCCCGGGGCGCGTAGATGTCGCTCACCGACGCGCCCGACGGCGCGTCCGCGGAGCCGACGCAGGTGCTCGAATTCGAACTCGGCGAGGAGCGCTACTGCGTCGACCTCGACGCAGTCACCGAAATCATCGACCGCACGTCCGCGCGCTCGTTGCCGGACACGCCCCCACACGTCGTCGGTGCGATGGACTACCGGGGCGCGACGACATTGCTCGTCGACACGGCCTCGCTCCTCGGCGTGGGCTCGAACCCCGACGCCCCCCGCGTCGTCGTCTTCGACGCCGCCGACGAGGAGGCGACCGTGTTCGGCTGGCTGGTCGACGAGGTCGACCGCGTGACGGAAATCGACCCCGAGACCGTCGACGACGCGCCGTTCGGCGACGAACTCACCCGCAGCGTCGTCAGGAGCGACGACGGCCTCGTCGTCTGGGTCGAACCGCCGGCGGGCGAGTAGGCCGGCCGCATCGTCGTCGACCGACCGCACAGCAGTCGACCGACTGCACAGCAGTCGCCCGACCGCACCGTACTTTCTTGGGCGCTCCCGCGAACCACTCGGACGATGGGAACACGTCGGGACGCCGTCGATAGCTTCGATTCCTTCCGGCAGTTCGTCGGGCTCGAACGCGACGTGCTCGTCCTCTCGGTTGCGATGTTCGCGTTCAGCCTCTCGTTCCAGATGACCGGGCGGTACGTCCCGGAGTACCTCCGGGTGCTCGGGGCCGGCGCGACCGTCGTCGGTCTCTACGGGAGCCTCGGAAACCTCATCGGAGCCTTGTACCCGTACCCGGGCGGCGCGCTGTCGGACCGCCTCGGGTCGCGCCTCTCGCTCACGCTGTTCGGGACCGTCTCGTCGGCCGGCTTTCTGTTCTGGTTCGTCGCCCCGCAGGTGCCCGAGGTGACGCTCGCGGGCGTCTCGCTCGAACCGTGGCTCTGGATTTTCGTCGGCCTCTTTCTCACGCAGGCGTGGAAGTCGTTCGGCCTCGGCGCGACGTTCGCCATCGTCAAGCAGAGCGTCCCGCCCGAGCGGCTGGCGATGGGCTTCGCCAGCACCGAGATTTTCCGCCGCGTCGGCTTCCTCCTCGGGCCGCTCATCGCGGCCGCGCTGTTGGCGGCGACGGCGACGTTCGTCGAGGGCTTCCGATACGTCCTCGTCGTCGCCGCGGCGTTCGGCATCGTCGCCACCGTGGCCCAGCACGTCCTGTACGACGCGCACGAGGATTCGCTGGGCAAGTCGTTCGAGGGGCTCGCACAGCTCCGCGACGACCTCCGGTCGCTCCCCGAGACGCTCCGCCCGCTCCTCGTCGCGGACACGCTCGTCCGGTTCGCCAACGGGATGGTGTACGTCTTCTTCGTCATCGTCGTCACGGAGTTCTTGCAGGTCGGATTTACCGGGTTCGGCGTCTCGCTCCGCCCGGACGCCTTCTTCGGCGTCCTCCTCGGCGTCGAGATGGTGGTCGCGCTCCTGACGAAACTTCCCGTCTCGAAGCTCGCCGAGCGGACCGGACTCAAGCCCGTCGTCGGCCTCGGGTTCGCGGTGTACGCCGTCTTCCCGGTTCTGCTCATCTTCGCGCCGGCCGACCAGTGGGTCGTCGTCGCCCTCTTCGCCTTCTCGGGGCTCCGGTTCGCCGGTCTCCCCGCGCACAAGGCGCTCATCGTCGGCCCGGCGGAGCGAAACGCCGGCGGGCGGGTGACGGGCGCGTACTACCTCCTGCGGAACACCGTCGTCATCCCGAGCGCGGCGCTCGGCGGCTGGCTCTACGCGAGCGACCCGACGCTGGCGTTCTCGGTCGCGTCGCTCGTCGGAATCGTCGGCGTGGCCTACTTCGCCCTGCGCGGGAAGGAGTTCGAGGCGTACGCCGGCGGGGCCTGACGCCCGGTTCGGGCATCGGTTCGGCGTCGGTTCGGTCGTCGCTTCGGCGGTCCGTCCGGGTGTTCGTTCGGCGGCCCGCTGGGTAATCGCCCCCGAGGTCGGCTCGGACGAGTCGGCTACCCGTCCCGCGACTGCTCGTCGCCCGCGGCGTCTCGACCCACGACGCCTCGTTGAGTGAACTGAATCTCCCAATCCCCGGAGTGGGGTGGGATTCGACGCGATTTTGCGGCACATTACGAGTCGAACCCCCCGAGACGAGGGGGGTCGTCGGCCCGCTTTGACCACGCAAAGATTCAACTTGAATAACATACATCTTTGTTCATGGACATAGGAATACTCGGCGCTGGCCGACTCGGTGGGACGTTGGCCCAACTCCTCGTGGAGGCGGACCACGAGGTGGCGATAGCCAACGACAGCGGGGTCGAGTCGATGGCAGACCTCTCGGAGACGCTCGGCCCGCAACTGCGCGCGGTGGAACCGAAGCGAGCGATTCGGTTCGGCGACGTGGTCTTCCTCGCGATTCCGTTCCGAGAGCGCGACTCGCTGCCCGACGCGGACCAGTTCGCGGAAAAAATCGTCGTCGACGCGATGAACCCCTACACGGAGAACTTCCACGTCATCGACCTCGGCGACGACACCTCCTCGGAGCTCGTCGCGGCCCAACTCCCGGACGCGAAACTGGTCAAGTCGTTCAACACCATCCACTGGGAGACGCTACGCGACCTCGGACACCCGGACCTCCCCGAATCGGAGCGTCTCGCGGTGTTCCTCGCCGGCGACGACTCGGACGCCAAGGCGCGCGTCGCCGGCCTCGTCCGCGATATCGGCTTCGGCCCCGTCGACGTCGGCGGTCTCGTTCCGGGCGGCGAACTACTGGAACCGGGGTCGGCCCTCTACAAACGCGAAATCACGGTCGAGGAGGCGCGGGAGACCGTCCGAACGCTTCGTGCTCGACAGGGCTGACCGTCGCCTCCGCGAAACTATCACGATTTTTGGTTGTGTACTGTGGGAACCAGATTACTCTCGCGGATGTACCACTCCCGTACCCGTTCGATTTCGTGACGTTCACGGATTACAACTGTTCACAAATAGCATGGATTTAAGGGGCACCGTCGCACACAGACGCCTGTTAAGGCACCCATGATGGTACAGACGAACGACTGGAAGGATTCGCGCGTGACGTACGACGATGCGACCGGGTCGTACCGCGTCGACCGCGATTCTTCCGAACTCCTAAGCACGAATATTGTACTGAGTATTGCGGCAATCGAGGGCGTCCGACCGACGCAGCTCCCACCGCTCGCACAGACCATCGACCCCGACGCGCTCGAAGCGGTGTTCGGCTGTTCAAACGACGCGCTCCTCTCGTTTTCGTACGCGGGCTACCGCGTGACGCTCGACGCCCTCGGTTCTATCGAAGTGGTCCCCATCGGCGACATCCGGCCCCTTCAGTGAGGCGACGCGCCGCGTAACCGCCGACCACTTACCGCTCACTCACCCCGGCGAGCGGCAACGCAGTCCCGCGGTTCGATGCGCCGGCCCTGCGGTTCCTCCGCGCCCGCAGTAGGTGTCGCCTGACCGCCCGTTCGTGACAGTAGGCGAAACATACCAAAACGTCCCGTCACCGTCTCACACGGTATGTTCGGAACGAGTGGAATCAGAGGTCCGGTTGGCCGAACCGTGACCGCCGAACTCGCCCTTCGAATCGGCCGCGCGGTCGGCTGTGACGCCTGTACCGTCGTCGTCGGACAGGACGCTCGACTCAGCGGCGACGTGCTCGCGGACGCCGTGAGCGCCGGCGTCCGCGAGTGCGGGGCGAACGTGGTCCGACTCGGCGTCGCCTCGACACCCACGGTCGCCCGCGCCGTCGGTTGGGCCGGCGCGGACGCCGGCATCGGCATCACCGCGTCTCACAACCCCGCCTCGGACAACGGCCTGAAGCTCTGGACCCCGAGCGGCCGCGCCTTCGACAAGGCCCAGACGCGCGACATCGTCCACCGGCTCAACCGCGACGAGGTGTCGCTCGCCGCGTGGGACGAACACGGCGAAGAGCGCGAGTGGCCCGACGCGGCGGACCGCCACGTGAGCCACCTCGTCTCGTCGTTCGACGACCTCGACGGCGTCTCCGTCGCGTTCGACCTCGGCAACGGGACGGGCCGCGTCTCGGTCGACGCGCTCTACGAACTCGGCGCGACGGTCAACACCATCGACGGCCAGCGGGACGGCCGGTTCCCCGCCCGAAAGAGCGAGCCGAACGCCGAGACGCTCACGGCGCTCCGCCGGACCGTCCCCGCGCTCGACGCGGACGTGGGGCTCGCCCACGACGGCGACGCCGACCGACTCGTCGCCGTCGACGAGACCGGCGCGTACGTCCCCGGCGACGCGCTCCTCGCGCTGTTCGCGCGGGACGCCGTCTCCCCGGGCGACGCCGTCGCCGTCCCCGTCGACACGAGCCTCCTCGTGCAGGACGTGGTCGAGGCCGCCGGCGGGCGCGTCACCTACACGCCGGTCGGCGACGTCCACGTCGCCGAGGCGGTCGCCGAGGCGGGCTACGTCTTCGGCGGCGAGCCCTCCGGCGCGTGGATTTGGCCCGACGAGACGCTCGCTCCCGACGGCCACTACGCGGCGCTCACGCTCGCCGACCTCGTTGCCCGCGGCGCGCCGCTGTCCCAACAGGTCGCCGACCTCGGCGGGGCGGGCTACGCCACCCGCCGCGCGAGCCTCTCGTTCGACGACAAACACCAGGCGATGGACCGCATCGCCCGCGACATCCACGCGACGTACGACGAGGTCGACACCATCGACGGCATCCGCGTCGACACCGACGACGGCTGGTTCCTCGTCCGCGCCAGCGGGACCGAACCGCTGGTCCGCATCACCGCGGAGGCCCGCGACGAGGACGACGCCGACCGCCTGTTCGAGGACGTTCGCTCGCTCGTCGAGGGGGCACGCGTCGTCGCCTGACTCACCGCCCGTTTGTCGTCTCCCTCGCGCTCGCAGCGCCGCCGCTTTCGGTCGGTTCGAAAACATCGAGACGCTCGGCGGCGCTTAGAAGGAGTCGTCGGGGACGCGGACACCGTCGACGTACACCGACACGGCGTCTGTCGACTGGAAGTTGGTGACGTCGCCCGCGAACTGGTAGCGCCGCGAGCCGTCGCTGACGGTCCCCTCGGCCGCGGGACCGGCCGTCCCGGTCGTGCTGAGCGCGCCGTTCGGCTGGAGTGGTGAGATGGACCCGCTGACCGTCACTTCGAACGAAGAGACGGAGCCGGTGCCGGCGACGACGAGTGTGTGCCCGTCGGCGTCGACCGACTCGTCGACCTGTTCCGTCGCCGAGCCGACCCCAGAGAACCCCGCGAGCGCACCGGCGGCCGATACCGACCCGCACAGCGCGAGGTACTTGCGTCTACCGACGTCGTCGTCAGTCGTCGTTTCTGGGTCCTGCCCGGTGGACCGTTCTCTTACCATGTCTCAGGGGTTGCGGATTATACCCATAAATGTTGCGATAATTACATTAGTTGGAATACATGAATGTCTATCGATGATATTATTGCCGCTGTTACTGTTCGCATCACCGACGCGTTCTCGCGGTCCGAGCAACGCACAAAAACGACCGAAAGCGTCGACTTATTCTCGAATTAATCCGATTCTTATTCTCGAATTAATCTCCGATTCTCGGTGCTGGAATGTACATATGAGGTATGACATTTTCCACGATAACCGAGTGTAATGAATTCTGATATGTCTCTCCGAGATGTGCGTCGAACCCGGACCGTCAGCGGCCCGCACGTCGGCTCACACCTCGAAATTTCGCCGGGTGAGACGGGCGAGGGCGGCGTCGAGCGTCACCCCGTCGCGTGGCGTGTCGTCGGTGGTCTCCGGTGGAACAAGCGACGGGGCGTCGACGACCACGGTCGCCACCGGTCCAGCACCGACGCGGTCGCTGGGTTGACGCAGCTGCGGAAGGAGGAGGGACCGAACGAGACCGCGGGGACCGATGCGGCCACCAGCGACGAGCAGTTCTCGTCTTCGGTTTCTTCCGGGGCGAGCGTCCCACTCTCGCCCGCGGGCGTTCGAACGGACGGTTCGTCTCTCTGCGGGGGCGACGGCGCGTTATCCGAGGAACCCGACGCGCCGGTCTTCCCAGTCTCGGCGCTCGACGATGGACTCACGTCCCTTCTCGGACATCTCGTAGAAGTTCGTCCGACGGTCGTGTTGTCCCTTGTTGACGTACCCCTGTTCGACGAGGGCGTCGAGGTTCGGGTAGAGGCGACCGTGGTTCACCTCCCCGACGTCTTTGCTGATCATCTCTTTGATCTCCTGCCCGGACGGGCGCTCCGCCCCGGCGATCACGTACAGCAGGTCGCGCTGGAAGCCAGTCAGTTCGAACATGTAGTCTCGACTCTAAGTATCGCCGTCATCGGGTATTGTTAGCCACCTCTATACTGGACAATTGGGTTCCTTACCGCCGCTGTCGCGAGTTTGCTCACGTTTCGGCCCGAGGGTTTTTCTCGAAACCGTTGAGATATGTAATCATCTCTGAGACCGAGATAACCCCCTCCCGCTGACGGTCTGTGCCCCGGTAACAATCGCGTGAAGATGAGCTTAATATCCGGTAGCGACCGACTCGGTGCCTCCCGGAAACGTCACGATAACAAAGGTCGGGTGTGGTGTAGTACGACCCAACCGGGTCGGGTCCCCCTTCACACCGCGTGCGGGACCACCCCCGCACACGACGATGACAACGCTATCAAAAGACGAGCTATTCCGAATCCTCAGCAACTCCCGGCGGAGGCAGATTCTCTACTTCCTCCATCGGGCGGGCGAGGCGATCTCGCTGAAGGAACTCGCGGCGATGGTCGCCGCACGGGAGAACGGAACGGCGGTCGAAGACGTGACCGACGAAGAGCGACAGCGCGTGTACATCTCGCTGTACCAGACGCATCTCCCGAAACTGGAGAGCGCCGGGTTGGTCGATTACGACGACGAAGAACGGTCCGTCGAACTCGTTTCGAACGTCGCCAAACGGGGGTTCTTCTGGATGCAACCCGGGGGCAGCGAGTCCTGGAGCCGGTACTACGCGCTCCTCGGCGCGCTCAGTTGGGCGCTCATCCTCGGCCTGTGGGCGGGCCTCCCCGGGTTCGCGCTCGTCTCGTGGAGCACCGTCGCGGTGTTCGTCTCCGCGGCGCTCCTCGTGTTGGTGCTCGCGCAGTACCTCTCCGAGCGACAGACGGGGACCTCGGCCGACGCCTTCGAAGCGCTCGTGGAATAACCGCGGAATAACTCGTCTCCTTACGACCGTCGTCGATGCCCGCTCCGAAGCACTCGCATATTCTCAGCCGATGCTACTGCCGACTCGCCGTATCCGCGAACCTAACTACCAGCTGAATTTGATATCGTTCTCGGAGCCGCCGTAAATGTGAGTGAAACTGGCGTCCTCCGCGGCCCTCTGGTAGGTGTTCCTTACTATCGAATCTATTGAAAGTCTGAGTTAGTATAGATTGTTACAGCCACTTTACTTGCAGATTTTGCAATCCTAACAGTCGGAGAAATCAGAGTGTGGGATTGTCAGACAAGTATATATCCTCGCTTAACCTATTAACTCGCTGACCCTCTGTATCTGGGGCGCGCTTGGTGGGGCGCATCCAAAGGTTGTGGTCTGTGCGAACGTCTCGTGGTCTCCCCTCTCGGTCGACCACGTCACACGGTAGCACCCGACTACACAGTGGGGGAGGAAGGAACAATGGTTACCGATTCGCTACAAGCCGACACCGACGTTGTTGACCAGACGACGAACGAACAGCTCGCGGAGACGACTGGTGGGTCTCACGCGATCGCAGAACAGCAGCAACAACCCGAAACCGAAGCGCTCTCGAAGGACGTCGTCTTCGAGATTCTGAAGAACCAACGCCGGCGCGACGCGCTCCGGTACCTCAAGGAGAACGACGGCGAAGCGAAGCTCGGCGACATGGCCGAGTTCATCGCCGCGAAGGAAAACGACATCGAGATCAAGGCGCTGTCGTCGAGTCAACGAAAGCGGGTGTACATCGGTCTGTACCAGTGTCACCTGCCGAAGATGGACTCGGCGGGCATCGTCGACTTCGAGAAGAACCGCGGTGACATCACGCTTCTCGACACCGCGAAGCAGCTCGACCAGTACCTCGACGGCGACATCGTCAGCACCGAGGACGACGCCGAACAGTCGGCGTCGCTCGCCGCGTCGCCGAAGCGGAACCTCGCCATCGCCGCCGGCGTGGCCGCGACCGTCTCCGCCGGACTGCTCGGCGTCCCCGGACTCGAACAGGTTCCGGCCGCCGGCTGGGCCGTGTTGAGCACCGCGACGCTCATGGCAATCACCGCGATGGAGTCGTACAAGGACCGCCTCGACCTCTGAGCCGGTCCGGGCCGACGCACTCGCGGGATACTAACGCTAACCACGAACGCACTCGCGGGATACTAACGCTAACCACGAACGCACTCGGATTTTATCTCACTCCGCTTTCGAGCGGCGGCGTTCGGTCGACCGCTTGCCGTCTCCCCTCTTCCCCACCCGCTTCGCTCCTTGTCCCCTTCTCTCCCCTCTCATCATTCCC
>NZ_CABPRH010000022.1:0-28299 GCF_902410085.1 Haloferax sp. KTX1 | reverse complement strand
GCTACCGCCACCGCCACCGAGATGCGCGTTGCGCTCTGTCCGCACCTCTCGCTCGAACACTACCGCGGCGGCGAGAAGTGGACCGCCGCCCTCGCGAACCGACTCGCCGCCGACGGCGTGAACGTCGCCGTCCACGCGCTCCCGTACGCGCCCGGGAACACGCGCCGCGTCGCCGTCAGAGACGTTCTCGACGCGGCCGTCCCGTACCGCGAAGCGTGGCGACACGACCTCTCGGCGTACGATACCGCGTACGTGTTCTACGCGCCGCTTTCCGAACTGTTCTTCACCGGCGCAAGCCGGACCATCGCCGGCATTCACTCGTGGGTCTACGTCTCGCCGCGGCTGTTCGAATCGCACTACGGACCGGTTCCGACGGTCGTGAAGGCGCTCTACCGAACCATCGGCGCGACCGACCTCAGACGGTACGCCGCCGTCCACACCGTGACGCCCGCGTTCAGGTCGCCGCACCCGAACACGGTGTACATCCCCAACTTCGTCGACACCGACCGCTTCCGTCCGGGGAGAGTCCCGCTGGACGACGAGTTCACCGTGCTCGTTACCGCCGCGCGCATCCGCGAGAAGGGATGGGACACGGCGCGAGCGGTCGCCCGTCGCCTCCCGCCGAACGTTCGGTTACTGGCGACCGGAACCGGGAGTGACCCGCACGTCACGGACCTCGGGTTCCTTACGGAGGACGAACTCGCGGACGCGTACGCCCGAGCGCACGTCGTCCTCCACGCGGCCCGCGTCGACACCGACAGCATGGTGATAAACGAGGCGTGCGCCTCCGGAACGCCGGTCGTCACCACGTCGCTACCGACCCACGACGTCGAAAACGAGGCGGTCCTCCACCGGGACACGCCGGACGAGATGCTCGGCGCGATAGCGATGCTGTACGACGAGTGGGAACGCGGCGACGGCTACGACGAGCGGTGTCGAATCGCGCGCCGCGAAGGCGAGACGCACGGATTCGACGTCGTCTACCCGCAACTCAGGCGGTTACTGCTCGGGGAGACGGTTCCGGAGTACGCCCCGGAGGTCGTCGGATGAGCGGCGACCAGTCGGTCGTCGACCGACTCCGTTCCCTCCCGATCACCGGGCGCAACAGGCGGTTCGTCCAGTACCTCATCGTCGGCCTCGTCGGTATCAGTATCAACGAGGGGTTACTGTTCCTCGTGAGCGGCATCGGCGGCCTCTCGTACGTGATCGGTGGCACGGTCGGTCGGGTCGTGAGCACGTTCGTCAACTTCGTCATCAACGACCGCTGGACGTGGCGGTCCTACGGGAGCATCGGACACCGGCCGTGGGCGTGGCGGGCGACGAAGTACGGGATGACGCGGCTCGTCGGTATCGCCATCGGCGTCGTCGCGCTCGTCGCGTTCGTCGAACTCCTCGGACTGCACTACCTCGTGGCCAACGTCGCCGCTATCGGCGTCGGCGCGCTCTGGGGCTTCACCGCCAGCGACCGATTCGTCTGGCAGGCGAATCGGGACGGCGCGGTCGCGGGCGACCTCGGCTGGCCCGCGGTGCAGGAGCGACTGGCGAAGGTCGACAGACCGACGTGGTCCGTCGTGGCCGTCTCGGCCGGGGTGTTCGTCGTGTTCAGCCTCCTCACGGTCCAGCTCTACCGGGGGTACTGGACGACGGGGTCCGACTTCGGCTCGTACGTCCACATGCTCTCGACGACCCTCGACGGACAGGGATTTCTCATCCACGGGAAGTACCGCGTGAGTCACCCGGAAGGCTCCTACTGGGGTGCGCACTTCTCGTTGACGCTCCTGTTATTCCTCCCGCTTTTCGCGGTCGTTCGGTCGCCGATGACGCTCCTCGTCGCGAAGTCGTTCCTCCTCGCGTCCAGCGTGCTGGCCCTCTGGTTCGTCGCCCGAACGCACATCCGGAGCGACCGCCTCGCCGGGGCGGTCGTCCTCTCGTACGCGCTCAACCCGTTCCTCTGGTCGGCGTGGCTGTTCGACTTCCAGGAGCAGTCGCTGCTCCCGGTGCTCATCTTCGGCGCGTACTACGCGTACGCCCGCCGCCGATACGTCGCGTTCTTGGGCCTTCTCGCGCTCGTACTCCTCACGAACGAGTTCGTCATCTTCATCGTCATCGGCGCGCTCTCCGGCCTCGTCGTCGCGGCGTACCGCGGCGGCCGACTCGACGACGAGCGCTGGGTGCTCCTCGCCGGCTTCCTGTTCGTCCTGTTCGCGCAGGTGCTCTCCGGGGCGGTCATGGACCGATTCAGCCTCTACGGCGGTATCCCGATGGCGTCCATCGCCGGCCCGCTCAAGCCGTACGTCGGTCCGCGGGTGGGCGTCGGCGAGCTACTCGCGCTCGGCGTGCGCGACCCGACGCTCATCGTCAGCGCGCTCGGCGTGAACCTCTCCGACAAGCTGCTCTACTTCGTCGTCTTTCTCGTCCCCGTCGTCTTCCTCTCGCTGAACGACGAGGTGTCGGTCGGTGCGCTCGCCCCGTACCTCCTGTTTTCGTGGTTCTTCGCGGGGCGGTCGATTTACTACATGTTCGGCGCGCACTACCCGCTTTACCTCCTCCCGTTTCTCTACATCGGAGCCGTCCGCGTCGTGGGCCGGAGCGCGATTTCGATACCGTCTCAGGAGCTCCTGTTTCGGTTGCTGGCGACCGTCATCGCCATCAACATCGTCACGGGAGCCGTCGTCGGGTTCGACCTGAACGTCGTCCCGGTACCGACGCAGAACGAACACACTGAGACGCTCGAACGGGCCATCGACGGCATTCCCGCCGACGCGTCGTTGCTCACGCAGAACGATATCTACCCCCACGTCGCGATGCGGCCGAACGCGAACTACGTCGTTCGACCCGATATGTTCCACCAGTACCAACGGGAGTACGGAGCTATCACGCCGGAGTACGTTCTCTACGACACCCGCCTCACCGGTCGGCCGTACGACTGGTCGCGGGCCGTCCAAGCGGCCTTCGGCGACCGCCTCGGAACCGAGTACGGTCTCTATCAGTACCAAGACGGCATCTACGTCTACAAACGGGGGTACAGCGGGCGGATCGCTCTCATCGACGACGACTACGAGTTCGACGAGCGGTTCGACGCCGGCGAGTTCGAACTCAGTCAGGAGAACGCGCGGGTCGTCGGTGACGAAATCGTCGGCAGCGGGGCCGGCGAGGGCAACCTCTGGTTCGGCCCCTATATCGAACTTCCGCCGGGGAACTACACCGCGACCTACCGCGTGAACGTCGAGAGCACCGGCGACGACCCCGTGTTACGGCTGAACGTCGGCGCGGGCCACAACAGCCGGGTCGTCGCCGAGCGGACCGTCGGCGCGACCGACGGTTGGGAGAACGTGACGCTCGCGTTCACGCTCGACCGACCCACGACGGGCGTCGAGTTCCGCGGGGCACAGGCGGGCGGCGACGGGACGGCTCGGTTCGAAGCCGTCCGCGTCGTGCTCCAGTCGACCGACTACGAAACCGGCGGCTCGGGGAACGGAACGACCGCAGCGGGGGGCGCGGTGCCCCCCGAGCTGTGGATGGAACTGAACTCGGTCCCGGCCGAGGACGACCCGTCCGTCGACGCGAACGAAAGCGACGCTGACGTGGACTCGAACGAAAGCGAAAGCGACGCCGAGACCGGCGGTTCCGGCCCCGCCGAGACAGGCGGGTCCGGCGTGGCTCGACTGGCGGCGTTTCCCGCGGGGCTGACCGCCGGTCCGCCACCTGCGTCTCCCGCTCGCCCGTCACGAATCGACAGCGACCGCGCACCGTCCGCCGAGGTATCCGACGAATGAAAACGCTACTCATCACCGTCGACGCGTGGCGCGCCAGCCACGCGTCGTTCATGCCGAACAGCACAGCGTCACGAACGCCGGCCCTGGAGTCGCTCGCCGAGCGCGGCGCGGTCTTCACGCAGGCCGTCAGTCACGGCCCGGCGACGCCGTACGCGTTTCCGGCGCTGTTGACATCGACGTACCCGCTCGATTTCGGGGGGTACGAACGGATTCGAGAGGACCGGACGCTCCTGAGCGAACGGCTCGCCGACGCCGGATACACCTGTACCGGGATTCACGCGAACCCGTGGCTCGGCGAGAGATACGGCTACGCCCGCGGCTACGAGTCCTACCGCGACGTCGGGGCGTTCAGTTCCCCGACGCTCGATAGCGGCCGGGAGTTCCTTATCAACCGATTCGGCCTCGACCACCCGGTGTACCGGGCGGCACAGTACCTGTTCCGGTTCGGCAGCGCCCCGCTGTACCGCCTTCGCGGCGGGGCCGACGAGGTGTCGCTGGCGCGGCGAGCGCTCGCCGATGCGCCGGCGGACAGTTTCGTCTGGGTCCACCTCCTCGACCCGCACGCGCCCTACACGCCGCCGAAGCGACACCGCGAGGCCGTCGGCGTCCGGTTGGGTCGGTCGTCGGCAACCCAGTTGACGACGCGGGCGCAACACGCCCCGGACAGCCTCAGCGAACGAGAACGCGAGTTGGTACGCAAACTCTACGACGCCTCGGTCCGGCACGCGGACGAGCGCGTCGGAGCGCTCCTCTCGGCGGTCGGCGACGACGCGCTCGTCGTCGTCACGGCCGACCACGGCGAGGCGCTCTTCGAGCACGGACAGGTCGGTCACGAACCCGCGCTGTACGACGAGTTGGTTCACGTCCCGCTTTTGATTCGCCCGCCCGCGAGCGAAATCGCCGGCCCGCTCGTCGTCGACACGCAGGTCAGACACGTCGACATCGCGCCCACCGTCCTCGATTACGCCGGCGTCGACGCCCCGTCGTCGTTCAGGGGGCGGTCGCTCCGGCCCGCAATCGAGGGGAGAGCGATTCCGGAACGACCGGCCGTGACGGAGGTCGCGTCGACCCGGCAGACGCCCGGTCGCATCGACGAGTCCGCGTTACAGATCGGCGTCAGACTGCCCACCCACAAACTCATTTCGCGGGGAGACGAACTGTACGGGTTCGACCTGCAGGCCGACGCGGGTGAACTCGTCCCGATTCCGAACCCAGAGGGTGCCGACTGGCGGCCGCTGCACCGTCAGTTACGCGAGCGCCGCGACGCCATCGACTTCACCGGGACGGTCGCCGCCGAGCGCGACGCGGCCGTCGAGGAGCGACTCCGCGAACTCGGCTATCTCGACTGACCCGCTCTGTGTCCCGTGGGGTCGCCCGGCGAGCGCGTGGCGCGGCCCGCGTTCGCCCCCATCTCGTGCGAAGACGACGGCCACTCACGGGACCCCACATAGTGTGACAATCAACTACCAAACTCATTATTAATAGTAAATTTATGTTGTATATATACCATATGATACTCGAACTGAGTCGTTCTACAGAGTCTGACCAGACGACGTCAGTCGCGGATATCGAGCGTCGAGGTTTGACCGAGATACGAGGCGGAACGTCGGCGGCGGGGACGGCATCATTGGCCGGTTGTACGGGCGAGGCGGTGACGGTGTTCGCCGAGCCCGCACACCCGTACACGCGGGCGTTTCTGTCGGGCATCCCCAGTCCAGACCCGTCGGTGACGCCGAACCGGGTCCCGCTTACGGGCGACGTGCCGACGGCCGCCGCGGTCAGCCACACGGTGCCGTCGGCGTCGGCGGCGGAGAGACAGAAGCGCTGTCCGCTGTCCGAGGCTTTTTCTCGCCGCGTAATGCACAGTCGTCATGGACGCAGACCCCCGCGAAGCAGTCGCAGTCGCCGCCGCGGAAGTGGGAGCAGAGCACGCGTCGGCGCGGTTCAGGACCGAACTTGACATCGAACAGAAGGACGACGAAATCGACCTCGTGACCGAGGTCGACCGCGAGACGCAACGGCGGGTCATCGCGGAGATTCGAGGGAAGTTCCCCGACGACGCGGTCGTCGGCGAGGAGGAAGACGAACTGAAGACCGTCCCGAGTCGGGCTACGCGTGGATTATCGACCCGATAGACGGGACGCAAAACTACACGCGGGGGGCCCGCGAGTGGGTGACGAGCGTCGCCGTCGTCGAAGACCAGACGCCGATTGCGGCGGTGAACGTCTCACCCGAGACGGGCGACACGTACGTCGCCACGGAGGCGCGAGTCGAGCGGAACGGACTGCCCATCTCGGTCAACGACGAACCGAACACCAGCGCCTTTCTCGTCTCCTCGACGCTCCGGTACCGGGAGGGTGACAGACCGGGAATCGAACGGCTTTCGGGGGACGTCTTCGGGACGTTCGGGGAGATGCGGAAGCTCGGAACGACGCAGCTAACGCTTTCGAGACTCGCCGACGGCTCGATAGACGCGGTGGTCGGACTCGACGAGCATCCGAACGCCTGGGACACCGTCGCCGGAGCCTATCTCGTCGAGCGCGCGGGCGGGACGGTAACCGACATTCGCGGGAACGGGTGGGGACCGGGGCAGCCCGGCCTCGTCGCGTCCAACGGGCGCGCACACGACGAGGTACTCGACGCGGCGCAGGCGGCGTTCGAGGCGACGCGATAGCGGCGTCAACGCTCCGGCGTCTACGACGACCGCCCGTGGCGGCGTGACCCTGACCAACTAAATTACACAGTTACGCCTGTAATGGAGTGGGGGAGGGAGCGAGCGGGCCGAGGACGACGGCGGGGCGACAAGAGGGCGACGATATCGGCGGGACGATGCCGGCCGACCGCGGAGACACCTCAGTTCCGTTATGAATCGGTGCGAGGGGGACGCGCGGTGGATCGACGACGAACGAACACCACGGCGACGGTGCGTCAGCGGACTGGACGGCGGACGAATCGGGCGGATTCTCCAGTCGCAGAGGCTACTTAAACGTTCACGCGTCCGAAAATCTAGTCGAAAGCGGTCGTTTCGGGCGTTCGTTCGCCCCTGAAACCCGATTTCACGCGACTCGGGACAGACGGCGTTCCTCGCTTCCGAATACGTATATACAGACGAGCCGAGACGCCCGCCGAGGAACAGATAATTCCAATCACGCTGCTTCGTAATCAGCCCAGAGTCGCGTGTTAACCATTGTCATACTCCGCGGTTGCGGATAAATGTTCGACCCTGCGGAACGGTCAGATCGCAGATGAGTCGGGGCGATTCGTTCACAAGCGAGCGCCCAGTTCGAGCGTCGCCGTCGCCGGTCGGCACGGCAGCAGCCTCGAACGGAGGTACAGCTTTAACCCCTGACCGTTGACTCCCCTCCATGAATAGACACGACCCGTCCGGCGTGCTCAAGACGACCGCCGCCTCGCTGGCGCTCGTCGATCACATCCTCGAACTGGAGGGGGCGACGATGAGCGAGCTGGTCGAGGCGACGGACCTCGCGAAGAGCACGGTCCACGCTCACCTCAAGACGCTCGCCGAGTACGGCTACGTCGTGAACGTCGACAACGAGTACCACCTCGGGGCGAAGTTCTGCCACCTCGGCGACTACGTCAGGACGCGCAAGGAGTACTACCGCGTCGCCCAAGAGACCGTCTCGTGGCTCGACAGCGAGTCGTCGATGGACGCGGACTTCGCGGTCGAAGAACACGGTCGCATCGTCTCGTTGTACGGCGACCTCGAATTCGCGAACTCTCCGCGGTTTCTCATCGACGGCAGTCCGTTCCACGTCCACACGACGTGTTCCGGCAAGGCGATTATCGCCGAGTACCCGGAGACGCGGGTGCGGGAAATCATCGACCGCTGGGGGCTTCCGGCGGCGACCGACGACTCCATCACGACCGAAGACGAGCTGTTCGCGGAGCTGACGACCGTCCGCGAGCGGGGCTACGCCGAGAACAGCGGCGAGGCGGTCGAGGGGTTTTGGGCCATCGGGAAGGCCGTCAAATCGCCGCGGGGCGAGGTGTACGGCTCGCTGAACCTGAGCGGCCCGGCGTACGTCGTCGACGAGGAGACGCGGGCGACGCAGGTGGAACTGCTCGAACGCGCCGCCGAGCGGTTCGAACAGGGGGTCGCGGAACTGTACCAGACCCAAGCGAGCGAGCCGAACGAAGAGTGAAAACGAGAGGGCGAGAGAGGCGGTGAATCCGTCGGGCGGTACTGGGACGCGTTACGCCGGGACGTTTCCGGACGGAACGACGCCGTCGTCAGTCCACCCGCGACGCTCGTAGTACGCTTCGAGCGCCGCCTCGAACCCGTCTAACTCGTCGGCGTACGGGAGCGTGTCGTCGCCGCGGTCGAACCCGCGCTGGTTGTTGAAGTGCCGTTCGAGCGTGACGATGCGGTCGCCGACGGCCAGCAGGTCCTCGAAGTCGGCACCGAACAGCATCTCGTAGCGCTCGGGGGTCATGAAGTCCCGCGAGAACTTGCAGACGATGCCGCTGTCGTTGAGCGCCATCTGGTTTTCCTTCTCGATGAGGCGCTTGGGCTTGCCCTCGAACCCCTCCGGCGGGTAGGCGTCGTCCTTGCCGACGAGCGGGTACTCCTGGGAGTAGAACACCGCGTACATGTGGTCCGCGCCGCGGTTGGCGACGGCGTACGACAGGCCCTGTCCGTGGAGGACGCGCCCCTCGTGGGCGGCGAAGTCCATCCCCTTGACCGTCCAGTTCTCCACCCCGAGGTCGTCGTGGACGCGGGCGATTCCCTCGGCGAGGTCGTCGCCGACGCCCTCCCGGAGCGCGATTTTCTCCACGAGGTCGTGGATGAGGTCGGTGTTGCCGAACTCGTCTTCGCTGGCGAGGTAGGCCGCGACGGTGTTGCCGGCCGAGATGGCGTCGAGGCCGTAGCGGTCGCACAGCTCGTTCGACTTCATCACCTCGACGATGTCGTCGACGCCGGAGTTCGACCCGAACGCCATGGCGACTTCGAACTCCGGGCCCTCGGTTTCCACGCCAGCCTCCTCGTCTCTCGTGGGGAGTTTGCACGCGAACGCGCAGGCCGAGCAGGTTCCCTTCTTGTACTTTTTCTCCTCGACGGCGTCGCCGTTGATGCCCTCCGCGCCCGCGAAGTGACGCTCGGAGAAGTAGTACGACGGGAGGCCGTCCATCTCGTTTGCGAGATCGAGGACGGCGACCGTCCCCTGACGCTTCATGATGTGGTCGTCGGTGGCGGCGTCGCGGTGAATCTCCATCTGCGACGACGGAATCTCGATGTCCGGCGCGGAGTCGCCGCCGAAGGTGAGCGCCTTCACGTTCTTCGACCCGAGAACCGCGCCGAGGCCGCCGCGGCCGAACGCGCGCTCTTCGCTCGTCATGATGGAGGCGAAGCGCACGAGGTTCTCGCCGGCGGGGCCGACGACCATCGTCCGGTCGGCCTCGATGCCGTGTTCGTCGTCGAGGTACGCGACCGTCTCGGGGACCGTCGCGCCCGCGAGGTCCGGGACGGCCTCGAACTCGACGCCCTCGTCGGTGACGTGGAGGACGACCAGTTCGTCGCTCGCGCCCGTCAGTTCGACCGCCGAGTAGCCCGCGTCCGCGAAGTTCCGCGAGACGAACCCGCCGGCGTTCGACGAACAGAGGCCGCCGGTCAAAGGCGAGACGCTGGTGCAGTTCGTCCGGCCGGTGAAGCTCATGTTCGACGCCTGCATCGGGCCGGTACTGAAGTAGACCCGGTTGTCCGGGCTGAACGGGTCCACGTCGAAGGGAACGCGCTCGTGGGCGAGTCGGGTGGCGACTCCGCGCCCGCCGACGTAGGATTCGAGAATCCCGTCGATGTCTTCCGTCCGACTCGTCTCGTCCTCCAAGTCGACCGTGAGAAGCGGACCTTTCGAGTGTAACATTGGAAAAAGAAGGAGTTGCCTCGCACAAATCCATTGTGGTTACTGTTACGTCGCTAACGTGACCGCCGCGATCGACCGACGACGAAACCGGATACTGTGTACGTTATCAATAGGAATCGTGGACAAATTATTTATGACTGTTCCGCATGGGTTGAGGCATGGTCGCAGGTCCGCCGATTCACGAGTTGCACTTCGACGACGCGCCGAACGTGGGCGACGTTCCGGGGCCGAAGTCGACGCGACTCCTCGAAAAGCAACAGCGAATCGACAGCAGCGCCGTCTCGTACCCCGAGGACATCCCCATCGCGTTCGACAGCGGGAAGGGCGCGACGGTGCGGGACGCCGACGGCAACACGTTCATCGACATGTTCGCCGGCATCGGCGTGCTCAACGTGGGTCACTCGAACCCGTACGTGCTCGACGCGGTCCACGAACAGACCGACAAGTTCGTCCACACCGTCGACTTCCCGACCGAGGCGCGACTCGACCTCATCGAGAAGTTGGACGAGATCGCGCCCGAGGGGCTCCGCGGCAACAACCGCGTCGTCTTCGGCGGGCCGACGGGGAGCGACGCCATCGAGGCGTCTATCAAACTCGCCAAGTACAACACCGAGGGGACCGGCCTCGTCGCCTTCCGCGGCGCGTACCACGGCGCGACGAGCGGCGCGATGAGCCTCACCGGAAACAAGAAGTTCAAGGGCGATTACTCGCCGCTGCTTCCCGACGTGGTCCACGCACCCTACCCGAACACCGTCGAGATGGGCAAAGGCCCGCAGGAGGCGGTCGACCACTGTCTCGAAGAGGTCAAGGCCATCTTCGAGGACCCCTACGGCGGCCTCGCCAACCCGGCGGGTATCTTCGTCGAGCCGATTCAGGGCGAAGGCGGCGTCGTCACCCCGCCGAAGGGCTTCCTGAAGGGGCTCCGTGACATCGCCGACGACAACGGCGTGCCGCTCGTGTTCGACGAGATTCAGAGCGGCCTCGGGCGCTCCGGCGAGTGGTGGGCCAGCGAGTGGTACGGCGTCACGCCCGACGTGATGACCTCGGCGAAGGCGCTCGGCGGGACCGGCTTCCCGCTGTCGGCGACCATCTACCACGAGGACCTCGACACGTGGGGGTCGGGCGACCACGCGGGCACGTATCGCGGTCACGTCGTCGGGATGCGCGCCGGCACCCGCGCCATCGAGTACATCCAGGACCACGACCTTCTCGCACACGCCCGCGACCTCGGTCAGTACATCCGCGGGCGGCTCTCCGAGGTCGCAGAGGACAACCCCCGAATCGTGGACGTTCGCGGGAAGGGCCTGTTCATCGGCGCGGAGTTCGTCGACGCCGACGGCACCCCCGACGGCGACGCGGCCGACGCGCTTCAACAGTACTGCTTCGAGCGCGGCGTGCTGGTGTGGAAGGCCGGCCGGCACGGCAACATCCTGCGTCTGCTTCCGCCGCTCGTGCTCACCCGCGACCTCGCGGAGACGGCCCTCGACGTCATCACCGACGGTATCGAGGCGGTCACGGCCGAGAAACAGCGGCTCTGAGTCGCGCGCTAAGCGCACGCCACACGATTCACGCACACCACGATGCCACCGGAACGAGTCACCACGGACGACGCCCCGCGCACGGACAACCCCTACTCGCAGGGCATCGTCGCCGGCGACACGCTCTACGTCTCGGGCTACGGCCCGGTCGACCCCGAGACGGGCGAGGAGGTCGACGGCGACATCGAGGCACAGACCGAGCGCGTGCTCGACAACATCGCGGCCGTCGTCTCCGAGGCCGGCGGCGACGGCCTCGACGACGCGGTGAAACTGACGGTGTACGTCGCCGACCTCGACGACTACGAGCGGGTCAACGAGGCGTACGGCGCGCGGTTCGACGAGGTGCCGCCGGCCCGCGTCTGCGTCGAGGTCGCGCGACTGCCCGGCGACGTGCGGGTCGAGATGGACGCGATAGCGTATCTCGGGTAGTCGCGCCGCGGCGGGCGCGCCCACCCGGGGAACCGGCTCGTCGAAGCCGGAGAGCCGCCGGTCAGTCGTTCAGTTCGTCGACGCGGCGGTCGCGTCGCTCGTTCGCGGCGTCGATTCGCTCGACGAACTCGGACATCTGGGCTTTCATGTCGGCGCGCAGGTCGGTCGCCGAGAAGTCGTCGGACTCCGCGAGGAGCCTGACGAACGCCTGTAGCTCCTCGTCGGTGAGCTGGTCGAACGCGCCGCGTTCGAGCTTATCGATGACGGCGTCGACGTCGATTTGGCCGACCGGTTCGACGTTGAAATCGACCGTGACCATCCGGTAGTCGGAGCCGGCGAGCTCCTGTTCGGCCTTGTTGACGCCCTCGGCGAGCATGTCCTTGAACGGGGTGTAGTAGCCCATCGTCCCGAGGTGGAGAAAGGCGAGCATATCGGTGATGCCCCGCGTGTACGCCTCGCGGTCGGCGGCGTCGGGGTTGAACACCGTCTCTCGGTCGCGGTCTTCGAGCGACTCGAACAGGATGGTGAAATCGAGTATCGCGTTGCGGAGGCGGCGTCGAATCCGGTTTCGCTTCTGTTTTTTCGAGTGGTCGGTGTAGTCGGTCTTCCGGCCGAGCAGGAACTCGCGGTCGCTCGGGGTCAGGATGCCGCGGCCGCGGTCGGCGGCGTAAGCGAGGTCGTCGGTGCCGTCCGTTCCGTCGCCGTCGTTTGCCATATACAGAACGCGTGTACGAATTCGATTAAGCGTTACGAACGGACCGGATATTCGGCCGAAACGGGCCAAAGTCCGGCGAGTTCCGGAGGTCTGTCTACAGTTCGTGTGAAACGGGCGAGCGAAGGGGAGCCAACGGGCGTCGAGAGCGCCGCCCCGACTGCGACGAGACGGCTCACTCGCGACGTGTCGGCGACTTTTCGACCGTTTGTAAACAGATTTCGTTCTCGGCGTCACCGATAACCACAAATTTTATTGGGAATGTACGCACTTGTCGTGATGTAAGACATCACGTAGCATGGTGTCCGGCGGAGCGATAGTATGACAGACCATACCATAGCACACGCGTGCAACGGTCGTCGTGTCGCACAGCACGGGGCGCGGGCCTCGACCAGACAGTTGAGAGGTGGCGGTCCCGTCCAGACGGGGGCCGAGGGCGCTCCCGCGCTCGGGGGGTGTCGGCGGTGAGTTCCTCGAACGGCGCGGTCGGTGAGTTCCTCGACGAGATCGAGCCGGTGGTGTTCGCGTTCGGGGCGGCGATAACGCTGCTCTTCGTCGGCGCGTTCAGTCTCAACCCCGAGGCCTCCTACGACTTCGTCCTCGGGATTCGCCGGTGGATCCTCGCCACGTTCAACTGGTTCTTCCTGTTGGCGATGCTCGGGTTCGTCCTGTTCTTGGGCTTCGTCATCTTCGGGCCGTGGGGGAACCTGAAGCTCGGCGACGAGGACCCCGAGTACAGCTTCCTCTCGTACTTCGCGATGATGTACTCCGCCGGACTCGCGGCGGGTATCGTCTTCTGGGGACCCGCCGAGGCGCTGTTCCACTACTCGTCGGTCCCGCCGCTGTACGGGGCCCAAGCCGAGTCGGCGGCGGCGATGCCGCTCGCGGTCCAGTACTCCATCTTCCACTGGAGTCTGACTCAGTGGTCGTGTTTCACCGTGATGGGCCTCGCCATCGGGTACTTCGTCTACAACTACGACGCGCCGCTTCGAGTGTCGGCGGTTCTGACGCCGATTCTCGGCGCGGACAACGTGGACGGCGCGATCGGGAAAGTCGTCGATATCCTCGCCGTGTTCGCGACGCTCGGCGGCGTCGCCACCTCGCTGGGCTTCATCGGGAGCCAGTTCATCACCGGCCTGAACTTCCAGTGGGGTATCCAACTCGGCGACGTGGGGACCGTCCTCGTCATCACCGGCATGGTCGTCATCTTCACCGTCTCGCTGGTGTTGGGCGTCGACAAGGGGATTCGCCGGCTCTCGAACTTCAACATGGCTCTGTTTTCCCTGTTGATGCTGGCGACGCTGATATTCGGGCCGACCTTCCGCATCCTCGAACTCGGCACGCAGGCGACCGGCGGCTTCGTCGGCGACTTCTTCGAGATGAGCCTGTTCACGCAGGCCACCGCGACCAGCGCCACCAAGTGGGTCAACGCGTGGACCGTGTTCTACTGGCTCTGGCCGCTGGCGTGGTCGCCCTTCGCGGGCCTGTTCATCGCCCGCATCTCGCGCGGTCGGAGCGTCCGCGAAGTCGCGTTCGCCGGTATCGGCGCGACCTCGCTGGCGACGGTCCCGTGGTTCGCCATCGTCGGCGGCGCGGGCGTCATCATGCAGCACACGGGCGCGGCGAACGTCCTCGGACCGGTCTCGGAGTACGGCGAGGCGGTCTCGGGGTACGTCCTCTTCGGTAACCTCCCCATCGCCGGGCCGCTCCTCCTGTTCGCGTTCCTCGTGCTCGTGACGACGTTCTTCGTCACCTCCGCCGACTCGTCGACCCTCGCGGTGTCGATGATGACGACCGGCGGAAAGGAAGAGCCGTCGGCACTCAACCGCATCTTCTGGGCCGTGCTTCAGGGCGCGGTCGCGTCCATCCTGATGGTCGTCGGCGGCGTGAACGCCCTGCAGTCCGCGGCGATTATCACGGGCGCGCCGTTCGCGATTATCTGCGTGGTTGCGACGCTCGGGCTCATCCACACCTTCCAAGACGACTACGGGAGCCTCCTCCTCCAAGACGAGACGAGCCTCTGGGGGAAATCGGAGTCGACCGGCGGGCAAGCGCCGGCCGCGAACGTCTCCAGCCACGACGACGACTGACGCCGAATCCAGCCGAACGTCGTTCCGTCCCCGTCTCTGTCCCCGTCGCCGTCCGTCTCCGTCCTCTGCGGCCCGGTTCCGACCGCGAGCGCCGGCGGCGCGGCCGATGCGGTCGACCCGACCGTCGCGGACAGACCCACACGGTCGTTCCTGAGATACCAAGTTTTAATGTACACCATTAACAAATCCTGTGTATGGATAGGGATACCGCAGAGCCGGACGCAGCAGCGCTACCCGGACCCAACGCCGAGAAGTGGGTCGAGTTCCACCACGAGCACGCCGCGCCCAGCGAGTACTCCCACGAGTTCGTCTGGGACGTGACCGCCGAGGCCGACGGCCCGTTCGTCACCGACGTGGACGGAAACGTCCTCCTAGACTTCACCTGTCACATCGGGGCCGCCCCGCTCGGCTACAACAACGAGAAGGTGCTGTCGAAGCTCCGGGAGTTCGACCTCGTCGAGCCGATGAAAATCGCCGGTCAGGACATGTACTTCGGCGCGGGACCGGACCCCGAGACCGCCGAGTTCCCGGGGTCGAGCCACCTGATGGACAAACTCACCGACGTGTCCTCTCACTACGGGATGGACACGGTGTTCCTGTCGAACTCCGGGGCCGAGGCCGTCGAGAACGCGATGAAGATAACCCACGACCGCAAGGCCCCCGCGAAGTACGGCTACGCCTTCGAGGGGAGCTTCCACGGGCGGACGCTCGGGACGCTCTCGCTCACGAAGTCGAAGGAGGTCTACACCCGCCACTACCCGCAGGTCGCGGGCATCGAGACGGTGCCGTTCTGCGCGGATTCGGGCTGTTCGGCCGGCACCTGCGACTGCGGCTTCTTCGCCGGCGGTGGCTCGCAGTTGCGGAACTCGCTGTCGCCGGAGGGCGGCCACGTCAACCCCGACGAGGTGGCGTTCGCGATTCTCGAACCGATTCAGGGCGTCGGGGGCTACCGCTTCCCGAGCGAGGCGTTCATGGCCGAGGTGGGCGACGTCTGCGACACCTACGACATCCCGCTCGTCGTGGACGAGATTCAGTCGGGCGTCGGCCGGACGGGCGAGGTGTGGGCCGCCGACCACTACCCCATCGAACCCGACGTCATCGCCAGCGCGAAGGGGCTCCGCGTCGGCGCGACCGTCTCGCGGTCCGAGGTCTTCCCGACCGAGAAGAACCGCCTCGGGTCGACGTTCGGCGGCGGCGACCTGCTCGCGTCGATGCAGGGCGCGCTCACGCTCGACGCCATCGAGGAGTACGACCTGCTCGACAACGCGACCGAGCGCGGCCGACAGGCGAAGGAGCTCCTCGCAGACGACGCGCCCGACCACGTGGTCGACGTGCGCGGCAAGGGCCTCATGCTCGCCGTCGAGTTCGACACCAAACAGCGCCGCGACGCCGTCGTCGAGGCGGCGCTCGACCGCGGCCTGCTCACCCTCGGCTGCGGGAAGAAGACGATTCGCCTCCTGCCCCCGCTCGACTCCACCGAGCGCGAAATCGAGCTGGGCGTGGGCATCTTCTGCGAGGCGATGGACGCCGTGGCGACCGAAGTGCCCGCGTGAGCGTCGGCGTCGCCGAACGAACAGCACAAAAAGACGCGGACCCGAGACGGGCCACCCTCGTTTTTCCGGACTCGTCAGGCCGACTCGGTGGACTCAACGACGCGCCTGTTCAGCGAGTGTGAGACGACCTCGACGCCGTCGAGAGCGGCCAGCGAGTCGAGCGCGTCCGCGAGGTGGTCCGGGCCGCTCCCGGCGAGTCGGACCTCGACCGGAACCCGGTTCGGCGCGTCCGCGGCGGTCCGGGCGGCGCGCTCGACGCTATCGAGTTCGGCTCCCGCGTCGGCGACGGTCTCCGAGAGGTCGCCCAGCGCCGCCGGCCAGCCGTCGAGTTCGAGACGGGCTTCGACGGCGCGCCCGAGCGCCTGCATCCCGACGCGAGTCAGTTCGGCGTGTTCGGACAGGCCGACGTTGCCGCCGGAGACGACGGCCGCGACGCGCTCGCCCTCGACGTCGACCGCGCCCGAAAGCAGCGCGGCGACCGGGGCCGCGCCGGCCGGTTCGGCGACCGTCTTCGCCCGCTCTGCGAGGACGGTCGTGGCGACTGCGAGGTCGGTGTCGCTCACCGAAACCACGTCGTCGACGCGGTCGCGGACGACAGCGAACGTCCGCTCTAACAGCCGCGCGTCGGCGATGCCCTCGGCGACGGTATCGACCTCCGAGAGCATGCGAATCTCGTCGGCGTCCAGCGAGGGCTTGGCGTGGGCCGCGCCCTCGGGTTGGACGCCGATAACGCGCACGTCTGGGTCCCGCGCCTTCATCGCGGTGGCGATGCCGGAGATGAGGCCGCCGCCGCCGATAGAGACGAGAACCGCGTCCACGTCGGGCGCGTCCGCCGCGATTTCCCGCCCGACGGTTCCCTGCCCGGCGATGACGGCCGCGTCGTCGAAGGGATGGACGAACTCCAGCCCCTCCTCGTCGGCGAGGCGCAGGGCGTGTTCGTACGACTCCTCGTAGCTGTCGCCCTCGACGACGACGTCCGCGCCGTAGCCGCGGGTCGCGTCGATTTTCACCGCCGGCGTGATTTCGGGGACGACGATGGTCGTGTCGATACCGAGCAGGTCGCCCGCGAGCGCGATGCCCTGCGCGTGGTTGCCGGCGCTGGAGGCGACGACGCCGCGTTCGCGCACCGACTCGGGGAGCTGCGCCATCGCGTTGTACGCGCCGCGAATCTTGAACGACCCCGTCCGCTGGACGTTCTCCAGTTTGAGGTCGACCCGCTCGGCCCCGCAGCGGTCGGCTATCGTCCGCGAGCTATCGAGCGGCGTCCGGTGGACCACGCCGTCGAGTCGCTCGTGGGCATCCGCCACGTCCTCGGCGGTGACGACCTCCGACGCCGGAGGGGCCGACTCGCCGGTAACGCGCCCGTCGCTCATCGGTTCGCTCCCTCGATTTCCGGCGCCGACTCGACGCCGGCGACAGAGAGAATCGAGCGCGTGAGCACGTCGACGCCGGTTTCGAGGCTTCGCTCGTCCACGTCGAACGTCGCGGTGTGGTGGCTCGTCGGGTGGTCGGTGCCGACGATGGAGTAACACGCGAGGCCGCCGTCTCGCTGGACGCGCTCCATGAGGAACGTCGCGTCCTCGCTCGCGCCGAAGTCGGCGGTCGGCACGACGCGGTCGACGCCGCGCACGTCCTCTGCGGCGTCGGCGACCGCCTCGACGAGTTCGGGGTCGCTGTCGGCTCGCGGGCTTTCGCTGACCACGTCCACGGTCGCCTCGCAGTCGTGCAGTTCGGCCGCCTTCTCGAACCGCCGGCGGAGTTCGGCCTTCGCGTACTCCATGAGTTCGGTCGTCTCGCCGCGCGCCTCGGCGACGGCCTCGACCTCGTCGGCGATGACGTTGCTCGCGGTGCCGCCTTCGACCCGGCCGACGTTGACGCGGGTCATCCCGTCGGAGTGCCGCGGGATGCCGTAGACGCTCTCGATGGCGGTGCCGAGCGCGTGGATGGCGTTCGCGCCGGCCTCCGGCGCTTTCCCCGCGTGGGCCGTCGTGCCCTCGATTTCCGCGTCGATGTGGCACATGGCGAGCGGTTTCTCGATACCGGCGACGACCTCGCCCGTCGGGTGGTCGAGGCCGACGTGGACCGCGAACAAGTAGTCGATGCCGGCGGCGTACTCGCTTTTCGCCATGGGCGCGCCGCCCCCCGAAATCTCCTCCGCGGGCTGGAAGAACACGACGAGTCGGCCCGAGAAATCGCTTTCCGTGACGGCTTCGAGCGTCGCCAGCCCCCACGTCATGTGGGTGTCGTGGCCGCAGGCGTGCATCGTCTCGCCCGTCTCCGAGCGGAAGCCCTCGGCGGCGGGGTCGTGGCCCGCGTCGTCCGACTCCTCGATGAACAGCCCGTCGATGTCGACCCGGAGGCCGACCGTCGGTCCCTCGCCGCGGTCGAGGACCGCGACACAGCCGGTCGTCCCGCCGCGGAGGGGTTCGAGGAGGTCCGGGTCGACCCCGCTGTCGAGCGCCCGCTCGTACCACTCGTCGAGTCGGTCGTCGCTCGGGACGGCCATCCGGTCTGCGGGGTCGTAGGCGTCCGCGCCGACGGCGAGTTCGTCCACGCCGATGGCGCGCAGTTCCTCGACGAGCCGCGCGGTCGTCCGGAACTCGCACCAGCCGGGTTCGGGGTGGCGGTGGAGGTCTCTGCGAAGCTCCGCTAGTCGCGCTCGAACGGCGTCGGCCATGCGTACACGTACCACTCGCCACCCACTTAAGCATAAACGGTATCCGTGGACACCGACTACGCAAAAAGACTAAGGGAGCGTCACCCAATCGATGTAGCAACCGCGCCCGCGACGCGCGCGACTCACACCATGACCGAGACAGACATCGTCGTCCTCCGCGAGGGGACCGAGGGCCTTTCGATGGAATCGTACGCCGACGCGCTCCGCGAGCGCCTCCCGGACCGGACCGTCACGCTCGCTCGGACGCCCAAACAGGAACGCGAACTCGTCGCCGACGCCCGCGTCGCCACGGGCATCACGATAGACGGGGACCTGCTGGACCGCGCCGACCGCCTCGAACTGTTCGCCTGCACGTTCGCCGGGACCGACCACGTCCCGATGGACGCGCTCGCGGACCACGGCGTCGCCGTCACCAACGCCGGCGGCATCCACGCGCCCGGCATCGCCGATCAGGCCATCGGCAACATGCTCGTGTTCGCCCGCCGCCTCCACGAGGGCTGGCGGCGAAAGCAGAGCGCCGAGTGGCGGCACTTCCAGTCCGGCGAATTCACCGACAGCACGGTGACGATTATCGGCCTCGGCTCCATCGGGCAGGCCGTCGCCCAGCGCTTGCGGGGCTTCGACGTCGAGACTATCGGCATCCGCTACACCCCGTCGAAGGGCGGGCCGACCGACGAGGTCGCCGGCTTCGACTCCGACGCGATTCACGACGCGCTCTCCCGAAGCGAGTACGTCGTCGTCGCGTGCCCGCTGAACGACCTGACCCGCGGGCTCATCGGCGACGCCGAGTTCGCCACGATGCCGACCGACGCGGTGCTCGTCAACGCCGCCCGCGGCGGCATCGTCGACACCGACGCGCTCGTGGCGGCGCTCCGGTCGAACAAGATTCGCGGGGCCGCGCTCGACGTGACCGACCCCGAGCCGCTCCCCGCGGACCACCCGCTGTGGGGGCTGGAAAACTGCCTCATCACGCCCCACACGGGCGGCCACACGCCGAAACACTGGGACCGCCTCGCCGACATCGTCGCCGGAAACCTCGGACGACTCGACGAGGGCGAGGAGTTGGAGAACCAAGTGCTGGCCCCCGAGTCGAACTGACTCCCGATGGCGACGCAGGAACGACCCGACGACCCTCGCGGCGACCGGCAGGCCGACCCGAACGCTGACTCGCGTGTCGACCCCAGTAACGACCCGCGCGCCGACTACGACTACGTCGGCGGCGACACCGACCGCGAGGCGCTCGTCTCCGACCTCGACCGCCTCGTCGACGGCGACGTGCGCTTCGACGAGTACACCCGACAGCTGTACGCGACCGACGCCTCGGCGTACGAGGTGCTCCCCGTCGGCGTCGTCATGCCGACCTCGACCGCCGACGTGGCGGCCGTCGTGGAGTACTGCGCGGACCGCGAGATTCCCGTCCTCCCGCGCGGCGGCGGCACGAGCCTCGCCGGACAGGCCGTCAACGAGGCGGTCGTCATCGACCTCTCGCGGCACATGGACGGGGTCGACTCGGTGGACCCCGAGACGACGACGGCGACCGCGCAGGCCGGGGTCACGCTCGCGGACCTGAACACCGCCGCGGCCGACCACGGGCTCACGTTCGGCCCGGACCCCGCCGCGGGCGACCGGAGCGTCCTCGGGGGCGCTATCGGCAACAACTCCACCGGCGCGCACTCCCTGAAGTACGGCAAGACCGACTACTACGTCGAGGAGTGCGAGGTCGTCCTCGCCGACGGGAGCGTCCACCGGTTCGGCGAGGTGCGCGTTGACGACCTCCGGGAGAAGGCCGACCCCGACAGCGACGCGTGGGGTGCCGACGGCCCGGCGAGTCCGCTTCTCCCTCGAATCTACGCCGAGGTCGTCCGCGTGCTCGACGAGGAACGCGACGAAATCGACGCCCGCTACCCGGACCTCAAGCGCAACGTCTCGGGATACAACCTCGACGCGCTGGTCGAGGAGGCCCGCGGGGAGCGCCCGCTGGCCGACGGGACCGGTACCGACCCGGACTGCGAGTCCGGGACCGTGAACCTCGCGCGCCTGCTCGCCGGGAGCGAGGGGACCCTCGCCGTCGTGACCGAGGCGACCGTCTCGCTCGAACCGCTCCCGGAGACGAAGGCCGTCGCGCTCCTCACCTACGAGGACGTGTTCGACGCCGCCGCCGACGTGGCTCCCATCCTCGACCACGACCCGGCGGCGGTCGAACTCATCGACGACGTGCTCATCGACCTCGCGCTCGACACCGCCGAGTTCCACGACGTGGCGGCGTCGCTCCCCGACGGGACCCGCGCGGCCCTGCTGGTCGAGTTCTACGCCGACTCCGACGCCGAGGGCCGGCGGAAGGTCGCCGACCTGCTGACCGCCCGCACGCCCTCGGTGACGCCGGAGGCGACGCCGTCTTCGGGCGTCGGCGTCGCCGACGACGCCCGCGCGTTCGACGCGCTCGAAGCCCACGACGAGGCGGCCCGCGCGGGGCTCTGGGAGATGCGCAAGGCCGCCGCGCCCATCCTGCTGTCGCGGACGACCGACGAGAAGCACATCTCGTTCATCGAAGACTGCGCCGTGCCGGCCGACGAACTGCCGGGCTACGTCGAGCGCTTCCGCGAGGTCATCGACGACCACGACGCCAACACGAGTTTCTACGCCCACGCGGGGCCGGGCGTCCTGCACGTCCGCCCGCTGGTCAACACGAAGACGCTCGACGGCCTCGACTCGTTCGAGACCATCGCCGACGAGGTGACGGACTTCGTCGTCGAGGCCGGCGGGTCGGTGTCGGGCGAACACGGCGACGGCCGCGCGCGGACCCAGTGGAACCGCAAACTGTACGGCGACCGCCTCTGGAACGCCTTCCGCGACCTCAAGACCGCGTTCGACCCCGACTGGCTCCTGAATCCGGGGCAGGTCTGCGGCGACGTGTCCATGACCGAGAACCTCCGTTTTTCCCCCGACTACGAGTTCGACGCCGGCTTCGACCCCGAACTCGACTGGGACACCGAAAACGGTTTTCAGGGCATGGCGGAACTCTGCCACGGCTGTGGCGGCTGTCGGGGCGGCCAATCGACCACCGGCGGCGTGATGTGTCCGACCTACCGCGCCACGGAGGAAGAAGGATTGTCCACCCGCGGCCGCGCGAACATGCTCCGGCAGGCGATGAGCGGCGACCTCGACGCCGACGCGACCGACACCGAGTTCATGCGCGAGGTGCTGGACCTCTGTGTCGGCTGTAAGGGCTGCGCCCGCGACTGCCCCAGCGAGGTGGACATGGCGAAACTCAAAGCCGAGGTCGAACACGCCCACCACCAGTCCGAGGGCGCGAGCCTCCGGGACCACCTGTTCGCCGAGGTGGACCGGCTGAACGCGCTGGGCTCGCGGCTCGCCCCGCTTTCGAACTGGGCGGCGAAGCTCCCGGGCGCGCGGACGGTCATGGAGAAGACCGTCGGCATCGCCAGAGAGCGGTCGCTTCCGACGTTCCACCGCGAGTCGCTGGAAGACTGGTTCGAGGCGCGGGGCGGCGCTCGCGTCCCCGAGGCCGATGCGACCGACAAGGTGCTTCTGTTCCCGGACAGCTACACCAACTACAACCACCCCGACGCGGGGAAGGCCGCGGTCCGCGTCCTCGAAGCCGCCGGCGTCCACGTCTCGATTCCCGACGACGTGACCGCGACCGGCCGACCCGCCCACTCGAAGGGCTTCCTCGACCGCTCGCGGGCGCGCGCCGAGACGAACGTCGACGCGCTCGCGCCCCGCGTCGACGCCGGCTGGAGCGTCGTGCTCGTCGAGCCGTCGGACGCCGTCATGTTCCAGTCGGACTATCTCGACTTGCTTTCGAGCGAGGACGCCGAGCGCGTCGCCGCCGAGACCTACGGCGTCATGGAGTACCTCGACGCGAAGCGTCTCGTGGAGGGACTCGCTCCCGACGGGTCTGCGTCCGCCGAGACGCTGACGTACCACGGCCACTGCCACCAGAAGGCGACGCGCAAGGACCACCACGCGGTGGGCGTCCTCCGGCGCGCCGGCTACGACGTGGACCCGCTCGACTCCGGCTGTTGTGGCATGGCCGGGAGCTTCGGCTACGAGGCCGAACACCACTCGCTGTCGAAGGCTATCGGCGGCATCCTCGCCGACCAACTCGGCGAGAGCCGCGGCGACACCGTCGTCGCCCCCGGCGCGTCGTGTCGGACGCAACTCGAAGACATGGACGGCGCGGCCGACGACCCGCCACATCCGATAGAGAAGGTCGCCGACGCGGTCGCTGACTGAGGAGCGCGCCGAAAAAGAAACCGGACCGCACCGCGGCCCTCGGGTCGCGGGTCGATTGGGGGTCGCGCGAGGCTCAGCCGCTCAGGGCCAGAGGCCCCGCGTCTCCTTCGCGCCGCCGATGCGGGTGAGCGCGACGACGTAGGCCGCGTCGCGCCACGTCAAGTCGCGTTCTTCGACGTGTTCGCGGACTGCGTTCCACGCCTTGAGCATCTCCGCTTCGAGTTCCTCGTGGACGCGTTCGAGCGACCACTGGCGGCGGTTGATGTCCTGGAGCCACTCGAAGTACGAGACCGTCACGCCGCCGGCGTTGGCGAGGATGTCGGGGAGGACCGGAATCCCGCGCTCTTCGAGGACGGCGTCGGCCGCGAACGTCGTCGGCCCGTTCGCGCCCTCGACGACCATCTCCGCCGAGACGGCGTCGACGTTCTCGGTCGTGATGACGTTCCCGATGGCCGCGGGGATGAGCACGTCAACGTCGAGTTCGAGCAGTTCCTCGTTCGTGAGCGACTCGGGGGCGTCGTAGCCCGACACCATGCCGGGGCGCTCGTCGTGGCCCTCGACGTCCTGCGTGTCGAGGCCGTCGGGGTCGTAGATGGCCCCGTCTACGTCGGAGACGGCGACCACCTTCGCGCCCCACTCATCGAGGAGCCGGGCGGCGTTCGCGCCGACGGAACCGAACCCTTGGACCGCGACGGTGGTGTCTTCGATGTCCCAGTCGTAGAAGTCGATGGCTTCGCGGGTGACGATGGCGACGGAGCGGCCGGGAGCCTCCTCGCGGCCGTACGAGCCGCCGATGACCGGCGGCTTGCCCGTCACGACGCCGGGCGTCGTCTCGCCCTGTTGCATCGAGTAGGCGTCCATGAACCACGCCATCTCCTGCGGGCCGGTACCCATGTCGGGCGCGGGAACGTCCTTCTTCGGCCCGACGACGTTGCGAATCTCCTCGGCGAAGCGGCGCGTGAGTCGCTCGCGCTCCTCGTCGGAGAGCGTCTTCGGGTCGACCGCGACGCCGCCCTTGCCGCCGCCGAACGGCAGGTCCATCACGGCGCACTTCCACGTCATCCACATCGAGAGGCCGATGCACTCGTCGGCGGTCACTTCCGGGTGGTAGCGAAGCCCGCCCTTGTACGGTCCGCGCACGTCGTCGTGCTGGGCTCGGAAGCCCGTGAACACGTCGAGGGAGCCGTCGTCGCGGCGGAGCGGGACCGACACCTGCTGGACTCGCGTCGGGTGCTTCAGGCGCGCGACGACGCCGTCGTCCACGTCGGCGTGACTCGCCGCCCGTTCGAGCTGTCTGCGCGCCGTCGCCAGTGCCGTCTCGGGCTCGGACCCCGAGCCGCCGTCGGTGACCGCCTCGCCGTGTCGATTTTTGCCATCTTCGTTCATCCTATTAGGGCTGTGACCCCGAGTCATAATTAGGTTGTGAATAGTCGCCGGGGGAAGTCGGCCAGCGGCTCCGCCCCGTCGGCCGTGACGACGAACGTCTCGCTGAGTTCGACGCCGAAGTCGTCGAACCAGAGGCCGGGGATGGTGTGGAACGTCATGTTCTCTTCGAGGACGGTCTCGTCGCCGGGGCGGAGGCTCGCCGTGTGCTCGCCCCAATCCGGCGGGTAGCCGAGGCCCATCGAGTAGCCGATGCGGTCTTTCTTCTCGATGCCGTACTCGGCGATGGTGTCGCGCCACGCCCTCTCGACGGCCTCGCAGGTCACGCCGGGTTCGACCGCGTCGAGGGCGGCCTCCATCCCCTCGACGACGATGTCGGCCCGCCGGGACAGCTCTTCGGGGGGGTCGCCCACGAACGTCGTCCGCGCGAGCGGCGAGTGATAGCGGTGCCGACAGCCGGAGAGTTCGATGATGACCGGGTCGCCGTCCTCGAACTCGCGGTCGGTCCACGTGAGGTGCGGCGTGCCGGTGTGGTCGCCCGAGGGCATCAGCGGGACGATAGACGGGTAGTCGCCGCCGTAGTCCTCGGTGCCCTCGATGAGCGCCGAGTAGATGGCCTCGGCGGCCTCGTACTCGGGGACGCCCGCCTCGATGACGTCGAGGCCGGCCCGCATCGCGTTCTCGGAGATGCGGGCGGCCTCGCGCATGTAGTCGAGTTCGGCGTCGGACTTCTTGATGCGCACGCGGTTCACGAGGAGCGTCGTGTCCTCGAAACTCGCCTCGGGGAGGTTCTTCTGCAGGCGCGTGTACGACTTCGCGGTGAAGTAGTAGGCGTCCATTTCGAGGCCGACGCGCGCGTCGGCGACGCCGAGGTCCTCCAACACGGCCGCGACGAAGTCCATCGGGTGGAGGTCGTGCGGCGACTGCACGTGGTCGTCGCTGTACGGCCGGATGCTCTCGTCGCCCAACGTGGTCGTCGCGCGCGCGCCGTTCGCGTCCATGTCGCGGCCGACCCACACCGGCTCGTCGCGGTCCTGCGTCACCACGACGCCCTGATGGACGTAAAAGGACCAGCCGTCGTAGCCGGTGAGGTAGTTCATGTTCGCGGGGTCGCTCACGAAGAGCGCGTCCAGTCCCCGCTCGGCCATCCGCTCTTTCGTCCGGGCGATGCGTCTGTCGTACTCGGCGCTGTCGAATACGGCTCTTGGCATGGGAACCTCTATCGAACCATCGGATAGAGCCCGTAAAAATTTTTTGTGGACCGTGGTGACGGATACTGTGTACACGGGAGATATGCGAGAGTGACACTATTGGGTTATTTAGACAATATTTCATCAGAGTCCGTGGGAGATAATAATTGAGTCGTTGGGGTACTAATTGCTATTTCCGTATTGTGCGTTCCTTACCCAGGTATAAACTCAGATATCCTAGATTATTTGGGTTATTTGAAAAACGTGAATTATAGTAAAGATTATTTAGAGCAATACTATCTGTTTTAGAAACCGCAGGAACAGTACGCATCTGCTGGGAGCCCAATCGTTATTCCTCGCAGTCTCGGAGGCGGGGGTATGGACCTCTCTATCGTCGACCTCTCGCCGGTTCCAAAGGGTGGGACCGCGACCGACGCGTACGCGAACACCGTCGAAACCGCCGCGCAGGCCGAGCGACTGGGCTACTCGCGCTTCTGGGTCGCCGAGCACCACGGCATGGCGAGCACCCTCGCGGGGACGACGCCCGAAGTGTTGCTCGGCCACCTCGCCGCGAAGACCGACTCGATTCGGCTCGGCTCCGGCGCGGTGTTGCTCAACCACTACAGCCCGTTCAAGGTCGCAGAGCAGTTCGGCGCGCTCGACGGGCTCGCACCCGGTCGCGTCGATGCCGGCCTCGGGCGGGCGAACGGGTCGCCCGCCGCGGACCAAGCCCTCGGGACGGACCGGCACGTCGAGGACCCCGACGGCGACCACGCCGAGAAGGTCGAGGCCGTCGTCAACCACCTCTACGACGACTACCCCGACGAGCACCCCTACGCCGACCTCGAACTCCCGCGAGGGGACGGCGACCCGCCGGTCCCGTGGGTGCTCGGGTCGAGCCCGTCGAGCGCGACCATCGCGGGCGAACTCGGGTTACCCTACTGCTTCGCGGGCTTCATCAGACCGCAGTTCGCCGTCCACTCGTTCGAGGAGTACCGCGAGAGCTTCCGGGCGTCGCCGCTGGCCGGCGGCATCGACGAACCCCACGGGATGGTCGCGGTGAACGCCGTCTGCGCCGAAACCGACGAGGAGGCCGCGCGGCTCCGCGCGGTGGCCGAGGCGACGTACAAGCGGATGCGCCGCGGCGAGGTCGGTACGAGGCCGACCGTCGAGGAGGCGATAGACGAACTCGGCGGGGTTCCCGAACCCACGCCCGCGACCCTCGGGGCGAAGGAGTGGCCGCGCGCGATTTCCGGCAGTCCCGAGACGGTTTCGGGGCTGTTGGACCAGCTCGCGGAGCGCGTCGGGGCCGACGAGATGATGATTCAGCACGTCGTCGGCGACCACGAAGACGGACTCCGCTCGCACGAACTGCTCGCCGAGGGCGTCGGCCTCGTCTGACGCGCCCGTTTCCGAGACAGTCCGCCGGCCCGGACGATTCATATTGCGGTCCCCGGAATAAGGAGTGTGTCACGCCTTCGGCATCTCCGACTCGAAGACACGCCCTTCGAGGCCAGAGAGTTCTCGCTGCTCTGGCTCATCGCGCTCGCGACCTACGGCGTCGGCGACATCGTCACGACGCTGACGATTCTCTACTACGAGCGTCGGTTCGACGAGGCGAACGCCCTCCTCGTGGCGAGCACGGACGCACTCGGACGGTGGGGGCTCGTCCTCCCGAAGCTCGCCGTCTTCCTCCTCTGTCTCGGCATCTGCGTCTACGGCGCTCGCGTGGGCGATAAGGTGCTGTACTACCTCCCGCCGGTCGCGCTCGCCGTCATCGGAGCGTTCGCCACGGCGTTCAATCTCCGGCTCTTCGTCGGGTGAGCGGCGGAAAATCGGGGCGAAGAGCGCTCAGTCGGTCGCCTGTTCGAGCGTGAAGACGAACTCCACGTCGACGCTGTCGGTCTGTATCTCGTTGCCCGCCGACTCCCGAATCTGCCACTCGACCACGAGCGACAGCGACTCCCCGCCGTCGAGTCGGCCGAGCGAAACCGACTCGTTCCACACGTCGGCGAAGTCGAGATACGTCGTCTCGTCGCCGAGGACGTAGGTGCTCGTCCCGTTTTCCCGCTCGACGCGGAGCCGGACGGCGAGCGCCTCGTGGAGTTCGCCCTCGTCGGCTCCGCCGGTCGAATCGACCGACAGTTCGGGGCCGGAGCGGCCGTTCTCGGCTGACTCGAACGGCATCGAGTCCAGCGTCAACACGCCGGGGTCGCGCCCGCGGTTGGTGAGCGTCCCCGTCGAGTCCCCCGCGGAGCCGGGCGCGACCGACTGCGTGTCGAGAAGCGAGACGCCCGCCCCGCCGGAGCCGAGTTCGAGGTCGACGCCCTCCGGGGCGCTCCCGGCGGTGTTCTCGACGGTCACGTCGAACGACGCGGTCTCCTCGGTTCGGGCGACTTCGGTCGAGCCGCGGAACAACACCGCGGTCACGGAGACGTAGCCCGTCGTGACGGCGGTCTCGCCGTCGTCGGAAGCCGCGAAGCCGGCGGTTCGGTCGCCGTCGGCGTAGGTCACGTCGGAGCCGAGCGCGGCGGCGACGTCAACGGGGCTCGACTCCCGGGTAATGACGCGACGCTCCTCCTGCCAGCCCTCGTCGGGGACCCACGCGTTCACCACGAGCACGACGCTGTCGACCGCGCCGGTCCACGAGAGCGTCCCGGTCACGGGACCGCTGAGCGACCCGACCGTCCCGTCGGCGCTTCGGACCGTCGGCGGGTCGGCGGCCCCGACCGAAAGCGTCGGGTCGGGCGATGCCGACGATGCGGCCGTGGTCGTCGTTTGACTGCCGCCACCACCGCCTCCACCACCGCCC
>NZ_CABPRH010000021.1:0-29250 GCF_902410085.1 Haloferax sp. KTX1 | reverse complement strand
GCGGGGCAGGGGGGCCCGTGGGGCGCTCGTCAGGGACCGCCGCGATAGGCCACCGACACGTCGAACTCCGACGGCATCACCTGTCCGGCGACCGCCTTCCTGACGAAGTAGCCCGAAAAGCCGGTCGTCACGGCCGCCCCGAGGCCGGAGACGACGAACATCACGCGCCCGGCTGTCACGCCGGTCAGGGCGCTCATCGCGGCCCAGTAGCCCGCGAAGACCACGGAGAGACAGGCGAAGCCGAGGAGGGCGTAGCCGACGGCGTTTCCGAGTGCTGACCGGAGAGTCATATCGGCGTCTCGTCGCCCCCGAGTGAAACGGTTTGTGGGCGGTCGAACCACCGACACCATCGTGCGACAGGAACTTCGTTGAACTCCGCAGAATCTGATAGAGCCGGCGTGCGAGACTTGGAGAGAGTTCAGCATGACAGAGCGGTTCTATTCACAGACAATGTCCTAAACCTCTCGTTCAGTTGGACTCGTATCAACCACTTTCTTAGCGTACTGCTTTCGCCAAAATCGGTTCAATAATGTTACTTGATTGGGGCGTCGTTGTTTTCTATGGCTACTGGGCGCTACCCCCGTATCACGGTTACTGAAGGCTCTCAACCCAGCAAGAAACCCTTCCGGCTCAGTATGGAGAAGCTACGCGATTTCTCGTCCGATGCTCCTGCCCAGATTCGGGGTTCACTTGAGAATCGTTCCTCCGAAGAGCAAACGGTTGGCTTCGGCGCAATCCAGCCGTACTCCAGTATTTGGAGTGAAGGCCAAGGATGGCTTGTTCTCATTCCGAGCGACCGTCAGGTACAGAAACACGTCTTCGGAACGGACGAACAGATTATCCCGGACCGACCGGTCGAGGGGTGCTGGCAGACGAATCTTGTTTACTTCGGTCTTCCTGACGTGCTTAGATGGCAGTCACTCGATGCGGGAGAGTGCATTCAGACCGAATACACTGTACTGCATTACCCGGAGCGGGAAATATTGGAGGCCACGATGGACAAGTGGGTGAGTAATCGACCCGAAGATATGGGCTGTCTTCCCGCAGGGGAACACCGCTTTACCGAATCATTTGTGCCGAAAGGTAGAGCGGACACGACATGGGAAGCGTTTGAGTGGAGTTATACACTCACGATTGAAGAGTAGCTCTCTAGCCACCGGTTCGGACGACCGGGGGCCGGCAAGTTACCATGACCGACTCGCGTACTGTATTCAGCACGTCATCAAACGATCAGCAACTGAGGCCTTCAACAGAGTCCCGTGGTTAGTTCGGAGAGTACGGGTCTGTGGCAGTATCGAGCCGGTAGACATCGTCTATAGCATCAAAGTCATCGTCAAACGCGTAGAGATATCCCAACCCCCGGGTCTGCATATACGCAACAATACAGGCATCGACGAACGAGAGTTGGCGGTGACGTCTGAAGAGTGCCTTTGCGGTCGCAAACGCATCGGAGTTCACAGACTCAATGTGGAATCGTGCGTTCTCCTCAAGTCGAGCTAAGAAGTCCACTGCAGAACCGTGTCCGGCGTGAGTCGTTAGCCCATTGAGCGTCTCTGCTAAAACATAATCAAGAACGACTGCTTCTGGAAGCGACGCGTCATCGATCCCCTGAAGAATCGGTCGAGCGTCGGTGTGCATCCCGTCTCGACGGTACGCAGCAGCAAACAAGACGCTCGTGTCGATTAGCGCCCGTGGCATCTATTCTGTCTCAACGCCCCACGCGTCATGGTCCGTGGTGGCATCTGTTTCTTCTTCACCGTCATACCCATCAAAATCCGCAAACGTTCCACTCCGTTGTTGGATAACCTGCACTCGGATACTTCCGTCCTCTTCGAGATGCCAACGGAGTCGGTCCCCATCGTCAATCCCCAGTTCTCGACGAATTCGAGCGGGGATATTCGCTTGGTTTCCAGACACCTTGCTTTCAGCGTCTACCGACTCACTGCTCATGAATGACTACTAGCATCGCTTGTTGAAAAGCGTAGTGTGACGTCACACTACGTGGCCTAAAGACGAACCCAGGTTCGTCGAATCGTCGTTGTTTCTACAGGCGGAGCGGGTCGTCGGGCAGTTCCCCGAACGGTGAGGCGGGGCGGCACAGAGGGACCCGCGGTCGTACGGGCGGCCATCACCTCCCCTGCGCCGACCCGAATGCTCGGCTATTTGACTCCTCTCGTGCAACACCCGCTATGACCGCCGTCAAGGACAGCGTCCACGACTACATCTCGCTCGACCCCGTGGCCGCCGAACTGGTCGATACGCCCGCGTTCCAGCGGCTTCGACACATCAAACAGCTCTCGACGGTCCGGCTCGTCTACCCCTCGGCGAGCCACACGCGGTTCGAACACAGCCTCGGCGTCTACCACCTCGCCTCCCGCGCCCTCTCGCACCTCGGCGTCGACGGCGACCGCGCCGCCCACGTCCGGGCCGCGGCGCTCCTCCACGACATCGGCCACGGTCCCTACGGCCACCAGACCGAGGACCTCATCCGCCGGCGGACCGGCCGCGACCACGACGAGATTCACCACCTGCTCGACGGGACCGCGGTCGGCGACGTGCTGACCGACCACGGTCTCGACCCCGACCGCGTCGCCGACATGGTCGACGGCGCGGGCGGCCTCGGCCAGTTGGTCTCCGGGGAGTTGGACGTGGACCGGATGGACTACCTCGTGCGCGATGCCCATCACACCGGCGTCCCCTACGGCACTATCGACCACGGCCGCCTCGTCCGCGAACTCCGGTACCGGGACGGCGAACTCGTGTTGGCCGAGGGGAACGTCCAGACCGCCGAATCGCTCCTTCTCGCGCGGGCGCTCATGAACGCGACCGTCTATCGCCATCACGTCTCTCGCATCGCGGGCGCGATGCTCGAACGCGCCTCCGAGCGCCTCGTCGACGACGGCGTGCCAATCGAGGAGTTCGTCCGCATGGCCGACCACGACCTGCTCGTCGCGCTCGGCGAGCGCGTGCCCGACCTCGGCCGCCGAATCGAGCGCCGCGACCTCTACAAGCGGGCCGTCTGGGCCCCCATCGACGCCGTGCCGACCGACGTGGTCGAACTCGACTTCGAGGCGACGCGGGCGGCCGAACGCGACATCGCCGACGCCGCCGACGTGCCGCCCGAGTCGGTCATCGTGGACGCGCCGTCGCGGCCGCGAATCAAGGAGTCCCGGTCGCGCGTCGTCGTCAGCGGCGTCGTTCGACGCCTCGAAGACGCCTCGGAACTCGTGGGCGCGCTCCGGTCGACTGAACGGACGCAGTGGCGACTCGGGGTCTACGCGCCCGAGGCCGTCCGCGACGAGGTGGCCGCGGCCGCCGTGGACGAACTCGGGCTCCCGGTTCGCGTGACGACGCCCGTCTGAGACGCGGAGAACCGGCCCCCACCCGTCCGACCCTTTTTCACCGATGGCGGCCGATTCACCCACGATGACGACCATCAAGGACAGCGTCCACGACCACATCGAGGTCGAGGGCGCGGCCGAAGCCCTCCTCGATACGCCGGAGATGCAACGACTCCGGCACATCAAGCAGTTGGGAACCGTCCAGCTGGTCTACCCCTCGGCGAACCACACGCGGTTCGAACACAGCCTCGGCGTCTACCACCTCGCCGCCCGCGCCCTCTCGCATCTCGGCATCGAGGGCGACGCCGCCGCCCACGTCGAGGCCGCGGCGCTCCTCCACGACGTGGGCCACGGCCCCTACAGCCACAACATCGAGGACGTGACCCACCGCCACACCGGCAAGTACCACGACGACGTGGCGGAACTCGTTGCCCGCGGGACCGTCGGTGAGACGCTGGAAGCCGAGGGACTGGACCCCGAGCGGGTCGCCGCCTTGGTCGAGGGCGACGGCGAGTTCGGCCAACTCGTCTCCGGTGAGTTGGACGTCGACCGGATGGACTACCTCGTGCGCGACGCCCACCACACCGGCGTCCCCTACGGCACCATCGACCACGAGCGCCTGATTCGAGAGCTGACGTTCGTCGACGGCGAGTTGGTCCTCGCGGAGGGGAACGTCCAGACCGCCGAATCCCTGCTTCTCGCCCGGGCGCTCATGAACCCGACCGTCTACCAGCACCACGTCGCGCGCATCTCGAAGGCGATGCTCCGGCGCGCGTCGGAGCGACTGCTCGAAGAGCCCGACATCGACGCCGAGGAGCTTCGCCGGATGGACGACCCCGACCTGCTCGTCGCGCTCAGACTCACCGACTCGACGAAGGGGTTCGCCGAGCGACTGGCCACCCGCGACCTCTACAAGCGCGCGGTCTGGGCGGAGTTGCCGAACGTCCCCGACTCGGTTATCGACGCCGAACACGACGCGCTCGCGGCGTTCGAGCGGGACATCGCCGACGCCGCCGACGTGTCGCCCGAGTCCGTCATCCTCGACGTGCCCTCGCGCCCGTCGATGACCGAGTCGTCGTCGCGGGTGATGGTCAACGGCGAGATTCGGCAGTTGGAACGCGAATCGCCGCTCGTGCAGGCGCTCCGGACCGCACAGGAACAGCAGTGGCGACTCGGCGTCTACGCCCCGCGCGAGGAGACGGAGCGGGTCGGCCGCGCGGCCGCGGACGTGCTCGGTCTCGACGTCGGCGGCGCGCTCGTCGCCGAGGTCAGAAGCGGCCTCAACGCGACGCTCGACGAGTTCGAGTAGCCGCCGTCCCGAGACGGGAGGTTCAAGCACCGCCGAGACGCAGTCGAGAGCGATGCAATTCGAGGGTACGATACTCCGCGGCCGCGACTTCGACCCGGTCGAGGGGCGCGTCGTCGTCGAGGACGGCACGATAACCGCAGTCGAGGAGACGGCGACCGATTCGACGGACATCATCCTCCCGGCGTTCGTCAACGCCCACACCCACCTCGGCGACTCCATCGCCAAGGAGGCCGGCGAGGGGCTGTCGCTCGACGACCTCGTCGCGCCGCCGGACGGCCTGAAACACCGACTGCTCCGCGCGGCCAGCACCGAGGAGAAGGCCGCCGCGATGCACCGGTCGCTCCGGATGATGGAGGCCGGCGGCACGGCGGCCTGTCTTGAGTTCCGCGAGGGCGGCGTCGAGGGCGTCGACGTCATCCGGCGGGCGCTCGACGGCCGCGACATCGAGGCGGTCGTCCTCGGCCGCGAGACCGCGGACGCGATGGAAATCGCCGACGGCTTCGGCGCGTCGGGCGCGCGGGACGGCGAGTTCGGCGCGCTCCGGAACGCGACGGCGGCCGCCGGAAAGCTGTTCGGCATCCACGCGGGCGAGCGCGACGCCCACGACATCAACGCCGCGTTGGACCTCGAACCGGACTTCCTCGTCCACATGGTCCACCCCGAGGCGCTCCACCTCGAACGCGTCGAGGACAGCGAGATACCCATCGTCGTCTGCCCGCGGTCGAACCTCGTCACCGACGCGGGCGTCGCGCCGATTCGCGAACTGGTCGACCGCACGACCGTCGCGCTCGGCACGGACAACGTGATGCTCAACAGCCCCTCGATGTTCCGCGAGATGGAGTTCACCTCCAAGCTGGCGGACGTGTCGGCCGCCGAAGTCCTCCGGATGGCGACCGTCAACGGGGCCGACATCGCCGGGCTGAACTACGGCCTCGTCGAGGAGGGCCGCGACGCCAAGCTTCTGGTCCTCGACGGCGACACGGACAACCTCGCGGGCGTCGAAGACGTGGTCCGCGCCGTCGTCCGGCGGGCCGGGCAGGCGGACGTGAAAGACGTGTACCTCTGAGTTCGGACGACCCCCCGCTTCCGGAATCTGCACCCGACGGGCCGCAGAGCGCGTACGGGGCAGACCTATTCTCGCAGTACTCCTCCCGTAGCAAAGGGTTATTACCGACCCCGAGAAAATGTTATCAAGTGTCATGGTGTTGTACGACCGAATCATCGTTCCCATCGACGGCTCCGCCGGCTCCGAGCGCGTCGCGGTCCACGCGGCGGCGTTAGCGGCCGTCCACGATGCGGAACTCCACGGGGTGTACGTGGTGAACGCGGGGAGCTTCGCGGGGCTCCCGATGGAATCGTCGTGGGAGGGGCTCGACGACATGCTGCGCGCCGACGCCGAGTCGGCGCTCGACCAAGTCGAGCGCGCGGCCGAGTCGCAGGGCGTCCCCGTCGAGACGCACGTCCTCGAAGGGACGCCGAGCCGCGAAATCGTCGAGTTCGCCGAGCGCGGCGGGTGCGACCTCATCGTGATGGGAACCCACGGGCGCGGCGGCATCGACCGCCTCCTCCTCGGGTCGGTCGCCGAAAAAGTCGTCCGCGCGTCGAAAGTCCCGGTCCTGACCGTCCGCATCGAGGGCGGCGACGACGACGCGGACGAGCGCGCCGTCGAGGTGCCGGGCGAGGCCGCGGCCGAGTCGCCCGCGGAGGCAGACGCGGCCGCAGACTCGACGGCGACTGCCGACGGCGGAGAGTAGCGGAATAGCGACTAGCCGACCGGCGGCGCGGGTCCGGTCGCGGCCTCAGCGCCCGACGTCGGCCGGGCGCAGGTGCTCGCAGTCGCCGGCGTGGACTCGTTTTTCGCCCTCGCCGGTTCGGACGACGAGCGTGCCGGGGTGTTCGATATCGACTGCTTCTCCCTCGATGACGCCGCTCGCGGTGTGGACGCGGACCCGCCTGCCGAGCGTGTCCGCCCGCTCGCGCCACGCCGGCAGCACGGCGTCGAGGTCGCCGCGCAGTTCGTCGAAGCGTTCGAGCACCCGCTGGACGAACACGCGGCGCTCGACGGGGCCGGCCTCGGCGGCGACGCTCGTCGCGCCCTCGGGGAGGTCCGCGGGGTCGAGGTTGACGTTGATTCCGGGACCGATGATGAGCCACGAGACGCGGTCGGCCTCGCCTTCCATCTCGGTGAGGATGCCACAGAGCTTCCGGTAGCCGCGGTCGGCGGGCGTGTCGGCGTCTGCGGGCGTGTCGGATTTCGAACTGCCACTCGCTTCGCTCGCGGAAATACCGTCTGCGTTCGCAGACGAACTGCCACTCGCTTCGCTCGTGGCAACGCCACCGGCGTGAGCCGGTGAACCTCCGCTCGCTTCGCTCGCGGAGACACCGTCGGACGCTGACGCGCCCGACGGGTTATCGTTCGCTTCGCTCACGATAACGTCGTTCGGCCACTTGATGCTCGCGTCAACCCCGGCCTCGCGCGCCGCGTCACAGACGGCGACGGCCATCGCCAGCGTGTACAGCGGGGCGTACGCCGGCGGTTCGTCCGGACGGACGAGGAGACTCATCCAGACGCCGCCGTCCGGTGCGGACCACTCCCGGCGTTTCCTGCCTCGGCTCGCGGTCTGCTCGCGGGCGACGACGACCACGTCGCTCGCGCCCTCGGCGGCGAGTTCGCGGGCGCGGTCGTTCGAGGAGTCGAGCGTCTCGTGGAACTCCACGTCGTAGTCGACGCCGAGGCCGTACTCGATTGCTGGACCGCCGTATTCGGGGACGTCGGTGACGACGTAGCCGCCGTCGGCGCTCTCGACGCCGAACCCCTCGTCGCGGAGTGCTTCGACGTGTTTCCAGACCGCGGCGCGGGAGACGCCAAGTCGGTCGGCGAGGTCGGGCCCGGAGACGGGGCCCGCGGCGAGTGCGTCGAGGAGGGCGCGTCGCGTATCGCTCATGGAGGCCGGTACCGCCGCACGGGAAAAGAGGTTCGCGGTTCGAGCGTCGGTCCCGAGGCCCCGAGACTATTCGAGGACGAGCAGCACGTCGCCCATGTCGACGCTGTCGCCCTCGGAGACGAGGACCTGCGAGACGGTGCCGCCGCGCTCGGCGACCACGTCGTTTTCCATCTTCATGGCTTCGAGGATGCAGACGGTGTCGCCGGGTTCGACCTCGTCGCCCTCCTCGACTTCGACCGAGAGGATGGTCCCCTGCATCTCGGCGGTGACGGACTCGCCGTCGCCCTCGATAACCTGCTGGGCGTCGTCGTCGCCGCCGTCGTCGCGGCGCTTGCGCGGCCCGGAGGAGTTGGATTTCGCCGAGGCGTCGCCGACCGGGATGGCGGGCGCGCCGCGCTCTTCGAGGCTGACCTCGAAGCGCTTGCCGTTGACCTCGACGGTGAAGGTCCGCTCCGTGACCTCGTCGTCGTCGTCATCGTCGGCGACGGCCTCGGGCGACCAGCGCTCGACGGCGGCCTGGATGCGGTCGGGATCGAGCACCTCGTCGAGGTACTTCGTCGTGTGGCTCCCCTCACGGAACGCCTCGTCGGTGAGCATGAGGCGGTGGAACGGGATGACCGTGCGAAGCCCCTCGATGTCGAACTCGGCGAGCGCGCGCTCGGCGCGGGCGAGGACCTCCTCGCGGTCCGAGGCGGTGACGATGAGCTTGGCTATCATCGAGTCGTAGTCGCCGCCGATTTCGTCGCCCTGACGCACGGCGTCGTCCATGCGGACGCCGATGCCGCCCGGCGGGTCGTAGGTCGCGAGCGTGCCCGTCGCGGGCGCGAACTCCTTTTCGGGGGCCTCCGCGTTGATGCGGAACTCCATCGAGTGCCCCTCGATGTCCACGTCGTCCTGCGAGAAGTCGAGTTCCTCGCCGGCGGCGACGCGCAGCTGCCACTTCACCACGTCGAGACCCGTCACTTCCTCGGTGACGGTGTGTTCGACCTGGATGCGCGTGTTGACCTCCATGAAGTAGAACTCGCCGTCCTCGACGAGGAACTCCACGGTGCCGGCGTTGGTGTAGTCGGCGGCGCGGACGCCGCGACGGGCGGCCTCGCCGATGCGCTCGCGGAGGTCGTCGGACAGCGCCGGCGACGGGGCCTCCTCGATGACCTTCTGGTGGCGGCGCTGGAGCGAGCAGTCGCGCTCGCCGAGGTGGCGGACGTTGCCGTGCTCGTCGGCGAGAATCTGCACCTCGATGTGCCGCGGCGCTTCGAGGTACTTCTCGACGTAGACGGAGGCGTTGTCGAAGTACGCCTCGCCCTCGCGTTTGGCGGTCTCGAACTGCTCGTCGACCTCGCCTTCGGAGTGGACGACCTTCAGGCCGCGGCCGCCGCCGCCGCCCTCGGCCTTGATTGCGACCGGGTAGCCGAACTCGTCGGCGACGGCCTTCACGTCGTCGGCGGAGTCGGCGGGCTCGGTCGTGCCGGGGACGACCGGCACGTCGGCGTCCTGCATGAGCGAGCGGGCCTTCGTCTTCTCGCCGAGGCGCTCCATGGCGTCGGCCGACGGGCCGACCCACTTGAACTCGGACTCCTCGACCTTCCGGGCGAACGCGGCGTTCTCCGCGAGGAAACCGTAGCCGGGGTGGATGGCGTCGGCGTCGGCCTTCCGCGCGGCCTCGATGACCGACTCGTGGTCGAGGTAGGAGTCGGCCGCGCGGGCGGGACCGATGTTGTACGCCTCGTCGGCGTACCGCACGTGTCCGCCGTGTTTGTCCGCCTCGCTGTAGACGGCGACGGTCCGGACTCCTAACTCCTCGCAGGCGCGCATGACGCGCACCGCGATCTCGCCTCGGTTGGCGACGAGAACCTTGCTGAACATTTGCGGTAGTCTTTCAGGGAACCGCACGTTATTCTATCGATTTTCCCAACGCACGTCGGTGGTCGATTCGACAGACGACGATTTACGTGTTCGACCGTGATAGAACGCCCGAGCTTACACTTCTCTGGCACTATCAGCCGCGAATACTGGTTCAAATCCAAACGGCCTTATGCGTGTGCCACACTACGACACGGGTAATGGCAGTACGAGTCGGCATCCTCGGTGCAACCGGCGCAGTCGGACAGCGATTCATCCAACTCCTCGACGACCACCCGACGTTCGAACTCGCGGCGCTGACCGCGAGCGAACAGAGCGCGGGCAAGCGGTACGACGAGGCCGCGAAGTGGCGCGTCAACACGCCCATCCCTGACGACGTGGCCGCGATGGAAGTCGGCAGCACCGACCCCGCGGCCGTGCCCGACGACATCGACCTCCTGTTTTCGTCGCTCCCGTCGTCGGTCGCCGCCGAGGTCGAACCCGCGTTCCTCGAAGCGGGCTACGTCGTCTCCTCGAACTCCTCGAACGACCGTATGGCCCCCGACGTGCCGCTCACGATTCCGGAGATCAATCCGGAGCACCTCGACCTCATCGAGGTCCAGCGCGACCAGCGCGGCTGGGACGGCGCGCTCGTGAAGAACCCGAACTGCTCGACCATCACGATGGTCCCGACGCTCGCCGCGCTCGACCAGTTCGGCCTCGAACGCGTCGACGTCACGACCCTGCAGGCGGTCTCGGGCGCGGGCTACGACGGCGTCACCTCGATGGAGATTATCGACAACGCCATCCCGCACATCGGCGGCGAAGACGAGAAGATGGAGACGGAGTCCCGAAAGCTTCTGGGCTCGTTCGACGGCGCGGAGGTCGCGCTCCACGACGCCGAGGTCAACGCCTCGTGTAACCGCATCCCGACGCTCGACGGCCACCTCGAAAGCGTCTTCGCCGACCTCGCCGACGACGCCTCCCCCGAGGACGTCGCCGCCGCGATGCGCGAGTACCCCGGCGTCAACCTCCCGAGCGCGCCCGAACGGCTCATCCACGTCTTCGAGGACGAGTTCCGCCCGCAGCCCCGTCTCGACCGCGACCGCGGCGACGGGATGCAGATCTCGGCCGGCGGCATCCAGGCCACCGAACACGGCGTGAAGTACAACTGCCTCGCGCACAACACGATTCGCGGCGCGGCCGGTGCCTCCGTTCTCAACGGCGAACTGCTCGCTCAAGAGGGCTGGATTTAGGCTTACCTCGCCCGTCGGCGTCGCTTCCGGGCGGCTCTTGGCGTCGTCGGCGTTCCCTTCGGCTCGCCCGAATCAGACAACGTTTTCACGCGACACCGACAGAGCGTGTCCTATGTCCCGGCGCGGTCTCGAAACGGGGCTCTCCGCCGGCCTGCTCGTCGCCGCGCTCGGCGGCATCGCGTGGGCCACCGGGGAGCCGTTCGTCTTCCCGAGCCTCGGCCCCACGGCGTTCGTCCTCGCGTTCCGGCGGCGCAGCGGACGCGCTCGTTCGACCCGCATCGTCGTCGGCCACGCCGTCGGTGCCGTCGTCGGCTTCGCCGCCTACGCGCTCGTCGCCTCCGGCGCGACGCTCGACCCGTCGCTCTCGGCCGCGTCGACTGACACGCTTCGGCTCGTCGCGAGCGCGGCGCTCTCGGTCGCCGCGACGAGTTGGGGGATGGTGGAACTCGACGCGGTCCATCCGCCGGCCTGCGCGACGACGCTCATCGTCTCGCTTGGCCTGCTCTCGACGCCGCGGTCGGTCGCGACTATCGTCGCAAGCGTGGTCGTTCTCGTGGGAGTCCATCGGGCGGCGGACGCGATGCTCTCAGGGGGATACGGAGACGCCCGCACCGACGCGGGCGCGCGGCGTTGAGAGTCGCTTTCGGACGCCCCCCGGTGCCGAGGCGACGTGGATACCGCTCGAACCGAGAGACGCGGGAGAATGGGTGGTGTGGAGGACAAACGAATCCGTTCGTCACCCCGATGTGCCTCTGACAGCAGCAAATAGTAACTCGTCACCGAGTTACTTATGTATTCTGTGAATCACGTTCGCATCGGGCGCGCTAGCGCCTACCGCGCCCATCCGTGGCAGTTCCCGTCCCCGGAAGGGGTCTCCCCCGACTGAAATTCCGCGACAAGAGACTCCTCCGACGACAGGTATATGAGGCATGGTCACAATTGACACGCTGTATCGCTATGAAGCCGTGCCACAGTTGTCAGGCGGTTATCGACGAGTACATCCTGGACAAAAAGCTCGAAGTGCTGCGCGACCTCACGGTTGACGACTTCAACCTGTGTGCGGACTGCACGACAGTCGTCGCCGATGCGTGCGTGGAATGCGGCGGTGGCGTCTATGTCCCGCGGGGCGAAACGACGGTCCCCGACTACTGTCCGGCGTGCCGCGCGGACCTCATCCGGCGGACGGGCACCGACCCCGGCTGGACCTGCGATGCCGTCTCGACCTGAATAGCGGTTCTCGGCCGTTTTTTGCGTCGTTGCATGGGTGTGGAGAGGAATCCCGCCGCGTCGGTCTCGGAGTCGCCACGAGGCTTTTGTCCGCCGCCGCGAAAGCTGTCGTATGGCTGAACGGACGATGGTCGAATTCGTCGAAGAGTGGCAACGCGGCGCGTTCCTCCTGTTCGGGTCGGCGCTCGTCGGCGGCGTCTCCGCGGTGTTCGTCGGGTCGCTGCGACCGGGGACGCCGCTGGGACTGATTACGTTCTTCGTCGGGTCGGCGCTGGCGTTTCTGTCGTTCTCGTATCTGTTTTACGGGGAGTGAACGTCGTGGCTCATCGATGTCCGGTGGCTACCTCTTTGAGTCCCCACCCTCTCGCCGTCTGCGAGGCGGTCGGCGAATAGCCGGTCGGTCAGTCCGGCGGTGGCGGTGTTCGATGAACGCGGCTGTCGTTCTCAACTCTCGTAAATTCACACATAGTACTATACCGAACAGGGTCTGAGTCGTCCTATGAACGCCGACATACCCGCGATCATATACCAACAGTTGACGGCCCCGTTCCGACCGAGTGGTCGGAACGCGACGTTAAACGGCGTCCGTGTCGAGTCGAAGACGATCTGGACCGACGAGGTGCTCCCGGACGCTGTTACGAAGTTCGTCGTCAACGACGAACCCGCGTATGAATACCAGTACGTCAGGGGGCTCTCGGACGTTTGTTCCGCTGGTTCCGAAGTCACGCTTATCGGTGGTGGCGAGGGCGTCTCGACGGTGAGCGCGGCGGAGATGGTCGGGCCGGACGGCTTCGTGACCACGTACGAAGGCGGCGAAGACCAGGTCCGAGCGGGGCGCAGAACGCTCCAACTGAACGACGTGCAGAACGCGCAGATTCGACACGCGGTCGTCGGCGACGACGTCTCTTTACGCTCGAACAAAGGTAACGCGGACGTCGTTCCGGTCTCCGACGTTGCGGAGTCGGACGTCCTCGGTATCGACGCGGACGGGGCGGAGTTCTCCATCCTTCGTTCCCTCGCTGGCATCGGTCAACCGCCGGAGAGACTCGTCGTCGAGCATCACGCGGTGCGCAACGACGGAGAGGTCGTCGTTGAGTTCGATCGGGACGAGGTCGTGTCCCTGCTCGAAACCGCGGGCTACGAGGTGACGAAAGAGTACTGCGACGCTCGGGGCGCAAACTACGGAAAAGACGCGGAGATTATCCTCGTTTGTGAGCATAATACGGTTTGAAGCGACACCCGCCAGTCGGCTCTCGGTCGCAAGGAGATACGAGCCCGTGTACTTCAACCGCGGAGGCGACGGCGTCGCTAGCGTCCGAGGTGACGAATTCCGCTGAAACGTGACCGCACGTGGGGGTCTCGCGGGTCACGCGGACCACCCCTCAGAGTGGCTTTTTAAGTGGGGTTTTATTTCCAGATAATATCTGTGTGCAAAATGTACAGAGAACTCTTGTACTCCCAGTAATGTTAATCCACGAACGTAAGAAGTGGGACCGCTGAGAGTCGAACTCAGGTCCTACCGACCCCATCGGCAGAGGATACCACTACCCCACGGTCCCGGGGTGCAATCGAACGGATGCGTGTCTCGCGGTTAAGCCCTTCGTTTCGTCGCGGCGGCGCGAGGGTCTGCCGTGCCACGGTTTGGCATCGGCGTCGTGCGGTTCGGACGGCTCCGAGTCGGTGGCACCGGCCGCGGGTACGCTTTTGTCGCTCCGCGGACAACGTCGACGTATGGCCCTGCCCCTCCAGAGCCTCCCGCTCGCCCTTCTCCCGTTCGTCGTGCTGCTCCTCGTCCTCATCGCGCTGGGCGTCGCGGCCGCCCGATGGTGGTCGATTCGTCGCGGCGGCGGGTCCGAACCGGCCGCGGACCGAGACGAGGAGTCGCACGGCTACCCGCTGGCGTCGTGGCGCTACGTCTACGACCTCGACAAATCGGACGCGAAGCGAGAGGTCGCCTCGGTCAACGAGCAGGCGGAAACGCTCGCGGACGCGGACAGAAAGCGCCGGAGAAAGTAGACCCCGCTTCAGACCAACACGGCCTCCAGCGAGACGACCGTCCCCGAGTCGGCGTCGGCGTCGCCGACGAGTTCGCCCAGACAGACCGCGGAGCCGTCGTCGGTGACGCAGGCGACGAGATCGCCGCGGGCGGCGTCGGCGTCGACGTCGAAGACGCCGGGCGCGTAGACGGGCGCGCCGTTGGCGACTTCGCGGGCGGCGCTGTTGGCAATCGTGACCGACGGGAGGTGCGACAGCGCCCGTTCGGCGGGCGAGACAACGTCGCGGAGCCACGACTCGTCGCCCTCCGCGGCGAACGCGAGGGCGTCTCTGAGGTCGTGGAGCGTCGCGAGGTCCGCGTCGTCGAAGGGGTCGGTCGCGGTCCGGCGGAGGTGGCCCATGTGGCCGCCGGTGCCGAGCGCGAGGCCGAGGTCGTGACACAGCTTTCGGACGTACGTGCCCGATTCACAGCGGATGCGCAGGAGCGCCTGTCTGTCTCTCACTTCGAGGAGGTCGAGGTCGTAGATTTCGCGGACGCGGAGCCGGCGCGAGACGGCGGACTTCCGCGGGGGCTTCTGGTAGAGCTTCGACTCGAACTCGGCGACGGTCGAGTCGATGTCGGCCGGCGCGGGTCCGTGGAGTTCGAGCACGGAGACGTACTCCTTCGAACCTTCGAGGAACACCTGCGCCATACGGGTCGCGTCGCCGAGGAGCGTGGGGAGACAGCCGGTCACCTTCGGGTCGAGCGTCCCCGAGTGGGCGGCGCGGTCGACGTCGGCCATGTCGCGGACCCAGCCGGTGACCTGGTGGGCCGACGGCCCCGGCGGCTTGTCGAGGTTGACGACGCCGAACGAGAGCAGGTCGTCGACGCTCCGGCGTTCGGGCGGGTCTCGGAGCATGGTCAGAAGTCGTAGCGGACGCCTTCGACCGGGTATTTGCCCTCGTCGGCCTCGGGGTCGTAGGAGTCGACCGCGGCGACGCAGACGGCCGTGACCTCGTCGGGACCCCAGCGGGCGGTGTTGAGCGCGATATCGTAGATAGAGAGGTCCGTGATGTCGATGTCGTAGTACGCGTCGTACCGCTTGGCCTCGCTCGCCTCGCGGGTCGTGGTCTCCTCGCGGGCGATGTCGGGCGCTTTGTCCTCGCGGTCGGCGATGCGCTCGGCGCGGACGTCCACGGGGGCGTCGAGCCAGAAGCGGAGGTCGGCGGCGTCGCCGGCGAGCCAGCCGGCGAGTCGGGATTCGAGGAGCACGTCGTCGCGGTCGAGGGCGATGTCGCGGAGGCGGCGGTCGAGGTCGCGGTCGATCTGGTCGTCCTCCTCGGCGAGTTTGTTGAACTCGACGGCGGTCATGTCGCGCTCGGCGGCGAGCTCGCGGAAGATGTCCCCGCCGCTTATGTGTTCGAGGTCGAACGCCTCGGCGAGCGCGGCGGCGGTCGTACTCTTCCCGCTGCCCGGTGGTCCGGAGACGGTCAGTAACATATCCATGCTGGGTGCGGTCGGCTAAAAGGTGTTATCGTTGCCGACGGCCCCTGCGGAGGCTTCTCACGGGTATCGTGGCGGCTTCGAGGGAGATTCTCGCGGCCGGCGAGCGTCGGAAACGGAGAGAAAGCGAGTTACTTCGCGTCGATTCGATTCAAGTCGAATCGACCGGGTCGACTGTCGCCCGAACCGGCTTACGACGCCGACGGCGACATGTCGATGTTGAGCGACTTGCGGATGATCTGGGTGAAGCCCATCGAGCAGAGGAAGTACCAGACAATCCACGCCTGCATGGGGCCGAGGACGCCCTGCGTCCACTCGGCGGTGCCGACGAGCGGGAGCACGATGGTCCCGGCGTCGATGTGTGGCTGGGCGTTGCCGCCGACGCCGATGGCCCAGTACATCCAGAGGAACACCGGAATGGTGAGGAACATGATCCAGACCATCGGGCGGAACTGCTCTTTGAACATGCCCATCTGGTCGCCCATCGCCTCCATCTGCTCTTCTTGAATCTTTTCGAGCTCCGCGTCGTCGCCGCGCTCCTTGGCGTCCTTCTGCCGCTGTTGGATGTTCTTCATCCGCTCTTGGTACTTGCCCATCTTCTCCATGTCCATGAGGTTCGCCTGCAGGAGCGTGGAGTAGAGGCCGGTGGCGAGCGCGAGAACCATCACGACGGCGTAGAACGGAAGCATCCCCGCGACCGGGCCGAGGACGACGTCCATCACGCCGCCGATGACGTTTCGGACCTCGGAGACGGAGTAGCCGAGGAACAGGCCGACCGTGACGACGGCCGCGCCCTTGTCGTACTTCGACCACGAGGAGTCGCCGGTGTCGACGTCGGTCGACGAGGACGACGACGACCCGCCGGAGCCGGACGTGTCGTCTTCGAGGCCGGCGCGGGTCTCCCCCACGTCGGCGAGCCGGAACCCCTCGTCGCCGTCGACGAGGATACCCTTCTCGATGAGGCGACCCCACTGGCCGCTCGTGAGCTCGTCGCGAACGTCGGCCCACTCGACTTCTCCGTCGTCCGCCCTGTCGAGGACGGTCTCGACGGCGGCGCGCATGTCGGCGTCGGAGCCGACGAGGTCGCGCACCCGAGATTCGATTCGTGCCATTACCGGCTCTTTAGCAACCGGCTGTTATCAAGGTTTTACTCTGCGGACGACAGCGAGTGCGCCGGCGGCGGTGCGGACGGTCGCGTCTCGGTCGGTGAAAAACGTCGCGTCGAACTGCGTCGATGAGGGGGTTCGCGCGTCGAACCCGCGCTCAGGCGTCGTCGACGACGGACCGGATGTCCTCGAAGACCTCGTCGGGGGTCCGTTCGCCGTCGACCTCGACGAGGACGCCCTCGTCGCGGTAGTGCTCGATGACGGGTTCGGTGTTCTCCTCGAACACCGACAGGCGCTCGCGGACGGTCTCTTCGGTGTCGTCGTCGCGCTGGACGAGTTCGCCGCCGCAGTCGTCGCAGACGCCCTCCTCTTCGGGCTGGTTGAACTTCACGTGGAAGTTCGTGCCGCAGTCGTCGCAGACGCGGCGGCCGGTGAGGCGCTCGACGAGCTCGGACTCGGCGACCCGCAGGTAGATGACCGCGTCGAGGTCGGTGATCTCGGTGAGGTACTCCGCCTGCGAGAGGTTCCGCGGGTAGCCGTCGAGGACGTAGCCGTCGGCGTCTTCCAGCGCGGCCTCGACGATTTCGTTGACGACCGCGTCGGGGACGAGTTCGCCCTTCTCCATGAACGAGCGGGGCGTCCCGTACTCGGTCTCCATGTCCTTGTTCGCGCGCAGCGCGTCGCCGGTGGTGACGTGTTCGACGCCGTAGGTCTCGGCGAGTCGCTTCGACTGTGTGCCCTTACCTGCGCCCGGCGCTCCGAGCAGGAGGATGCGCTTTCCCATATCTGACCCCATCCGGCGAGAGCATATAGTGTTGAAGATACGTACTGAGTTCTGCGACGGCGACGGTCAGAGGAATGGGATAATGTTGCTCATTGTTCGTCGGCTTACAGCTCGATCGACCGGACCACCGCCGATTTGGCGGATATTATTGCTGTTTTCACAGACGGAAGCGACACGTTCAACGGCGCGGCCCTCGTGGCACCGACAGATGCGCGACTCGTCTCTCATGCGCGACGCGCTCGGCGCGACCGCCGTCGAGCGCGCGTACGGACTGTGGTGTTCACTCGAACGCGGCTGGCGCGCGACCGCCCTCGGACTCGTCGTCGTGACCGTCCTCGCGGCGCTCGGGCCGTGAGCACCGGGGAGAACTCGGACGCCGAGAACGCCGGCATCAGTCGGCTCGCGCGACTCGCGCCGGGCGTCGCCCTCCTCGTCGCCCTCGCGGGGGCGGCCACCCTCGTCGCCGGCTTCGTCCCCGGCGTCAACGCGCTCCTGCTCGGCGTCTTCTTCGGGGCCGCCGTCGCCAACACGGTCGGCGTCCCCGACTGGGCGCGCCCCGGCGTCGACACGCAGAAACTCCTCCTCGAAACGGGCATCGTCCTGCTCGGCGCTCGCATCGCCGTCGACGAACTCGTCGCCTCCGGGCCGGTGTTGGTCGCGCTCGTCGTCGTCACCGTCGCCGCGGGAGTCCTCCTCGTCGAGGCCGTCGCCGGGCGCGTGTTCGGCCTCGCCGACAAGACCGGGTCGCTCCTCGCGGCGGGCGCGAGCGTCTGCGGCGTCTCCGCGGCCACCGCCATCGCCGGCACCATCGACGCCGACGGCGAGTCGCTCGCCCACGTCGTCGCCGCGGTCCTCCTGTTCGACGCGCTCACGCTCGCGGTGTTCCCCATCGCCGGCGACCTGCTCCCGCTGTCCGGCCGCCAGTTCGGCATCTGGGCCGGTCTGAGCATGTTCAGCACCGGCCCCGTCACCGCGGCCGGCTTCGCCCACTCCGAGGTCGCCGGGCGCTGGGCGACCGTGACCAAACTCGCGCGCAACTCGATGCTCGGCTTCGTCGCCGTCGGCTACGCGGTTCGATACGCCGGCCGCGCCGAGGAGGCCGCCACCGGCCTGCGCGCCGTCTTCGACGGCGTCCCGCGGTTCCTCGTCGGCTTCGTCGCCGTCGCGGCCGTCGCCAACCTCGGCCTGCTCTCGGAGGCGACGCTCGCCACCGTCGGCACCGCCAGCGACGCCCTGTTCGCGCTCGCGTTCGTCGGTCTCGGTCTCGACGTCCGCCTCGACGCGATGCGGCGGACGGGCGCGGCCCCGCTGGGCGTCCTCGGACTGCAACTGCTCACCGTCAGCGCGCTCGCGCTCGCCGCCGTCATCGCGCTGTTCTGACGCGGGCCGCTTTTGTACCGCGCGGCTGTACCGTTCCACATGACCCGATTCGAGGCCGACACGCCCCGCGAGCGCCGGAAGCTCTTCGCCGACGCCGTGTCGGCGCACCGCGACCGCGGCAGCGCCTTTCTCACCATCGAGGCCGAGCGCCTCGACGACCTCGACGGCGAGGGCCCCGGCCCGTGGATTCAGTTCGCCGACCAGACGTTCAACATGGACGTGACAGAGGCGGAACTCGACCGCCTCAAGACGCTCCTCTCGGAGTTCCCCGAGTTCCGTATCGACAAACTGGAGAGCCCCGAGGAGGCCGAGGGGACGAACGTCCGCATCACCGCCCGCTCGGACGCCAACCGTCTCGCCGGCTTCGCCGACCGCGTCTTTCAGGCGGTCTACGGCCGCGACGAGGCGTATCGGGCGTGGGTCACCGCGGTCTGAGGCGGGGCCGTCGCCCCGGGGTCGACTCAGCCGACACCGTACCCCGGTTTGCGAACTTCTAAACCGATTGCCGCACAACCCCGGCGTATGAATTCCCGACGGTCACGTTGTGAATCGGGTGTAGTCGTCCCGGCACAATCCCGTTCCGCCGGGCGGAACCGCTTTTGTCACACCGCGCTCGCGGGCTCGACACATGACTGAGCACGTCGACCCGCTGTTCTCGCGTCCCCTGCTCCCGCTCGCGAACGCGGACGACGCCGAACTCACCTGCGCCGCCGCGTTCCCGCGCATCGCCGCGGCCGGCGGTCGGGCCTCCGTCGTCCACGTCATCGAGAAGGCGGGCGGCGCGCCGGACAAAGCGGGCGTCGAACAGCGCGAGGAGGTCGCCGACGAACTGTTCGATGTCGCCCGCCGCGCCGCGGACGACGCCGGCATCGACCTCCACACCGACCTCCGGTTTGCGACCGATGTCGGCGACGCCATCCTCGAAGCCGCCGCCGAGACCGACGCGACGGCAATCGTCTTCACCCCGCGCGGCGGTCGCTCGTGGTGGGACCTGTTTTCGGGCGCGGTCCGCGATCAACTGGTCCGGCACAGCGACCGCCCCGTGGTCGTCCTGCCGGCAGCGGACGCTGCGGACGTCGACACCGACGACGCGGACGACACCGGGGGTGAAAGATGACCGACGAGGAACTCGCAAAAGACCTCGGTCCGCTCGCGGCGTTGACTATCGGTATCGGGACGATGATCGGCGCGGGCATCTTCGTGCTTCCCGGCGCCGCGGTCCAGCAGGCCGGGCCGCTGTCGGCCGCCGCGTTCGTCCTCGGCGGCGTCATCGCGCTCTTGACCGCCGCGTCGGCCAGCGAACTCGGCACCGCGATGCCGAAGTCCGGCGGCGCGTACTACTACATCAACCACGCGCTCGGCCCGCTGTTCGGGAGCGTCGCCGGCTGGGGCAACTGGATGGGGCTCGCGTTCGCCTCCGCGTTCTACATGACCGGCTTCGGTCAGTACGTGGTGACGTTCCTCCCCATCCCGAGCCTCGTCCTCGGCGGTGTCACGGTCTCCGCCGTGAAGCTCGTCGCTCTCGCGGGCGGCCTCCTCTTCGTGTTCATCAACTACGTCGGCGCGAAGGAGACGGGCAAGCTACAGAACGCCATCGTGCTCATTCTACTGGCCATCCTCGCCGTGTTCACGGTGTTCGGACTCCTGAACGCGGACCTCGCCAAACTCCGCCCGTTCGTCCCGCCGGACAAGGGCGTGTCGCCGCTCCTGCCCGTGACGGGTCTCATCTTCGTCTCGTACCTCGGCTTCGTGCAGATAACCTCCGTCGCAGAGGAGATCAAGAACCCCGGCAAGAACCTCCCGCGGGCCGTCCTCGGTAGCGTCGTCATCGTGACCCTGGTGTACGCGCTCGTCCTCCTGACCGTGCTGGCCGCGGTCGACAACAGCCTCGTCGCCGGCAACGAGACCGCCGTCGTCGACGTCGCCCGGCTCCTCATCGGTCCGGTCGGCGCGGGTGCGATGCTGTTCGGCGGCCTCCTCGCGACGGCCTCGTCCGCGAACGCCTCGATTCTCGCCTCCTCGCGCATCAACTTCGCCATGGGGCGCGACCGCATCGTCTCCGCGGAACTCAACGAGATTCACCCCCGGTTCGGCACGCCGTACCGCTCTATCGCGATCACCGGCGGGTTCATCCTCCTGTTCATCCTGCTGGCCGACGTCAGCACCCTCGCGAACGCCGGGAGCGTCCTCCACCTCATCATCTACGGACTGCTCAACGTCGCGCTCGTCGTGATGCGCGTGTCCGACCCCGAGGACTACCAGCCGGACTTCCGAGTCCCGCTGTACCCGTTTACTCCCATTCTCGGGGCGATAACGTCGTTCGCTCTCATCGCCTTCTTCGCCGACACCATCATCCTCCTCGCGGTCGGCTTCGTCGTGTTCGCCATGCTGTGGTACGCGGCCTACGCCCGCACCAGGGCGACGAAGCAGGGCATCCTCGGGAAGTACCTGCTTCAGCAGTCGGAACAGCTCCCCGACGCCGCGGTCTCGGCCGCCACGTCGGTCCAACCCGACGGCGGCTACCGCGTCATGGTCCCGCTCGCGAACCCCGAAAGCGAGCGCGACCTCGTGTCGCTCGCCGGCTCGGTCGCCAAGGCCAACGACGGGACGCTCGTCGGCGTTCACATCGTGAAAGTGCCGGACCAGACGGCCCTCGAATCGGCCCGCGAGGAGTACGACTTCGCCGAGGCCGACCGCCTGCTCGAACAGGCCCGCGCCGACGCCGACGAACTCGACGTGGACATCGAGACGCACACCGTCCTCTCGCATCGGTCGTTCGAGGAGGTGTTCGACGCGGCGGAGACCTACAACGCCGACCTCGTCGTCATGGGCTGGGGCCCCGACAGCCACGGGTCGCCCGGCCGCGCCGAGAGCGCGTTCGAGGAGATGACCCACTCGCTCCCCTACGACGTGTTGGTGCTGAAAGACCGCGGCTTCGACCCCTCGCACGTGCTCGTCCCGACCGCCGGCGGCCCGGACTCCGACCTCTCGGCGTCCATCGCCTCGGTCCTCCGGGAGTTCTGCGACGCGGAGGTCGAACTCCTCCACGTCGCCGACGACGAGGCGGAGGGCGAGCGCTTCCTGCAGGAGTGGGCCGACGAGCGCGGCCTCGGCGACGCCACGCTCACCGTCGAGACCGGCGACGTCGAGGCGGCCATCGAGTCCCACGCGACCGACGCCTCGCTCCTCGTCATCGGCGCGACGGAACGCGGCCTCCTCTCGCGGCTGGTCCGCGGCACCGTCGTCATGGACGTCGTCGAAGACGTGGAGTGTTCGGTGCTCATGGCCGAACAGAGCCGCACGCGGAGCATCAGAAAGCGCCTGTTCGGGTAGCCCGCCGCCGGTCGAGCCTCGCCCGGCACCGACCCATCCCACCCCGCGGAACCGACGCGTTTCTCGCAGACGACGGCCGCGCGCCGCCGCGGCACATTTGTCTCTCGCCGCCGTAGCGAGGGGTATGGCGAAGCAATCGGGGCTATCGTGGGACGACGTGGAACTCCCCGTCGAGGCGGCGAGCCGTCGTATCGAAGTGGGCGAGGTCACGCTCCACGCGGTCGAAGCCGGACCGGAAGACGGCGACCTCGCCGTGCTCCTCCACGGCTTCCCGGAGTGTTGGTACGCGTGGGCGGACTACCTCCGCCCGCTTTCCGAGGCGGGCTACCGGGTCGTCGCGCTCGACCAGCGCGGCTACAACCTGAGCGACCGCCCCTCGGGCGTCGAGTGGTACAGCATCGACGAACTCGCCGGCGACGTCGTCGGCGTCGCGGACGCGCTCGGCTACGAGAAGGCCCACGTCGTCGGTCACGACTGGGGCGGCGCGGTGGCGTGGTGGACCGCGCTCCACCACCCGGACCGGGTGCGCTCGCTCACCGCGATGAACCTCCCGCATCCCGCGGTGTTCGCCCGCCACCTCCGCCGCGACCCGGCCCAACAGCTCCGGAGCTGGTACGTCCTGTTCTTCCAACTCCCGAAGCTCCCCGAGCTCGTCGCGCCCGTCGGCGACTGGGCCGTCTTGGAGCGGGCGATGACCGGCTCCGCGCTCCCCGGCACGTTCTCGGCGACCGACCTCGACCGCTACCGCGCCGCGTGGTCGGTGCCGGGTGCCTACGGGTCGATGGTGGACTGGTATCGCGCGGTCGTCCGCGAGCGCCCGCGCCCCCGCGCCGAGACGGTCGAACCGCCGACGCTCGTCGTCTGGGGGAGCAAAGACAGGTTCCTCCGGCCGAAAATGGCGCGCGAGAGCCTCGCGTTCTGCGAGGACGGCCACCTCAAGACGTTCGACGAGGCGACCCACTGGGTCCACCACGAGGAGCCGGTCGCCGTCGCCCGATCGGTCGTCGAACACCTCGACGACGCGTGGCGAACGCCGAACAACACCCCCGACGAAGCGGGCCACCGACCGGTCTGAGCGACGGGGGCGATTTCCCCGATGCGGCAGTATTTGCTGACGCCTCGTTGGAGATATATAGGTCCATCGAGGGAACTTAGCGAGGTTCTTGTAGGTCCGGCGTTCACGTTGAATCGACGCGGGAGCAGTCCGGTGGTGGGACTTTCCATGCCCCTTCGAACCGTCTCCGCGTCTCTTCATGAGCAGGGACGGGGGACCGTCCCGCCTTTCGACCGGCGAGCGGCCGCGTCGGCGAGTCGGTCGAGCGCGACCCGCGCCGAGACCGAGACCGAGACCGAGACCGAACCCGGGATTCTCCGGTCCCGGGCCCGGGGCCGCCTCCGACCCCGCCGGCGGCGGATGAGTACGTTCTTACTCGCGGCCCTCCGAGGTCGCGTATGACCGACCTCGGAAAGGTCGACCGCGAGTTCTTCGACGAGTACATCTACCCGCGGCTGGGCGCGGCCCGCGACGACGTGGCGCTCGGCCCGACCCACGGCGTCGACTTCGGCCTCCTCGACGTCGACGGCACCGCCGTCGCCATCGCGACCGACCCCGTCTCCGTGCTCCCCGCGCTCGGCTTCGAGCGCGCGGGCCGCTTCGCCATCGACATCGTCCTCTCGGACATCGCCGTCTCGGGGCTGGACCCCTCGCACCTCGCCGTCTCCTTTACGCTGCCGCCCGAGATGACCGATGGGCAGTTCGCCGAGCTCTGGGGCGCGATGCACGACGAGGCCGACGACCTCGGCGTCAGCATCGTCACCGGCCACACCGCCCGGTACGCCGGCTGTTCGTACCCGTGGGTCGGCGGCGCGACCGCCCTCGCCGTCGGCGACCACGACGACGTGGTCCGCCCGGACGGCGCGAAACCCGGCGACGACGTGCTCGTGACGAAGGGACCGGGCGTCGAGGCGACCGGCCTCCTGACGACGCTGTTCCCGGACGCCTTTTCCGACCTCGACGCCGACGTGCTCGCCGCCGCGCAGGCCCGACTCGACGAGACCGACGCCGTCCGCGACGCGATGACCGTCTCGGCCGCCGGCGGCCGCGGCGTCCACGCCATGCACGACGCCACCGAGTGCGGCGTCCACGGCGCGCTCAACGAAATCGCCGAGAGCGCGGGCGTCCAACTCGAAATCGACGAGTCGAGCGTCCCGCTCCGGCCCGGCGTCCGCGAGACCTGCGACTTCCTCGGCATCGACCCGTGGCGCTCGACCACCGCGGGGTCGCTCGTCGTCGCCACGGACCCCTCGGTCACGGACGACGTGGTCGCCGCGCTCGACGCCCGCGGCACCCCCGTCGGCGTCGCCGGCACCGTCGTCGCGGGCGAGGGCGTCGTCGTCGACGGCGAGCGCATCGAACACCCCGACGTGGACCCCTCGTGGGCCGCCTACGAACGACTCGCTCGCGAGGCCGAGTCGTCGGCGGCCGACACCGAATAAGCGGACCCGCCACTCGGTTTCCAGCGCGGGCCGCGTACCTACTTGTCGCGCCGACACTTCGAGACGGGTATGACCGACCCCGACGACTCCGGCAATCCCGCCGACTCCGACGACCCTGACGACCTCGGCGACCTCGGCGACCTCGGCGACCTCGACGACTTCACCGTCGACGCCGCCCGCGAGCTTGACGCCGCGGACCCGCTTTCGGACCTCCGCGACCGCTTTTTCGTTCCCGAGGGCGAACTGTACCTCGACGGCAACTCGCTCGGCCCGCTCTCGGTCGACGCGGAAGCCGCGCTCGACCGCGTCGTCGACGAGTGGCGCGACCTCGCCATCCGCGGGTGGACCGACGCCGACCCCGAGTGGTTCAGCTACGGCGAGCGACTGGGCGACCGACTCGCGCCCCTCGTCGGCGCGACGCCCGAGGAGGTCGTCGTCGCCAACTCCACGACGGTCAACATCCACGCGCTCGTCGGGACGTTCTACGACCCCGCCCGCGGCGAGCAAATCGTCGTCGACGACCTCGACTTCCCGACGGACCACTACGCGATTCGCGCGCAACTCCGGGCGGCCGGCCGCGACCCCGACGAGGCGCTTCGCGTGGTCGAGAGCCGCGACGGGCGGACCATCGAGACCGAGGACGTGCTCGCCGCCATCGACGACGACGTGGGCATGGTGTTTCTCCCGTCGGTCCTCTATCGGAGCGGCCAACTGTTCGACGTCGAGACCATCACCGAGGCGGCTCACGAGGCCGGCGCGCTGGCCGGCTTCGACCTCGCGCACTCGGTCGGCGCGGTCCCGCACCGACTCTCCGAGGTCGGCGTGGACTTCGCCGTCTGGTGTCACTACAAGTACCTCAACGCCGGTCCCGGTTCTGTCGCCGGCCTCTACGTCAACGAGCGCCACTTCGGCGTCACGCCCGCGCTCGCCGGCTGGTGGGGCAACGACAAGGAGACGCAGTTCGACATGGCGATGACCTACGAACCGGCGCAGTCCGCCGGCGCGTTCCAGTCCGGGACGGTTCCGGTGCTGTCGGCGGCCCCCCTCGACGGCGCGCTCGATATCGTCGAGGACGCCGGCGGCGTGGCCGCCCTCCGCGAGAAGTCGCTGGCGCTCACGGACTTCCTCATCGACCTCGTGGACGACAGACTGCCGGAGTGCGAGGTCGGCACCCCGCGAGACCCCGCGGCCCGCGGCGGCCACGTCGCGGTCGAACACCCCGAGGCCGACCGCGTCAGCCTCGCGCTCAAGGAGCGGGGCGTCGTCGTTGACTTCCGCCGGCCGAACGTCGTCCGCATGGCTCCCGCGCCGGCCTACGTCGGCTTCGAGGACGTGTACCGGGCGGTCGAGCACTTCCGCGAGATTCTGGACAGTGGCGAGTACGAGGCGTTCGAGAAACGGAGCGGCGGCGTGACGTGATGACCCGGTGAAATCGTCGGTCGCTTACCAGTCGATGACTTCCTTGTCGCGCCAGAACTTCCCCGCGGGCGCGCCGGGCTTGAACGTGGCGAGCCACGTCGGCGTCTCCGCGCCTTTCTCGACCGGCCGGTTGGCCTCCTCGCCGCCCATGTCGGTGCGGACCCAGCCGGGACACACCGAGTTGGCGATGAGGCCGTCGTTTCCGTACTGGCCGTCGAGATAGGCGGTGAGGCCGTTGAGGCCGGTCTTCGAGATTCGATACGCGGGCGACCCGCCGGACTGCTCCTCGCCGAGCGCGCCCATGCCCGAGGAGACGTTGACGACGCGGCCGCCGTCGGACTGGAGGAGGAGCGGAACGGCGTGCTTGCACAGGAGCATCGGCCCGCGGAGGTTGACGCCGAGCGTGCGGTCGATTCGGTCGGTCGGTTCGGCGACGATATCGTCACCATCCTCGGCGATGCCGGCGTTGTTGACGAGGATGTCGAGTCGGCTCTGGTCGGCGAAGACGCCGTCGACGACCTCCTCGATGTCGCCCTCTTGGGTCACGTCGAGGAGGACGCGCTCGGTTCCCTCGGGCGTCTCGTTCGTGACGCTTCGGGAGCCCGCGTACACCGTCGCGCCGCGGTCGCGGAGGTTCTCGGCTATCTGACGGCCGATGCCTCGGTTCGCGCCGGTGACGAGCGCGACCTGTCCGTCGAGGTCGTCGTAGCGGTCGGGTTCCATGGACGGGTCTGCGAACTGAGAAAGGATATTCTCACCGAAGCGCGCCGACGGTTCCGGGTCGGCGGTGGTAAACTACTCGACCGCGACGGCGAGCTCGCGGAACTCGTCGCCGGTCCACTCGTGGGCGGACAGTCGCCCGTCGGGCGAGCAGATGAGATAGACGTGACCCGGCCACGACGCCTGTTCCCGGTCGGTCGCGCTCGGCACGGGGTCGGACTCGGGATGCGAGTGGTAGAACCCGACCGCGTCGCCGCCGGCCGATTCGACCGCTTCGATAATCGAAACCGTCTCTGCGGGGTCGAGTTCGTAGGCGACTCGCGGCTCGTCGGCGACGTTCGAAACGGGGTGGGTCGCGGTGACGGCGCGCGCGTCGCTGTCGCCGGCGAGGACGCCGCAGACCTCCGCGGGCGGGTCGCGGGCGGCTCCCTCGCGGGCGTGCGAGAGAATCGAATCCCGCGCGTCGTCTGCGAGGGTGAGCCTACTCGAAGTCACGGCGCATGGCGATTTCGAACCACGGGCAGAGGCGCAGTTGGCGGTACCACTCGGGGTGGTCGTGGAGGTGCTCGTAGTCCGCCCAGAGCATGCCCGCAATCTCGTCTTCGTCGGGGTCGAGGGAGGTGTCTTCGAGCGTGACCTTCAGGACGGCACAGACCTCCCATTCGAGGCCGGCGCTCTCGTAGTAGCGCTTGTACTCGAACTTGTCCGTGACGCGGAGGTCGGAGTACTGGTCGGGCGTGATGCCGAGTTCCTCTTCGAGGCGCTCTTCGGTGGCTTCCTCTTGGGTCTGGCCCTCGACGGGGTGGGAGGCGACGGTGCCGTCCCACGAGGTGTCCCACAGGCGCTTGTTGGGCGCGCGCTGGGCGAGGAGTATCTGGCCCTCCTCGTTGAACACGAGGCAGGTGAAGGCGCGGTGGCGGATGCCGTCGCCCGTGTGCGCGTCGAGTCGGTTGACCGTCCCCTCCGCGTTGTCGTCGGCGTCGACGGCGATGACGTCCTGCGCTGCGTTCTCGTGGAGTTCAGTAGCCTCGTCGGCCGCTGCGTTGCTCATGTGCCTTCCGTCGGAGTCGGGGGTCAACTAAGCTTCGATGCGAACCGGGTGCCGCGGGTCGGTGGCGCGCCGTCAGCCGAGGCGCTCGTCGAGAATCAGGCGGGTCTTGGTGCTCTTGACGTCGTCGTGCTCGCGGGCGCGGGTGATGAGTTCGTTGACGGCGCGGGTGTCCGCGGCGTCGACGACGAGGACGATGTCCTCCTCGCCGGAGACCTGCCAGACGAAGTCCACGTCCTTCCAGTCGGCCATCAGCTCGGAGACGTCGTTGGTGTCGACGTCGACCGCGACGGTCACCTCTATCATCGCCTTCAGGTTCCCCGTGCGGGTCGAGATGGTAAAGCGCTCGATGACGCCCTCCTCGACCAACCGCTCGACGCGGTTTCTGACGGTCCCCTCGGAGGTCCCGACCTCGGCGGCGATCTCCGTGTTGGGGGTCCGAGCGTCCCGTCGAAGGATATCGAGGATGCGTCGATCAAGCTCGTCCATACTCCACGTGTCCCCCCCAGCGACTTACCGATTACGAATTTCGCAACTCGACTTCGAAAGCAACACTTATGCACCCGTGTTCCGTTCGTTTCTCGTAATGTCGGACGCCTATCTGGCGCTGGAAGACGGACGCGTGGTCGAAGCGCGCGGCCGTGTTCCGGGGCGCACACGCGGTGAACTGGTGTTCACAACCGCATATACGGGATACGAAGAGAGTCTGACCGACCCTTCGTACGAAGAGCAAGTCCTCACCTTCTCGTACCCCCTCATCGGGAACTACGGCGTCCGAGCCGAGCGATTCGAGTCCGACCGGGTCCACCCTCGGGCGGCCGTCGCACGCGAGTTCACCGAGGAAGTCGTCGAGTGGCTCGCCGACGAGGGCGTCCCGGCGGTCGACCACCTCGACACGCGCGACCTCGTCACGTCCATCCGCGAGGAGGGCGCGATGAAGGTCGGCATCGCCGTCGGCGAGGACGTGACCCCGGAGGACGCGAAGGAGGAACTCGCGCAGTGTAAGGGCATGAGCGAGCACGTCGACATCGGCGCGCAGGTCACCACGACCGAACTGACGACGTTCGAGGGCGACGGCGACACCACCGTCGCGCTCGTCGACTGCGGCGCGAAGGGCTCCATCGTGGACTCCCTCGTCGACCGCGGCGCGACGGTCCACGTGCTCCCCTACGACGCGGCCGCCGAGGACGTGTCCGCGCTCGACCCCGACGTGCTTTTCATCTCGAACGGCCCCGGCGACCCCGAGAACTACACCGCGACGCGTGACCTCGTCGAGGAGTTCGCCGGCGAGGTCCCGCTGGCGGGTATCTGCCTCGGCCAGCAGATCGTCGCCAGCGCGCTCGGCGGCACCACCGAGAAGATGGCCTTCGGCCACCGCGGCGTCAACCAGCCGGTCCGCGACCTCCGGAGCGGAAAAGTCGTCATGACGACCCAGAACCACGGCTACACCGTCGCCGACCCCGGCGACCAACTCGACGTGACGCAGGTCAACGTCAACGACGACACCGCGGAAGGCCTCGCCAGCGAGGAACTGAGCGTCATCACGCGCCAGTACCACCCCGAAGC
>NZ_CABPRH010000020.1:0-29782 GCF_902410085.1 Haloferax sp. KTX1 | reverse complement strand
GTCTTGGACGGGGCCGGGGACGCAGTAGGCGTCCTCGATTTGGTAGTGCTTCCCGTCGAAGCTCGCGCCGTCGCTACCGGCGGCCCACATGCGCTTCATGAGGCGGATGGACTCGTCGAGCCGCATCAGGCGCTCGAAGCCGTCGCGGTACTCCCAGCCGTAGGCGTCGTACTCCGGTTCGTGCCAGCCCGCGCCGAGGCCGAGTTCCAGCCGGCCGTCGGAAATCACGTCGAGCGTGGCCGCCATCTTGGCGACGAGCGCCGGGTTGCGGTAGTCGTTACAGAGGACGAGCGAGCCGAGGTTGATGTCCTCGGTGAAGCCGGCGATGGCCGACAGCAGCGTCCAGCACTCGTACTCGGCGTGGTCGCGGCCCAAAAGCAGGTGGTCGGGTGCCCACGCCGCGTCGAAGCCGAGTTCCTCCGCCTTCTGGACGCCCATCTTGGTCGTCTCCCAGTCGAGCGCCTCGTACGCCGGCGTGTCGCGGTGCGTCGGCTCGGTCCCCTCGTCGGGCGCGCCCGCGAAGACGGGGACGTTGTACTCGAAGCTGATGTCAGACATCGTTACTCGATGGCGAAGTGTTCGAGCGCCTCGCGGTTCAGTTGCGTGCTGACGCCGGGTTCGTCGGGGAGCGGAATCGATCCGTTTTCCGGCGACGGCGGGTTCTGGAAGATGGCGTCGGCGTAGGTCGACTCGCGTTTCTCCTGTCGCTCCTCGAACCACTCGGGGGTCGGGAAGTACTCCGCCATCGGCATGTTCGTGTGCCCGGCGATGGCGTGGAGCGTCGGGTTCGTGCCGGCGTGCGGGATGACGGGCACGTCGTGGACTTCGGCCATGTCGGCGACCTTCTTGAGTTCCGTGATGCCGCCGACGCGACCCACGTCGGGCTGGAGGATGTCGACCGCACCCGCTTCGAGGAGGTCCTCGTGGCCCCAGCGGGTGAACTCGTGTTCGCCGCCCGAAATCGGCATCGGCGCGGCCTCGCGGACCTCGGCGTAGCCGGAGATGTCGTCGGCGATGACCGGCTCCTCGACCCACGCCATGTCGTACTTGCCGAGGCGTTGGGTCATCTCCTTTGCGTACTTGACCGACCAGCCCATGTAGGCGTCGCCCGCGATTTCGATGTCGTCGCCGACGGCGTCGCGGACCGTCGCGACGATTTCCTCGTTTTTCTTCATGCCCGCGCGGCCGTCCTCGGGGCCGTGGAGGAACCGGAGCTTCATCGCGTCGAAGCCCTCCTCGACGTACTGGACGGCCTCGCGTTCGAGCTTCTCCATGTCGACGGGGTGGAGGTTCGACGCGTAGGCGGGAATCTCGTCTTTGGTGGGGCCGCCGAGCAGTTCGTACACCGGCTTGCCGGCCTCCTTCCCGGCGATGTCCCACAGCGCCTGATCGACCGCGCTGATGGCCATGATGGCGACGCCCTTCCGGCCGAACGGGAGCGTGGCGCGGTACATCTGTTCCCAGAGCAGCTCGCGCTGCATCGGGTCCTCGCCGACGACGAGTTTCGAGAGCGTCTCCTCGACGACGGTGGCGATGGCCCCGGTGCCCCAGTTGCCGACGCCGACGCCGGTGATGCCCGCATCGGTCTCGACCTCGACCACCACGTCGCCCACCGGCCCCATCCACTTGCGGCGGGCCTGCGGGTTCTCGCCGTCGACGTTGCGGTACTCGTCGTACTTCGACATGATGGTGACGAGCGGGAACTCGATGAACTCGCCCCACGACTCGTTGCTGATTTTCGTCGCTGAGATGTCTGTAATCTCCATGATTTGTTTGGTACAACTTCACATCCAATCGGCACGGGTAAAATAGTTTCTGTCGTCGGGCGGTCCGCGGCCGGAAAGCGGGGTCGCTCAGCCGTCGAACTGGAAGACCGGCTTGCAGGTCTCGGAGTCGAGGAACGCCTCGAACGCCTCGGCCGGGTCGTCGACGCCGTAGGAGGTGTCGATAATCTTGTCGACCGCGATTTCGCCGCGCTCCATGAGTCGAAGCGCCTGTTCGAAGTTCGTCCACGTCGACCCGTAAGAGGTGTTGATGTCGACCTCGCCGCGGACGGTCGACGTGAGGCTGAGTTCGCTCGGCGAGTTCGGGATGCCGACGACGACGATTTGGCCGCCCTTGCGGACGACGTCGTTCCCGGAGACGACGCCGCTTCGGTGGCCCGTCGCGTCGAAGACGACGTCGAATCCGACGCCGTCGGTCTGCGATTCGACCCGCTCGTCGAGGCCGCCTTCTGCTTCGAGGTTCACCGTGTCGATGCCGAGGTCTTCGAGCAGCGGGAGGCGATACGCCGCGTCCTGCCCGAGCCCGGAGACGACGACGTTCGCGCCGAGAGAGTCGGCGACGGCGGCGACGAGGACGCCGATTGGGCCCGGCCCCTCGACGAGGACGTTATCGCCCGGCGTCGTCACCGACTGGTCGAGGACCGCGCGCGTGGCGATGCTCGTCGGTTCGGTGATAGCCGCGTGCCGGAGCGGCACGTCCTCGGGGACGGCGTGGACGTGTTCGGGGGCGACGGTGACGTACTCGGTGTACGCGCCGTCGCGGTGCATGCCGGTGATAGAGAAGTTCTGGCAGACGTTGGGCTGACCGTTCTTACACTGGAAACAGTGCCCGCAGTCGTGAATCGGCTCCTCGACGACCTTGTCGCCGACCGCGAACGTCTCGACGTTCTCGCCGACCTCGGCGACCGTCCCGGAGTACTCGTGGCCCATGACGCGCGGGATGGGAATCCACTCGTAGCCGCCGTCGTACTTGTAGGCGTGGGCGTCGCTCCCGCAGAGTCCCGCGGTATGGACCTTGATGAGCAGTTCGTCTGCGTCGGGAGTGGGGACCTCCCGCTCCTGTGTCTCTACCGAGCGCGGCCCGGTCTGAATAATGGCTTTCATAGTTGCGAATAACCGTGTGAGTTCGTCTCGGTTACACCATGTGAACACACCGATTAATATGTTTGGGTGCGGGCGGGGAATTTCGGCCGTAGCGCGGCTGAAGCCGCGGCTCTGCGTGCCGCGAGACACCACGCCCGCCGACGTTTGCTGGGGGGTAGTCGCGCCGAGTTATATTTCGACGCCGTCCGACTCCGACGACTGGGACTGCGATTGGACGGACGCCCGGTTTTCGATACGCCGGCCCTTGCGCAGCGCCTCCGTCTCGGCGTCGAACAGGTAGACGTGTTCGGGCGCGATGGAAAGCGACAGCGTGTCACCGGCCGACAGCCCGTGGAACTCGCCGATTTCGGCTGTGACGTCGCCCATGGGGCCGTCGCCGTGGACGATGGCTTTCGTTCCGACCGGCTCGATGACGCGGATATCGACGTCGAAGGTCAGTCCGTCGGCGCGCCGCTTGCCCGTCTGGTAGAAGTCCTGCGGCCGGAAGCCGACGTTGACGCCGCCGGGCGGCACCTCCGCGTCGAGGGCGTCGCTCGGCAGTTCGAAGCTCACGCCGTCGAGTTCGACGCGAACGCCGTCGGCGGCCTCCTCGACGACGCCGTCGTAGATGTTCATGTCCGGACTGCCGACGAACTGCGCGACGAAGAGGTTCGCGGGCTCGTTGAACACCTCCTCCGGGCGACCCAACTGCTGGAGCGCGCCGTCGTTGAGGACGGCGATTTTGTCGGCGATAGTCATCGCCTCCTCCTGGTTGTGGGTGACGTACGCGGAGGTGATTCCGACCTCGGACTGCAGTTCGTCGATTTCGGTCCGCATCGTCTTGCGGAGCTTCGCGTCGAGGTTCGCGAGCGGCTCGTCGAACAGGAACAGCCGCGGCTCGCGGATGATCGCTCGGCCGAGCGCGACGCGCTGTTTCTGCCCGCCCGAAAGCTGTGCGGGCTTGTTGTTCAGGAGCTGTTCGATTTCGAGCATCGTCGCCACTTCCTCGACCCGCTCGTTGACGTCCGCCGTCGACATGCCGTTGTCCTCCCGCTTGAGGCCGAACCCGAGGTTCTCTCGGACGGTCATATGCGGATAGAGCGCGAAGTCCTGGAACACCATCGCCACGTCGCGGTTGCGGGCTTTGATGTCGTTGACGACGACGTCGTCGAAGCGAATCTCACCGGAGGTCGGCGTCTCCAGTCCGCCGATCATCCGGAGCGTCGTCGTCTTCCCGCACCCGCTCGGGCCGAGCAAAACGAGAAACTCCCCGTCTTCAACGTCAATGTCGAGTTCGTCGACTGCGACGACGCCGTCTTTGTCGGGGTCGCCGAAAATCTTCGTGACACCGTCTACTGTGAGGTGTGTCATTGTAAATCATTAGCGTGTTGCGCCTCTTAAACCTAGCGACCGACGGCAAACGTTGACCGGGACGTTCGGTACGTCGAGACGGCGGGAGAAGGGTGTTATCCCTTAATCGCGCCGCCGGTGAGTCCCTGCACGAAGTAGCGCTGGATGTAGGCCAGTCCGAGCAGGACGGGAAGCGAGATGATGATGGAGGCCGCGGCGACGACGTTCCACTGGGTGTTGAACCCCTGCACGAACGTCAGGAGGCCCGGCGGAACCGTGTACCGCGAGTTGTCGAGGAGCGTCAGCGCGAACACCAACTCGTTCCACGCGAGGAGGAACGCGAAGATGAACGACGCGATGAGCGAGTTCCGCGCCATCGGGACGATGACGTACCAGAACGTCTCTATCGAGCTACACTGGTCGATGCGCGAGGCCTCGATAATCGAGTCCGGGAAGTCGTCGAAAAAGCCCTTCATCAGCCAGACGACGAACGGCGCGGTCATCGCGCCGTAGATGAAGATCAACACGAGGTGCGTGTTGAACAGGCCGAGCGCCGAGACGAGTTCCCACTCGGGGACCATGATGGCGGTCCCCGGGAACATCAGCGACGCGAGGAAGATGCTCATGAGCGCGTTCTTCCCGACGAAGTCGCGGCGCGAGAGCACGTACGACGCGGCCGTCCCGAGGACGAGCGCGATCGCGCCCGCGCCGACGGCGACTTTCAGGCTGTTCAGCACGAGCGACAGGATGTCGATGTCGATGGCCGACGACGCCTGCCAGCCGAACAGGTTAGCGAACAGCGAGGTGTAGCCGCCCGCCTGAATCGACGACTCGACGACGAGCCGGAAGCCCTCCAACGAGAAGTCGTTCGGGTACACCGTCGGCGGAATCTGCTGAATCTCCGCGGTGGTCTTGAACGCCGTCACGACCATCCAGTACAGCGGGAAGAGGACGAACGCGAAGACGACGAGCGTCAGGAGCGAAACCGCCGTCTTGCGGACGTACGCGCCCGCCGTGGTGTCGAACAGCCACGACTCGTTGCGCCGGAACTCGGCGGCCGGGTCGGGGTCTTGCGCCGCCATCAGACGTCACCCCGCACTTGGTCGTACACCTGAATGTAGTAGTACGAGAACACGAGCAGGACGACGAACAGGATGAGCGACAGCGCCGACGCCAGCCCCACGTCGAAGTCGACGAACGCCGTCCGGTAAATCATGACCGGGAGCGTGCTGCTGGAGACGCCGGGGCCGCCCTTCGTCATCACCCAAATCATCGAGAAGTTCCTGATGTTGTAGATGAGCATCAGGAGGAACCCGATGGCGAGGTTGTACCGCATCATCGGGATGGTGATGAACCGGAACTGCTCCCACGGTGTCGCGCCGTCCATGCGCGCGGCCTCGTAGAGATGCTCGTCGATGCCCTGCAAGGACGTGAGCGTCAACAGCGCGAAAAGCGGTGCGAGCCGCCAAATCATCCCGATGATGGGGGGCCACAACGAGAGCTCCGTCGAGCCGAGCATGACGATGTACTCGTCGACGACGCCGAGCTGGACGAGCAGTTCGTTGATGATGCCCTGCGACCCGCCGAACATGAACTGCCAGATGGACGCGCCGACGACCCGCGGGAGGACCCACGGGATGAGCACGATTGCGCTCGCGACGCTCGTGTACGGGAGCTTCTCGTGGAGGAGCCAGCCCATCAGGAAGCCGAGGACGATAGCGGCGGAACTGCCGACGACGACCCAGATGAGCGTGTTCCACAGGACCTGATGGATAGTCGGATTCGACCAGATTTCGGCGTAGTTCGCCAGTCCGACGAACTCGGCCTCGCTGGGCGCGAGCAGGTCTTTGTTGAAGAAGCTCGAATAGATGGCTTGCGCGATGGGATAGAGGATGAACAGTCCGACGAGCGCCGTCACCGGCAGGACCGGGAGGTACACCTTGACGCCCTCCGGAATCCGCTCGGAGACGCTCTCGAACGAGCCCCTCGCCTGCTTCGAGTAGCTCATGGCCGTAACTCACCGCCGTTGGGCCGCCGTCGTTCGAGCGACGGTTCGAGTCGCATCGTCAGGCGAGCTCCTCGTCGATGACTTCCTGAACCGATTCGTTGGCGGCGCTACAGGCCTCTTCGGCCGTCGCGTTGCCGAGGACGACCGGCTGGATGACCTCGGTGTTGATGATGCTCTGGACCGACGCGATGCCCGAGAACGACGGGAACCGCGAGGTGCGCGTGAACAGGTCGTCGTTCTCGTACAGCGTCACGAGGTCGCCGAACTGGCTCCGGAAGAGGTCGCTCGGGTCCTCGAAGGCGCTCTTGAGCGTCGGGACGCGCCCGCGGATGCCCACGTCGTTCTCGGCGTCGTAGGTCCACGGCGCGAGCTGTTCTTCGGTGTTCCACCACTCGGTGAAGTCGAAGGCGGCCTGCAGTTCGGCCTCCGAGTCGGTTCCGTTGCCGAGCATGAAGCCCTGCGCGTTCTGCAAGAGCAGGTCGCGGGGTTCGAAGCTCCCCGACGGGCTGTCCGGAAGCGGCGCGCGGGTGACGGTGTGGCCCTCGCCGTCAAGCCACGCCTGCGGCGCGCCGGTCGTCTGGTAGACCGCGTTCGCGTGGGAGTACGTGATGAAGATGCCGGACTCGCCCTCGCGGAGGAGCCGTCCCGCACCGATGTGGTCGTTTTCGGCCATCGAGTCGGGGAACAGCCCGGCCTCGGCGATGTCCTGATAGAGCTTGACGGCGTCGACGAAGCCGGGTTGGTCGACCGTCGCCTCCAGCGTCTCGGGGTCGAAGTACCGACCGCCGTTGGCGTAGACGAAGCCGATGAAGTAGCCGGTCGTCAGGCCGAAGTCGGTCCCCGGCGCGGTAATCGCCGCCGACACCTCGTCGAGCTCCTGCATCTCCTCGCCGAGTTGGATGAGTTCCCCCCAGTTGCGCGGCGGGCTGTCGAAGCTCGTCTGTTCGAGGTAGTCGGTTCGGATGTCCACGAACGGACCGAGGTCGGCGTAGCCGCCGGGGAGCCCCCACTGTCGTTCCCCGTCGGTGTCGCCGAGGCTGTCGTAAATCTGGGTGTCGACGTTCGCCTGAATGAACCGGCTGTTTATCTCCTCCAACTGGTCGGCGAACTGCTCTTGGTCGAGCGGCTGAATTGCGCTCGCGCCGACGTAGTCCGGAATCTGCTGGGTCTGGCCGGCCATCACGTCCGGGAGGTTGTCGTTGGCCGCCGCGGACGCGATAATCTGGTACTTCTGTCCCCACTCTTGGTGCTGGTAGGTGACGTCGTGGTCGCCGTAACCGCTGTAGTGATTGCTGATGTACTCCCGCTCTGCGGGAATGCCGCCGAACAGCCAGAAGTCGAGGGACTGCGACCCGGACCCGCCGCCGCCGGAACCGCCGTCGGAACCGCCGCCACCGTCGTTTCCGCCACCCATACAACCCGCCAACGCCGCCGTGAGACCCGCTCCGAGCCCGGTCACGTACCGCCGCCTACTGAGCCGGTTCTGTGAACCACTGTCTGTCATGATGTGCCATTACAAACCACTATGGTTCATTATAATAAATATATCGGTGAGAATCGCGTGTCACGGCTCGGCGGGTGGCGAATGACGCAGCCGAGCGAGCGCGCTTGCGACCGTCACGCTCACCCGAGGTCGACGTGCCGGCGGAACGACTTCCCGGTCAGCCACGACCGGTCGGCCGCCGACAGCGAGTCGACCTGCTTGAGCCAGTTGCACGCCTCCGCGTAGCTGGCCACGTCGCTGACGTTCGGATAGTCGGAACCCCAGACGACCCGCTCGCGCCCGAAGGTATCGAGGAGCCACCGGACGTGGTCGTGCATGTCGGCGTAGGGGAACGCCGAGTCGGACATGTGAACGATTTCCGAGACTTTCACCGCGACCGAGTCGTGTTCCGCGAGGTCGGCAAAGCGGCCGAACGTGCCCTCGTCGGTGGGCGTCTCCGGGCCCGCGTGGGCGAAGTGGTCGAACAGGTAGGTGAGTTCGGGGTACGCCTCGACGAGTTCGAGCGCCTGGTCGAGTTGCCCGTGGTCGCAGAGAATCTGGACCGTGGCGTCGTGTTCGACCGCGGCCTCCCAAAAGGCGGTCTCCTCGACGCTCTCTCTGAGCCACGTCACGCTCGGGTCGAACGTCTCCCACATCCGGTCGTACGGGCAGGCCGCGCCGAGTCGGAAGCCGAGGACGCCGTCGGTCTCCATGCAGCGGTCGAGGCGCTCGACGGCGTCGTCGGCGAAGGGGTCGAGCATCACGATGCCGTGGAGTCGGTCGTGCTCGGCGGCGACCCGGCGGGTGTACCAGTTGTCCGTCCAGTCGCAGATGGGATAGCCCACGACGACGGCCTCGTCCACGCCGTTTCGGTCCATGTCGGCGAGCAAGCGGTCGGCGGTGTAGACGGTGTGCACGTCGAAGCTGTCCACGAGGTCCAAGATCGGGCCGTTGGTCCACGGGTGGTCCGGACTCGCGGCACCCCACGCGTGGGTGTGAGAATCTATCATTACAATCGACGACGGGCGACCCCGTACTAAATCTTACCCGCCGAAAAGCTAAGACGGGTGCCGCCGAATCGGAGGCCGTATGGCGCGAATCGCGTTCCACCTGGAGATAGAAGACGGCAAGCGAGAGGAGTACCGAACGAAACACGAGAACGTCCCCGAGGCGCTCGAATCGGCCTACTTGGACTCTGACGCCGGCCTGCGGACCTACAGCGTCTTCGAGAAGGACGGCCACGTCTTCGGCTTCATGGAAGTCGACGACCCCGAAGCCATCCAAGAAGTGATGGACAACAGCGAGGCGCAGGCCGACTGGGCGGAGGTCATGAGCGGCATCACCGTCGAGACCGACGACAGTTGGATGGACGAAGTCTACCGGATGGTCTGACGCCCGAAAAACGAGAATTGTCCGGACATGGCGGACGAAACGCCGTGCCGACCGAATTTATCAACACCATCCGTATCGAATCAATCCCCGTAGGTCCCCGTCTTTTGCCACTTCAACCCGAATATCGGGGCGATTCTCCGACTGTCTCGAATCTCCGGCTCTGCCGGATGGTCGTCCGGCTATATCGGAAGTTCGTTCGGGACGGAACCGACCAGTTGCGGTCGTCCGTCGAGGCGAGAACGCGGGGCTAGTTGCGCACTCCCGCCGGCAATGCGGGTCGTACGCCCACGAATCATTACGCTCGTAGAAGTGTAATTTGGACGTGATTCCGACCGGATTCTCGAAGGAACCGCTCGGCGGTCGGGCTCGAATCGGTGACGCCGTAGGCGACCGCGGGCACGCGTCACGAAACGACGCTACTCCGTGCCGACAGCGCGTCAATCACGTATATTCGGGACGTTATCGGTGAACGCCGACGGTGAGCGAGCGTCCGGCCATGCCGGACGTCTTTCCGTCATGAGCGACGAACCGACCGCCCGCGGGCTACCACGACGTGATAGGCACCTCGCGGAGCGGCCCCGGAAGCGGGACGTCGACCGTCGAGTCGGTGTAGTGCGAGAGGTAGAACCCGACGATGATTTCGAGCGAGCGAGTGGCCGCGACGCCGGGCGAGTAGTTCTCCACCTGCCCGTCGAGAAGGTCCTGCACGTGGGCCGCCGCGTTGGCGAACGACCCCTCGTAGTCGTCCTCCCACGTCCACGCGCCCTCGATGCCGGGGAGCGGTCGCTCGACGTGTTCGCCGTCTTCGAGCGACCAGTAGCGCCACTCGCCGTCGTCGTTGTTCATGTAGAGTTTGCCCTCGGTGCCGATGAAACTCAGCGTCATCGAGGAGACGTCGCGCGGAATCGTGCAGTCCACGGTGACGAACGTGCCGTCGTCCATGACGACGTGCCCGCCGCCGCCGGCGTCGACGACCGACTCCGTGGCGTCCAGCGCGTCGAGCGCCTCGTTCTCGCCGGTGATGTGACCGCTCACGCGCGAGGCCCGCGCGTCGAGGAGGTAGACGAGCGTGTCGAGGACGTGCGTGGAGTTCCGCATGAGTTCCATGCGGTACTGCGCGCTCACGGACTTCACGTCGCCGAGGATGCCCTCCTCGCGGACGAGGTCGCGGAGTCGGCGGAGCTTGTCCGTGAACCGGAACGAGTGGTTGATGACGAGTTCCGTGTCGGTCTCGTCGCAGACGGCGACCATCTCCTCGGCGTCGCTGACGGACGACGCGATGGGCTTCTCGCACCAGATGACCGAGGGGCCGGCGGCGGAGCGCGCGGCGTCGACGACGTGGTCGCGGTGGAGGAACGACGGCGTGCAGACCGACACGGCGTCGAGGTCCTCGGCGTCGAGCATCGCCTCGTGGCCGACGTACCGGCGGGACGCTGGGATATCCCACGCCTCGCCGAAGGTGTCCAGTTTCGACTCGTCCACGTCGGCGACGGCGACGAGTTCGACGTCGTCGGTCGCGGCGTAGCCGCCCGCGTGGCTCGCGTCGATTTTCTCTCTGCCGATGGCCTCCTCGTCGTGCATGCCGAGGATGCCCATCCCTGCGATGCCGCCCGTGCCGATGATGCCTGCGTGGTAGGTCATGGTGTCTTCTGTCGCCCGCGTTCGTTCGTCACTGTGCGCCGGGGCGCATAACTGTGGTGCCGGCTCGGAAAGAGTCGAGAAGGACGCCGAGGTCGAAGGTCTCAGTCGAGCGCGGCCGCGGCCATCAGGAACCAGCCCTGCCCGTAAGGCGTGTCCGTCAGGGGTGCTTCGGGACCGCCCGGCGGCCCGGCGACGCGGTTGACCGCGCCCTCGTCGCCGACGACGCGGGAGACGGCCGCGAGTCCGTCTTCGGCGGGTTGGCGGTAGGTCTCCTCGTCGAGGATACCGAGGTCGATGCCGCGGGCGAAGGCGTAGGCGAACATGAGCGTCCCCGACGACTCCAGCGGCGTGTGCGGGTCGTCGACGAGGTTGTGCCAGAAGCCGCTGCCGTCTTGGAGCGGGAGCAGCGCCTCGCAGTGCGACCGGAACAGGTCGAGGAGGTCGTCGCGCTTCGGGTGGTCCTCGGGGAGCCGTTCGAGCACGTCGGCCGACGCGGCGGCGGCCCAGCCGTTGCCGCGCGCCCAGAACGCGCCCTGCGGGTAGTGGTTCGGTTGTTCGACCCAGATGTGTCGGAACAGCCCCGTGTGGCCGTCGCGGAGGTGCGCGGCGTGAATCAGAATCTGGTCGACCGCCTCATCGAAGGCGTCGGCGTCGCCCGCGGCCTCGCCGTAGCGGGCGAGGAACGGACACATCATGTAGACGGAGTCTATCCACAGCGACTTGATGCCCGCGAGTTCGGGGTCGTGGTGGGGGATACCGCCGTCTTCGGTCCGCTCGAAGGAGAGAAGCGACTCGTAGGCGCGCTCGGCCGCGTCGAGGTAGCGGTCCTCGCCAGTCCGGTCGTAGAAGTCGAGGACGCCGTGACCGATGGCGGTGCTGTTGTTCGTGTTCATGCACTTCTTGACGGTCAGCTCCCAGCTCGCCTCGTACTCGCGGCCGTGGCTGAACACCTCAATCGGGTAGCTCGGCCCGTAGCTCAACTGCCCGGCGTCGTTCTGGGTCGCCACCGCGGTATCGACGAGGTGTTTCGCGCGCTCGACCGACGCGTCTCCCCCTTCGGCGAGCAGGCCGTTGATGGCGACGCCGGTGATCCACGACTGACCGTCGATGTCCAAAGACCGGAGATACGAGGCGGCGCGCTGGACTGGTGTAAGCTCGTCTGCTGGCATGGGTACGGTACCCACACGAATACGTCCGGGGATGAAAAATGTATCCCATGCCCGCGCGCCACCGCGGGTCGGCGGCCGTGTGCGCCACTCGGCCGGCCGGGACGCCTCGGGGGTGCTCGGTCGCCAAAACGGGGCGTTCCCCAAGCGGGAACAGATATATACGGCTTTGGTCCGACTGTCACACCATGAGCCCCCAACCGAACAAACGCCCCGGCCGAACCATCCGCTCGGTCCAGATAGCGTTCAACATCATCGACCTCCTGCAGGAGGAAGCGGGCATCGGCGTGACGAGAATCGCCGACGAGCTCGGTCACTCCAAGAGCACCGTCCACAGCCACCTCCGAACGCTCGAAGAGCGGCGTATCATCGTGCGCGAGGGCGACGGCTACCGGCTCGGACTGCGGTTTCTCGACGTCGCCTCGCACGTCCGCGACCAGATAGGGAACTTCGACATCGTCCAGAAGGAGGTCGACTCGCTGGCCGATGAGACGGGCGAAATCGTCCAGTTCGGCGTCGAGGAGTACGGGATGGTCTCGTACCTCCACAAGGCCCAGGGAGACCACGCCGTCGAGACGCTCTCGCGGGTGGGGACCCAACAGCCGATGTACTCCACGTCGCTCGGCAAGACGATTCTCGCGTACCTGCCGCCCGAGCGCATCGAGGAAATCGCGGCGGCGATGGAGTACGAACCCAAGACGGCCAACACCATCACCGGTCCCGACGAGCTGTTCGAGGAGCTCGAAACGATTCGCGAACAGGGGTACGGCATCGACGACGAGGAGAACATCGACGGCCTTCGGTGCGTCTCCGCACCCGTCAAGAACGACGAGACCATCCTCGGCGCGATTAGCATCACCGGTCCGTCGAGTCGGTTCACCGAGGACCGCCTGCACGGCGAACTCGCGGATTACGTCCGGAGCGCCGCGAACGTCATCGAACTGAACACGAAGTTCTCCTGAGCGCGCGGGGGCCCGCGGCTCAGTAGTTCTCGTAGATGGTCTTCACCGACGAGAAGAAGTCGAGGCCGGCGTCGCCCTGCTCGCGGTACGTGTTGGTCGACGAGTCCTTGTAGCCGCCGAAGGGGACGTGGAGTTCGAGGCCGGTCGTCTTCTCGTTGATTTTCGCGACGCCCGCTTCGACCTCGTTGACGAAGCGCTTGCCCTCGCTGAGGTCCTGCGTGACGATGCTGGCAGACAGGCCGTAGTCGACGTCGTTGGCGAGGGCGAGCGCGTCCTCGAACGAGTCGGCCTCGACGACCGCGAGCACGGGGCCGAAAATCTCCTCTTGGGCGATGCGAGCGTCGTTTTCGACGCCGGAGAACACCGTCGGCTCGACGAAGTAGCCGTCGTCGTAGTCGTCGCCGGAGAGCCTGCTCCCGCCGGCTTCGAGCGTCGCGCCCTCGGCGGAGCCGATGTCGATGTATTCGAGCGTCGAAGAGAGTTCGCCCTCGGAGACGTGCGGACCCACGTCGGGGTCGTCGAGGCCGTCGCCGACGACGAGCGACTCGGCGTAGTCCGAGACGGCCGCGACGAACTCGTCGTAGACGTCTTCGTGGACGATAGCGCGCGAGGTGGCCGTACACGACTGGCCGGTCGTGCCGAACGCGCCGACGCCGACGGTCTCGGCGGCGTCTTCGATGTCCGCGCTGGGCATCACGACGGTCGGGTTCTTGCCGCCCATCTCACACTGGACGCGCTTGAGGTCGACCGCGGCCGTCTCGGCGACCATCGTCCCCACGGCGGTGCTCCCGGTGAAGGAGACGCCGTCGATGCGCTCGCTCTCGATGAGCGGGCCGCCGACCTCGCTCCCGGACCCGGTGATTGTGTTCGCAACGCCGGCCGGCAGGCCCGCATCGTCGAGGCATTCGAGGACGATAGCGACGACGCCCGGTGCCTCGGACGCCGGCTTGAGGACCGCGGTGTTGCCGGCGGCGAGCGCCGGGGCGAGCTTCCACACCGGGATGGCGATGGGGTAGTTCCACGGCGTGATGAGCGCGACCGTCCCGAGGGGTTCGTGCTTCGTGTAGAGGTCCTTTCCGGGGGCGCTCGCCGACTTGACGGTGCCGCCGACGTCCCGCGCCTTCGCGCCGTAGTAGTGGAAGATGTCGATTGCGCGCTGTACCTCGCCGCCCGCCTCGGAGCGCGTCTTGCCCTCCTCGCGGACGAGCACTTCCGTCGCCTCGTCCTTCCGCGCTTCGAGGTTGTTTCCTGCCTCGCGGAGCACCGCGCCGCGGGACGGGCCGGGCGTCGACGCCCACTCGTCCTGCGCGGCGACGGCCGCGTCGAGCGCCGCCTCGACGTCCGCCTCGGTGGACGCGGGGTGGACGCTGACGACTTCGCCGGCCGCCGCGGGGTTCGTCACTTCGAACGTCTCTCCCGACTGGGAGTCGGTCCATTCGCCGTCGATGAAGTTACCGTAGGTTCTCGACATTCGACCTAGCCATGCACACCCATCACTAAGTAAGCTTCTCATGCCGAACGCCGGTAGCCGGCGCGCGTTCGTGAGCGACACTGGGCGTGAGGCACGCGAATTTGGACCATTCGAAGAAAGAGCGACGAGCCGCCGACTCAGAGCAGGAACTGGAGAACGACGAAGAGCGTCGCGACCGAGACGGCGGTCGTGGCGAACACGTTCATCGACGCGAGGTCGGCGTCGCCGCCGAGTTCGTTCGCGTAGACGAACGACGAGACGGCGGTCGGCGTCGCGAGCATCGTCACGCCGGCTTGGACCGTCGACCAACTCGTCGCGAACGTCGAGAACACGGCGAAGGCGAGAAGCGGCATCAGGACGACCTTGCTCCCGACGACGGCGCCGACGGTGCGGAAGTCGAACGACTCGGTGGAGACGGTGAGCGACGCGCCGATAGAGAGCAGCGCGACGGGGAGCGCGAGCGAGGAGAGCGCGTTGAGACCCGTCAGGAGGACGCCGGGGACGCCGAGGCCGAGCCCGGAGAAGGAGAGCCCCAACACGAGCGCCGGGATGACCGGCGTCTTGAGCACGCCGACGAACTCCTCTCTGAACGAGACGTCAGCGCCGTTGACGAGCACGAGGACGGTGATGGTGAGCGGGACGTGGGTGAGCGCGCCGACGCCGAGGATGACGGCCGCCTTCGCCGACGCCAACGAGCCGAACGTCGACTTGACGAGCGGGAGGCCGAGGAAGCCGAGGTTCGAGTAGTACGACTGGACGATGGCGACGCTGCGGGCCGAGTCCGGCGACACCCGGCGGTGGACGACCCAGCCGACGAACAGCATGGTGAAGAGGACGAGCCAGAAACCCAGGAGGAGCGTCGGTTCGATGACCTCGCGAATCGGCTGGTCGTACGTCGAGGTGAACACGAGCGCGGGGAGCGCGAAGGCGAACGCGAAGAACGTGAGCGTGTCGCGGCGGCCGCTGTCGAGGACGCCGAGACGCTTCGCTAGCGCCCCGAGGCAGAGCACCCCGAGCATGTAGCCCAGATTTGCGGCGACGGTCATACTCTTCCATCGAACAGGGGGGTTCTTCGGTGTTACGCTCGCGGAGATTTCGTTCGGGTAATTCGGGCACGAGAGGACCTGAAACGCACGTATTCCGGTTAATCGTCCATGAGAGATTCGAGCTCGCGAGCGAGGCGTTCGCCGATGCGAACCATCGCGTCGTCGCCGGGGTGGACGAGGTCGGTCGTCATCCCGCTTGCGGTCGGCAGGAGGTCCGGCCCCTCCACGAGGTGGACGTTGTCGTAGCCGCACTCGGCGACCACGTCGCGGAGGTGCTGTCGGAACGTCTCGGAGAGCGTCGCCTCCTCGTGGTCGCGTTGATACTCGCGCACGTGCGGGAACAGCGTGATGCAGGCGACGGGTTTGGTCGGGTTCGCCGCGGCGACGGTTTCGACCATGTCCGCGGCCCGCTCGCGGAACTCGTCGGGCGAGAATCGACCGACCATGTTCACCGAAAGCGAGAGCGTCGCCACGTCCCAGTCGTCGCGGGCGGCGATGTGGTCGGCCATCGCGGGGTCGCAGTAGGCGGTCCCGCAGGAGCCGAGGTTTATCGGGTCCGCGCCGAGTCGCCGGGCCGTCTGGTTGACGTACGTGAGCATCTCCGCCGACGGGGCCTCGCCCTCGGTAATCGACGTTCCGTACGCGAGGTATCGGAGACTGGGAACTTCGTCGGCGGTCGGCGGCCGTCGCGCGCCCTCGACGTCGTGGTAGTAGATGTGGCCGCCGCGGTGGTCGCCGGGGAAGACGAGCCGACACACCTCGGGCGCGTAGCGCATCTCGCCGGTCGCCTCCGGGTCGAGGTCGGTAAGCGACTCCGGGAGGGACAGTTCGACCGTCGTCGGCTCCGGCCCGAGCGTGAACTCCTCGCCGCTCGCCTGAAAGTCACCCCAGAACGGCCGGACGAGACTGTCGCGCTCCTCGGAGGAGAGCGTGATTCGAACCGTCTCATCCGGAACAAATCGGATTTCGGTCCCCGCCGGGTGAGACATCCGCGTCTGTGCGCCGGTGTTCAGGCCGCTCCTGACGGCCTCCGGGACGCGGAGCAGTCGAAGCCCCTCGTGTGGTCTGACCCGTTGGAGCGCCCTGACGTTGTGGAACTGAACGTCGTCGTGCTGGATATCGTCGTGCTGCATACCGTGTGAGTCACGCACACTCCGCACCTACTTATCGCTACCTCCGACCGCCGACGCCCGGCGAGCGCCACCGCGGACTACGGCCTGATTCGACAGCCGGGTTCCCGAGGCGGGAAAATTACATCCATATGCTTGTAATATATGGACTACTGTGCCTCCGAATTCGCGTGTTCGTCGCCTGCATCGGGTGGTACCCCGGGAACACTAAACCGCCGAATCACCCGAATTTCTACGTTACAGTCAACAACGACCCACGTTCGCTAGAGAGGAACATCGAAACCATCGCAGGGGAATAATCGGCACAATTCTCCGATAATTCGTTCCCCACCTGCGAACGGAGGGCGGGAACGCGACGACTCCGCGGTGGTCGGCTTGGGCGGTTCAGCCCCTCGGCTGTCTGGGACAGGTGAGCGCGGCGGGGGAGGGTCGTCGCCTCCAGACGGCTGGCACCGCTCCGAACGGGAGGGGAGGCGGAGACGCGACTCGGCGACGGGGTCAAAGATAGTGGTGGGTGCTTCCGACCGACGCAGTCGGGAGCCGTCAGGCAGTGTGGGTGGTGGTCAGTCGTCGTCGATGCGGCCGGGGGTCGGTGCGCGCTCGGGTCGATATCGCCGGTCAGTCGATGACGCGGGCGACGCCGTCGGACAGCTCCTCGTACAGCTCCTCGGCGCGGCGCTCGTCTTCGGCCGACAGCGACCGAATCGGCTCGCGGACCGCCCCGCCGTGCAGGCCGGCCAGTTCGAGGCCCTTCTTCACCACCGGAACGCTGATCGCGCCGGGGAGGTCGTTGTCTTCTCCCGTCTCGCCGCGGAGGGCTTGGAAGGGGAGCGTCAGGTCGCGAATCTCGCGGGCGCGCTCCCAGTTCTCCTCGGAGAGCGCATCGAACAACGCGAGGCCGATTTCCGGGCGGAAGTTACTGACCCCCGCCGAGAAACCCTCGATACCCTCGTTCCAAAACGAGACGGCGTACGGCTCCGCGAGGCCGTCCACCCAGACCACGTCGTCGTCCGCGGCGGCGACGGCGGAGCCGAGTTTGACCGGGTCCTCGATGGCGTACTTGACGCCGACGACGCCCTCGATGCGAGAGAGGTCGCGGAGGAAGGCGACCGAGGGGTCGAAGCCGCGGACGTAGGGAACGAGCGGCGTGTCGGTCGCGGCGTCGAGTTTCTCGTAGTAGCGAAGCAGGCCGCGCTCGTGGACGTACGTGTGGTCCGGCGGCATGACCATCATGGCGTCGACGCCGACGCGGTCGTAGGCGTCCATCAGGTCAGTCGCCGCCTTCGTCGACCCGCCGACGCCGGCGAGGACGCAGGCGCTATCGGGGAGCGCGTCGACCGCCGTCTCAGTCACGTCGACGCGCTCCTGCTGGGTGAGGGAGTGATATTCGCTGATGTTCGCGGCCGCGAGGAACGACGAGATACCGTCGCCGGAAAGCGACTTCGCGTTCGCTTCGAGCTTGTCGTGTTGAATCTCCAGGTCGTCGTCGAACGGCGTGAGCAAGCCGACGGCGACGCCACGGAGACGACTACGTACACGGTCGTCTGCGAGTGGCATGGTACAGTCAATCTGAGTCAACCGTGATAAAGCCATCGTCAACCCTTGAACCCGTCGTACGCGCGTGAGAGCGCCCGCGAGTCGGTCGGTCCGGAACGCGACGTTCAGCGTTCGTGAACTGAGCGGGGCGGGTGGCGACGGGGTGGTTCGGTCGGTGCGGAGTGTTCCGACGCGCGGCCCGACCTCGCCACCCATCAATTTATTACGATTTGGTCAGAGTGGATTCGTATGGACGTCTTGATGACCGGCGTCTATGGCCGGTGCGGCACCGCAGTCATAGACCACCTGCACGACGACGACGCCTACGACTTCACGTATTTCAACCGCTCCGACCGACCCGACGACCACCCCTACGGCGGCTACGACACCGTCGTCGGCGACGTGTCCGACTACGACGCCCTCAACGACGCCGCGGCGGGACGGGACGCCATGATCCACATGGCGGCGTACCCCTACACCGACGGCACGTGGGAGGACATCTTCGAACCCAACATCATCGGGATGTACAACGCGCTCGAAGTCGCCCGCGAGAACGAAATCGAATCGTTCGTCTTCCTCTCGACCAACCACGTGATGGGCGGCTACGAAGACGAGTTCTCCCCCGAGATTTACCAGCCGGGTCACGGCCTCGTCATCGGCCACGACGACCCCGTCCGCCCCGACTCGTTCTACGGCGCGTCGAAGGCCTACGGCGAGGACATGGGTCGCTACTACGTCGAGAACTACGAGTACCCCAAGCAGTTCTACGCGCTCCGGGTGTGCAGCGTCCGGATGCCCGAGTACGACCACCCCTACGGCGACGCCGAGCAGGCCGTCGAGAACGGCGAGTTCGAGCGCGGGAGCGCCGAGTACGAGGAGACCGTCGGGCGCATGAAGGCGATGTGGCAGTCCCGCCGCGACTTCGCCCACGAAATCGACTGCTGCCTGCAGGACGACGACGTCGAGTTCGGCATCTTCAGCGGCGTGAGCGACAACCAGCGCCGGTGGTACGACCTCGAACACGCCCGCTCGCAGATCGGCTACCACCCGCAGGACGACGGCGAGGAGTGGGACAGCCCGCCGGAGTAGTCCCGAAGTCCGAGCCACGTCCCGCCGTCTGCCCCGTTTTCGGTTCTTCCAACGACTCCCGTAGCTCACACGAGCGAAGCGAATTCTGCAATCAAATTTTTATGTAGTTGTCAGACACATTCGTGTGGGTATGAAAGACACACCCACAGACAGCGATTCGAATCGGGCATCGCTCAGCAGACGAACAGCGCTCGCGCTCCTCGGAGGGACCGGGGTCGCGGCGCTGTCCGGTCCCGCGGCCGCCCAGTCCGACGGCGAGCGCGGCGGCGGCGAGGAACGCGACGACGGTCGGGAGGCGGACGGCAAGCCGTGGAACCGGGACGTCGACGCGAACGGGAACGGGCTGTACAACCTCGCGTCGCTCGACGTGGACCACGTGTACACCTCGGCGCGCGACGCAGACGTCATCGTCTGGAAGGACGACGACGGGACGTTCCACGCGGACGGCGCGGACGGCGAAGTCGCGTCGGGCGACAGCGTCGTGCCGGTCGCGCAAGCGGCCATCGATAGCCTCACCGAGGGACGGACGTGGAACGAGAAGGTGCTCATCGCCTCGCCCGGCGAGATTACGAGCGGGGACGGGAGCCTCGAACTCCCGAGTTACACGACGCTCGACGCGCCGGCCACGCTCTCGGTTCCCGAGGGCGAGTCCGTACCGCCGGTCGTCCGCGCCGTCGGCGCGGACCACATCGACGTGGAGTCGCTCGTCGTCGAGGGGCCCGCGGCGATGGGCATCCGACTCACCAGTTGTTCGAACGTCCGCATCGGCGACGTCCGCATCACGGGCGTGACGAGCGACGGCATCCGCATCGACGGCCGGGGTGACGCGCCCCGCTCGACCGACATCCAGATGGGGCAGATATACGTCGAGGGGAACGACCACCACGGCGTCGAGACCTACGGCGTCGACCGCATCCAAATCGAGCAGGTCGTCGGCAACGACCCCGCGAGTTGCGTCGTCCTCCTCAACGACACCGTCGACGCGACAGTCAACAGCGTCGTCGGCCTCGAACCGGGTGGCCCCGCGGGCTACGCGACGTTCCGCGTCGCCAACGGCGCACACGACGTGACGGTCGGCGAGGTCGTCAGCCGCGGCGGCAACCGGGGCGTCTTCGGCGTCTCCGAGTGCTACGATATCACCATCGGCCACGTCAACATCGAGGGCGCGGAGGACCAAGGAATCCTCGTGCAGAACTGCCGGGACTTCGCGGTGCAGGGCGGCGTCGTCAAGAACACGAACGGCGACGGCGTCCGCATCGACTCGCGGGACGACGGCGAACAGCTTCCGGCCGAGGGCGTCTCCATCAGCAACCTCCGCGTCTACGACGACCGCGACGAGCCGAGACAGACGTGGGGCATCCTCGAAACCGGGCCGGCGTGCAACCACAACCGCATCGTCAACAACGACGTTCGGGGCGGCGGGACGACCCGGAACATCGGGATTTTCTCGAACACGACGGTCGTGCGGGACAACGTCGGCGGCGGCTTCGCCGACGGCGAGGTGACGCTCTCGGCCGGCGAGTCGCCCGCGGCCCGCGTCGGGGGCGTCAGCGAGTTCCCCGACGTGACAATCCCGGGGAGCGTCGACGAACCGGAGGACTTCGAGGCGTCGGCGCTCTCGGTCCGCGCGAAGCCCGCGGCGACGGGGACCGCCGAGACGTACGCGTGGGAGAGCTACGCGGAGTGGAACGGCTCCGCCGGGAGTTGGGACCTCGTCTTCGAGTGGCGCACCGACCCCGGCGTCGACGTGACGCTCGACTACGTCGTGGACAAGACGCGCTGAGGCGGTCGTCGAACCGGCGGCCGTCGGTTCGCTGTTGGCGGCTGACGACGGGCGTGTCGCCGACTGCGCGAGTCGGTGAGTCCGAAAAATGATGGCGGCGGGTCAGCCCGCCGCGGCGGCGCTCACTCGGTGTGAAGCGTCACGTAGCCGTCGAAGTTGAGAATCACGAACTGCGCGAGGTCGCCGAACAGCGCCTTGCCGGTCGGCGAGCGGTTCCGGCCGAGGATGAACACGTGGTCTGCGCCCTCCTCTTCTGCGACTTCGATGACCGTCTCCGCGCGCTCTTTCTCGCTGGCGATTCGCGGGACGATGTCGTAGGACACCTCGTCGTCGGTCCCGAACACCTCGCGGGCGACCTCCTCGGCGTCGTTCATCGCGCCCCGGAAGGCGTCCTGTTCCGTGTACGACGTGTGTTCGACGTCGCCGATGGTGTCGAGGACCTCCTGGGTCTCCTCGAACTCGTCTTCGGTGAGCGTGACGAGGAGGACGAGATCGGCGTCCGCGCCGAGCGCGTGTTCTCTGGCCTCCCGGAGGAGGTCGGCGTGCAAGTCGGTGTTCTCGATGAGTACTAATCCTCTGTCCATGCACCTGCATTCCGTCTCGTCTTATCTAAGTCTACCGCAGGAACCGGGGGCAGTATACTGAAATACACCGCGGTACTCTACGTAGGCATGCCCGAATCGAGTCTCGCCGACGTGCTCCGCGATTACGAGACCCGGATGAAGTTCGTCCTCGTCATCTCGCTGGCCTCCATCGCGCTGCTCCTCGTCTCGCTTCCGTCGATAGAGCCGGGAACGACGACTCACGCGCTCGTCTACCTCCAGTTGACGACGTTCGGCGGGCTGGCGGTCGTGATGCTCGGACTGTTGCTGTGGACGGCGAAGAGCGCGTGAGACGGACGCCGACCGACCATCGTGACGAGCGGCGCAACAGGTATTTTCTCTATCATGGATAGTATGGGCAAATCCAGTATCTATATTAACAGGGAGTATCATGATAGATGATACCGCATGGCTGGAAAGCGTTCAACCAACTGGAGTAGACGAGACCTTATCAAGTACGGAGCGGTGGCCGGGACGGCCGGACTGGCCGGTTGCTTCGATAGCTCGGGGCAGACGACCGAGGGCGGAAACACCGAAGACGGCACGGACGGGGGCACGAACACCGAGGGCGGCTCGACCATCGCCGACGACACCCTCGATTACCCCGCGGGGCGACCCGCGACCGACGTGCAGTTCAACCGCTACAGCCTCGGCAACTACGCGCACACCCTGCAGGACCAACTGTTCGAGGAAGTCGCGCGCGGCTACGCCGACGGGACGGTCCGACCCGACCTGCTCGAAGACATGAGCGTCGACGGGCGGACGCTCACGCTGACGTTCCCCGAGGGGTTCAAGTGGTGGAACGGCGACGACCTGACGGCCGAAGACTACTACGTCGGCCTCGAAATCGACCGCCTGCAGTCGCCCGAGGAGTCGCCCGTCGAGAGCAACACGCTGGTGGACGACTACACCATCGAGCGGACGTTCAAGACGGCCGTCTCGCCCAACCTCATGAAGGCGAACGTCGCCGAGACGTTCGTCAACACCCCGCGGTCGATTTACCGCGAGTACCTCACCCGCTACGAGGAGGCATCGAGTGACAGCGAACGCGAGAGCGTGACGAGCGACCTCCTCGACATGAGCATCACGACCCAACAGCTCATCGACGAGGGGCTCGGCAACGCGCTGTACCGCGTCACCGGCTTCAACTCCTCGGAGACCATCCTCGAGAAGTTCGAAGACCACCCGTACGCGAGCCGCACGGACATCCCGAAGGTGCGCATCATCCCCGAGACGACCTCCGACGTGGAGTCGCTGTCGGTGAACGACCAGCTCGACATGAACCCCGACGTGCTCATGTCGGAGTCCCAGCAGTCCCGGTACCCGGACAACATCGAGAACGTCTACCGGCTCAACTGGTTCCGCACCCAGAAGTTCACGTTCAACTTCAAAAACGAGCACATCGCGCGGCTCCCCGTCCGACGCGCCATCGTCAACGCGGTGGACTTCGAGTCGATGGTCGCCGCGATGCGGCAGGCCGGGACCGTCGGCGAGCCCGCCGAGAACCAGACGGCGCTGCGCTCGACGATTCACGACGAGTACCTCGGTTCGGACTTCGTCGACCAGCTCATCGACTACCCGGTCGGCAAGGACCTCGAAACCGCGACGCAACTGCTCGAAGACGCCGGCTACACCAAGGAGAACGGCACGTGGGTCGACCCGAACGGCGAGTCGTTCACCTTCACCGTCCTCACGCAGAACAACAACACGCAGGTGCAGGCGACGAAGGTCTTCAACGACCAGCTCAACGCGTTCGGCCTCCAGACCGAGATCAGCACCGTCAGCTCGACCGACTACTACCAGCGCCTCCAGACGTACGAGGCGGACATCTTCTGGATATGGCACGTCGCGAAGGCGCTGTGGCACCCGACGGCGTACTTCTCGAACAACTTCTACGGCATCGAGGTCGGCGACCCCTCCAGCGGGGACGAGACCGGCCCGACGGGCAAGCCCTTTACGACGACCATCCCGAGCGAGGTCGGCGCGACCGAGATTTCGGGCAGCGGCAGGGAGATTCAGCCCGCGAAACTGATGAACGACCTGCCGAACTCCGAGTCCGCAGAGCAGGTCAGAGAGCGCACCCGCGACCTCGTCCAGTGGTTCAACTACGCGCTTCCCGACTTCGTCTTCGTCGAGGAGGACTCCGGCTACTGGGGCGACACGCAGGACTTCGCCATGCCGACGGGCGACGACTACGAACTCAACACGAACCGGCCGGGCGAGTTCTCGTTCAAGAACGGATGGATTAGCTCGAACTCGCAGTAAGGTGAGACGGCACCCCCAACGGGCTTAACCACCACAATTAAGCTCTCTCACGATAGAAGCCAAACTATTAATAATGACACCAAAGTATTTGTTGAAGCGTCTCGGGCAAGCGATACTGACGTTTCTCGTCACGATGACGGTCTCGTTTCTGCTGTATCAGGCCATGCCCGGCGGGCCGACGGAAGCGATGCGGAGCGTGATTCTCTCGCAGAGCGGCGGGAGCGTCGACATCGACCGACTGAACAGGATGATACAGCTCTACACGAACGTGAACCCGGACCAGCCGATGCACGTACAGTATTTCAACTACGCATCTGACGTGATTCTCCGGCAGGACCTGGGCACCTCGTTCTTCAAAAACGAGGAGGTCACGACGCTCATCATGCAGCGCATCCCGTGGTCGATGTTCATCAGCGTCTACGCGCTCGCGCTTGGCTACTCGCTGAGCATCTTCCTCGGCGTGATGACGGCCTACCGCGAGAAGTCGCGGTTCGACTCCACGGTGTCATCGCTCATCATCGGGCTCAACTCGATTCCGTACTACATCGTCGGCGTCGTGCTCGTCTACTTCCTCGCCATCCAGAACAACTACTTCCCGACGGGCGGCCGAATCGGCTCGGGAATCGCCGCGGGGTACAACCCCGAGTTCATGGTCAGCCTCGTGCAGCACGCGGCGCTCCCGGCGATTTCGATGGGCGCGCTCGCCACTTCTGGGGCGCTCGCCATGCGCGGCAACGCGATTCGCGTCCTCGGCGAGGACTACATCCGCGTGGCGCAGCTCCGCGGGCTCCGGGAGACCCGCATCGCCACGCAGTACCTCGGGCACAACTCCATCCTCCCGATGTACACGCAGTTCATGATCGGCATCGCCGGCGTCTTCAGCAGCGCCGTCATCGTCGAGGAGGTCTTCGCGTACCCGGGCATGGGCCTCCTGATGTTCGAGGCGGTCAAGACGCAGGACTACCCGCTTTTGATGGGCACGCTCCTCGTGTTCACGGCGATTTCGCTCACCGCCATCTTCATCGCCGACCTCACGTACACGCTCATCGACCCGCGCATCTCGGTGGGTGAGGAGTAACTATGAGCGAAGCACATTCCGACTCGTTCGACCTGAAGGACCTCTACGACGAAGACATCGACCCGGACCCGGAATCGCGGGCCGACCGCGCAAAGCGATTCCTCGAAATGAACGTCGTCGCCCCCGCGCGCATCGCGGTCGCCGACTGGCGCGCGCTCGTCGGCGGCGCGATTCTCGCCTTTTTCCTCCTCATGGGGACCGTCGGCGTCGTCCTCGTCGAGCGACCGACCAGCGGGGACGCCCCCGTCCTCGCCGCGCCGTTCGAATCGCTCGCGTACCCGCTCGGCACCGACGTGTTCGGCCAGCCGATTCACGCCCAGCTCATCCACGCGACGCCGGGCATGTTCAAGATGATCTTCGCGGGCGCGGTCGTGAGCGTCGGCTTCGCCGCCCTCGTGGGCGTCGTCGCCGGCTTCGAACACGGCACGCGCATCGACTCGTTCCTGATGACCGTCACCGACGTGGTCATCACGATTCCGGGCCTGCCGCTCATCATCGTCATCACGGCCATCTTCCAACCCGAGAACCCCTACATCGTCGGGGTCTTCCTCGGCATCGACAACTGGCCGGGGCTGGCGCGGACCGTCCGCTCGCAGGTGCTGAGTATCCGCGAGGAGTCCTACGTCGAGGCCTCCGAAATCATGGGTATCCCGCTGTCGTCGATTCTCCGACGGGACATCCTCTCGCAGCTCATGCCGTACGTGATGATAAACGGGGCGCTCACCTCCCGGCGCATCATCTTCGAGTCCGTGGGGCTGTACTTCCTCGGCATCCTGCCGTTTACCACGTTCAACTGGGGCGTGATGATGAACCTCGCGTACGAGGGCAACGCGCTCACCCGCCCGGACATGCTCCCGTGGATGGTCGCGCCCATGGTCTGCATCTTCCTGCTTTCGTTCGGGCTCGTCCTCCTGTCGCAGGGGCTCGACAGCCTGTTCAACGTCCGCCTCCGGGCGCGCCACGCGAAGACCTCGAAGAAAGACACCTCGAAGAACAACCAATCGCAGGCGACCGGCGGGGACTGACCCCGTGCCAACACCTATTACCAGCCCATGACTACCAACCAAGCAATGCGAACGTCGAATCAGAACGACTCGGACCCGGACCAAGACGTCGTGTTCGAAGTCCGCGACCTGGAGGTCACCTTCGGGACCAATCGAGGCGAATCGAGAGTCGTCCGCAACGTCGACTTCGACATCTACCGAAACGAGACGCTCGGGATGGTCGGCGAAAGCGGCAGCGGGAAGTCCATGACCTCGTCCGCGTTGATGAACGCGGTCGTCAGCCCGGGGGAGACCTCCGGCGAGGTCACGTACTACCCGCCCGACGGCGGCGAGCCGATTTCCGTGCTCGACCTCGACGAAGAGGAGCTTCGGAAGTTCCGCTGGGGCGAAGTCGCCATGGTGTTCCAGGGCGCGATGAGCTCGTTCAACCCCGTCAAGAAGGTCCGCGGCCACTTCCGGGAGACCCTCGAAGACCACAACCGCGACGTGGAGGCGGGGCTCGAACGCGCCCATCAGATTCTGGGCGACCTCTACCTCGACCCGGACCGCGTCCTCGACTCGTACCCCTACGAGCTCTCGGGCGGGATGAAACAGCGCGCGCTCGTCGCGCTCGCGCTCATCCTCGAACCGGAGGTGCTCGTGATGGACGAGCCGACCGCCGCGCTCGACCTCCTGATGCAGCGCTCTATCGTCTCGCTGCTCAAGGAGCTCAAAGCGGAGTACGACCTGACGATTATCTTCATCACGCACGACCTGCCGCTTCTCACCAAGCTCGCCGACCGGCTCGTCGTGATGTACGCGTTCGACATCGTCGAGGTCGGCTCGACCGAGGAGATTCTCTACGACGCGGCCCATCCCTACACGCGGTCGCTCCTCAACGCGACGCCGGACCTGAACGCCCCCATCGAGGAGATGCAGTCCATCTCGGGCTCGAAGCCCGACCCGGTGACCAACATCCCGGGCTGCTCGTACCGACCGCGGTGCCCGATGGCCGACGAGTCCTGCGCGGAGGCGGAGCCGCCGATGGCCGACCGCGGCAGCGGCCACCGAACCGCGTGTTTCTACCACGACGACGTGTCCGACGAGATTCCGATTCCCGCGATGGAGGCGGCCGAAGAGGGCGGTGAGTCGGAATGAGCGTCGACGACTCCATCCTCTCGGTCGACGACGTGTCCGTCCACTTCACGGACAGTAGCGGCTTCCTCGGCCTGTTCGGCGAACGGCAGACGGTCCGCGCCGTCGACGGCATCTCGCTCGACATCGGCGAGAACGACGTGGTCACGCTCATCGGCGAGTCCGGCTGCGGTAAATCGACGTTGGGCAAGACGATCATCGGCGCACAGGAGCCGACCCACGGCTCGATAACCTACCGCGGACAGGACATCTGGGAGGCCAAGAACGGCGGCGACCCGGACATCCCGTTCTCGGAGATACGGCGGTCGCTCCAGATAATCCATCAGGACCCCGGCAGCGCACTGAACCCGAACCAGCGCATCCTCACCTCGCTGATGCTCCCGCTGAAGAAGTGGAACCCGAACCTCGGCGACGAAGAGCGCCGAAAGCGCGTCTACGCGCTCCTCGAACGCGTCGGACTCACGCCCGCCGAGGACTTCGTCGAGCGGTTCCCCCACCAGCTTTCGGGCGGCGAGAAACAGCGCGTCGTGCTCGTCCGGTCGCTGTTGTTGAACCCGGACGTCATCCTCGCCGACGAGGCCATCAGCGCCCTCGACGTGAGCCTCCGGGTGGAGATGATGGACCTGATGCTCGAACTGCAGGACCTGTTCGACACCTCCTACGTCTTCATCAGCCACGACCTCTCGAACGCCCGGTACATCGCCGAGAAGTCCGGCGGCCGCATCGCCGTCATGTACCTCGGCCGCATCGTCGAGGTCGGCCCGATAGAGCAGGTCATCGGCAATCCCCAGCACCCCTACACGCAGGCGCTGAAGTGGGCGACGCCGAACCTCTACGAGGGCGACGAGGACGACGACCTCCCGATTCGGAAAATCGACATCCCCGACCCGACGAACCGGCCCAGCGGCTGTCACTTCCACCCGCGGTGTCCGAAGGCGCGCGAGGTCTGCCAGACCAACGACCCGGGCGCGTTCGAGAACGAAGACGGCCACGCCGCGCGGTGTTTCCGCGCCGACGACACCCACGAGTACTGGGACAGTCCGAGCATCGTCGACGACTGAGCCACCCGACCCCGTTCGCGGACGCCGCGTCCCGCTTTCCAGCCCCCGTTTTCGACCCGCAGAGCCGTGCGAGCCGGTCGAACGGCCCCCGCGTGAACAGTACCTATTTGTGTGCGGAGGGCCACCGTGTGAGTACGTATGTCAGTCAACGCATCGCGCGTGCCTTCGCTCCGGAAGGCCGCGTCGTCGAACCGGAACTTCATCATGACCGTGCTCGCCGGCGTCTTCATGATTCTCCTCGCGCGTTTCGTCCTCGACGGGACGATTGCGGGGATGTTCGGCGTCTGGGGTATCTCGCTCATCGGCGTCGGCGTCGGCGGCTTCCTCCTGCTCCGACTCTGGGGCTCGTACAATTGACCGCGGAAGCCCGTCACCGGCACCGACCGTCGAAGTAAACCACCGACCCGAAAAGCAGCGTGCAGCGTTCCGCGAGCGACCGGCGTCGATTCTGTTTCGTAGCGACCTCGTCGGTTGACCCGTATTCCGCGTCGTCGCGCGCTCTCGCGCGGTTACTCGACGCGGTTCGCGTCGATGTAGTCCCAGTCGAACGCGTAGCCGAGGCCGGGGGTCTGCGGCAGTTCGACCACGCCGTTGTCGTCGATTTCGTCCGGCGGGTGTTCGAGACCGGGGAAGTACGTCTCGTAGTCGTGATTCGGGTGCAGGAGGCCGCGCTCGTAGTACCGACCGGGGAACGCCATCGTCCCGAGCAGTTGGAGGTTGGGCGCGTCGCGGCCGTGAATCTCGCACTCGATGTTGAACGACTCGCAGAGGCCGACCGCCTTCAGCGCCGGCGTGATGCCGCCCACGTCGTAGACGCCGACGCGGATGATGTCGGCGATGTCCCGCTTAATCCACTCCGCGCGGGTGTGCATCCGACCCTCGGCGGTCTCGGGGCCGACGACGGCGATATCGAGTTCGTTCGAGAGCCACTCGTAGGAGGACATCGAGTGTTCGTCCATCGGCTCTTCTATCCAGCGGAAGTCGAGGTCTTCCAGCGCCTTGCCGATTTTCTTGGCCTCGCTCCGGCTGTAGAAGTGGTGGGCGTCGAGCATGAGGTCGATGTCGTCGCCGACCCGCTCGCGGACCGCCCGACAGGCGGCGATGTCCCGTTCGGGGTCGTCGCCGAACGGCGGCATCCACGTGTGGAGCTTGACGGCCTGATAGCCCTCCTCGACGAGTTCCTCGGCGAAGTCGGCGTACGCCTCGGGCGAGCCGAGTCCGTCGGGGTCGTCGTCGCCGACCATCGTACTGCCGTACGCTGGGACCGAGTCCCGAGCCGCGCCGATGAGTTGGTAGACCGGGAGGCCGGCGTCTTTGCCGGCGACGTCCCAGAGCGCGCAGTCGATGGGTGCGACGCGCTTGTCCGTGAGCGTCCCCTTGTTCAGCCGCTCGGCCCGGCAGAGCAGTTGCCAGAGCTTCTCGCGGTACAGCGGGTTCTCGCCGACGAGGTGCTTCTTGGCGAACTCGTTGGCCGCCTCGTGGCCGCCGCGGCAGTAGCCGTCGGGACCGCCGTCGACGACGACGTGGGTGATGGTCCGCGTCGACTCCCTCGGCTCGCCGGGGTGGCCGTGACCCTTCTCGTCGGGGTCGATGTGAGACGCACAGCTGAACCGGATGGTACGGATGTCGCTGATCTCCATTCGTGGTAGTCGGTTACGCGGAACGGTGATAAAAGTACGGCGGGACCGGCGATTTCGGGGACCGGACGGTGGGG